>JAFWAZ010000152.1 GCA_017507425.1 Oscillospiraceae bacterium | reverse complement strand
TCCAACGCCGGTGTCTTCGAGGGTGCCAAGGGTCTGGGCTTCGCTCCCTGCACCCCCGCCGCCTGCATGGAGATCCTGGATCACTACGGCATCGACTGCAAGGGCAAGAAGGCTGTCGTCATCGGCCGCTCTCTGGTCGTGGGCAAGCCCGCTGCCATGATGCTGATGGCCAAGAACGCCACCGTCACCGTCTGCCACACCCGCACCGTTGACCCCGCTGCCATCTGCCGCGAGGCTGACATTATCATCTCCGCTGCCGGTGTCCTGAACTCCCTGACCAAGGACTTCGTCCGCGAGGGTCAGGTCGTCATCGACGTTTCCATGAACTGGAACCCTGAGAAGATCACCTCCAAGGGCAAGGGCGGCATGTCCGGCGATGCCATCTTCGACGAGGTCGAGCCCATCGTCGGTGCCATCACCCCCGTTCCCGGCGGTGTCGGCGCTGTCACCACCTCCGTGCTGATGAAGCACGTGGTCGAGGCCGCTGAGCGCGCCTGATGGCCAATCCCCTGTAATCTGTCGGGCGATCCGTACCCTTCCGGGTGCCGGATCGCCCGATTTTTTCATTTTCTCCCTCTGCGGCAGGCGCCGCGGAGGTTTTTTGCATTTCCGGGTTTTTCCTCTGTTTTTTGCCCATCTTTTCCAACATAACACTTGAATTTTCAATCAAAAGTGCTAGAATGGTGGTTGTATTTCTTACAAAACCTTTGGATAGGAGGCCCAAAAAATGCTTTTGCTGTTTTTCCTCGTCTGGGTCGTCTTCAACGGCAGACTGACGCTGGAGATCGCTCTGTTCGGCGTTGCCGCAGCTGTTGCGGTGTTTGCCTTTGTATGCCGGTTCATGGACTACTCTCTGCAGAAGGAACTGCGCTTTTACAGACGGATCCCCGCATTTTTTCATTACCTGTACCATCTGATCCGGGAGATCATCGCGGCCAACATCGCCGTATTCCGGCTGATCCTGACGCGGAAGGAGCAGACGGAACCCGTGATCGTCCACGTGCATACGGATCTGCGATCCGAGACCGCCCGGGTCATTCTGGCAAATTCCATCACCCTGACCCCCGGCACCATCACGGTGTCCATGACGGACGACGACCTTCTGGTCCACTGTCTGGACCGATCCCTGTCGGCGGGGATGGAGGATTCCGTCTTTGTCCGGCTGCTGAAAGAAATGGAGGAGATGTGACCGTGGAACTGATTCAACAATACAGCCCCCTGCTCTACGGCATTCTGTCCGTACTGGCGCTGCTGCTGGTGCTCTGTCTGATCCGCGCTGTCATCGGTCCGCGGATCGCCGACCGTCTGGTGGCGGTCAACATGATGGGCACTCTGGTTATGGTCATCATCGCCCTGCTGGCCGTGGTCAAGGATCAGGGATACCTGCTGGATATCTGTCTGATCTACGCCATGATCAGCTTTCTTGCCGTGGTGGTTTTGACCCGGATCTACACCGGTGTCTACCGGGAGGCCAAGGAGAACGAAAACAGGAAAGGAGGAACCCATGATGCAAATTCTTGAATGGATCCGCTTCGGGGCGGGCATCGTTCTGCTGTTGCTGGGACTGGGCGTATTTATGCTGGAGATCTTCGGCGTTTTCAAATTCAAGTATGTGCTGGACCGAATGCATGCGGCAGCCATGGGCGACACTCTCGGCATCGGCGCCTCCATGACGGGTCTGATCCTGCTCTCCGGCTTCAACTTCACCTCTCTGAAGATGGCGCTGATCATCGTGTTTCTGTGGCTGGCCTCGCCGGTGTCCTCGCACCTGATCTCCCGTCTGGAAGCGGTGACCAACGAGCATCTGGCGGAGCACTGCCAGCTGCCCGAGGACAAATGGGAGGATGAGCTATGCTGATTTTTGAGTATCTTCTGCTGGGCTTTCTGGTGGTCTGTGCCGTTTCGGTGAGTTTTTCCAGAAACCTCCTGAATTCGATTTTGATTTTCATGTCCTACAGTCTGGTCATGTCCATCATCTGGATCCTGCTGGAGTCCCCGGATCTGGCCATCACCGAGGCTGCCGTGGGCGCAGGCGTTACCAGTCTGCTGTTTTTTGTGACTCTGAAAAAAATCCACGCCATGAAGGAAGAAGGTGAACCCGATGAGCAAGCCGATTCCTGAGGAGGAATACAACAAAAAGCCCCTGACCCGCCTGCTGCGGTGGATCAGCGGCGAGACCGATCCCTTTTCGGATGTGATGGAAACCCGGAAGCGGCCCGACCGCCGACCCAACGAGCGGCTGATCCGCAAGCACCGCCGGGATCACGACGCCGTCATCTTGATGGTCCACGACCAGAAGCACAACAAGGTCTACAGGATCTTCCGCATGTTCTATAAAACCGTCTCGGTGGCCTGCTGTCTGGCGCTGATCCTGATGCTTCTGACCGCGGTTTCCTACCTGCCCCCGGTGGGCGCACCGGACAATCCCGCCAGCAACGAGGTGGCGGCAAAATACATCGAAGACGGTCTGCAGGACACCGGCGCCGTGAACATCGTCACCGGCATGATCCTCGACTACCGCGCCTTCGACACCTTTGGAGAATCCAATGTTCTGTTCATCGCCACCTGCACCGTGCTGATCCTCCTGCGCAGCGACAAAAAGAAGGACAAACAGCAGGAGGAAGCAGAGCAGCGCCGGGAGCAGCATTACGAGCCCAAGGATGACAGCATCCTCCAGCGGGTCACCTTCCTGCTGTTCCCCATCATCGTCATCTACGGCATCTACGTGATCCTCAACGGCCACATCTCCCCCGGCGGCGGCTTCTCCGGCGGCGCCATCATCGGCGCCGGCCTGATCCTGTATGCCAATGCCTTCGGCTTCGAGAAACTCAGCCGCTTCTTCACCGAGAAGACCTACAAGTGGATCAGCTTTGTGGCGCTGGCCTTCTACTGTCTGGCCAAAAGCTACTCCTTCTTCACCGGCGCCAACCATCTGCCCAGCGGCATCCCTCTGGGCGAAGCCGGCGCCATCCTCAGCTCCGGTCTGATCCTGCCGCTGAATATCTGCGTCGGCATGGTGGTCGCCTGTACCATGTACGCCTTTTATACCCTGTTTCGAAAGGGGGGCTTCTGATATGGGCGGAAATCTGCTTGCCAACTACGGCGAAGCCGTGGCCATGCTCCTGTTCGGCATCGGCTTCGCCAATCTGCTGTTCCAGAAGAATCTGATCAAAAAGATCATCGGCTTCAACATCATGGACACCGCCATCTATCTGTTTCTGGCGGAAAAAGGCTACATCGCCGGCCGTATGCCGCCCATTGTGGTGAACGGCATCCAGCAGGTGGAGGCCTACATCAATCCCATCCCCAGCGGTCTGGTGCTGACTGGCATCGTGGTCTCCGTTTCCGTCAGCGCGCTGATGCTCAGCCTGACCATCCGCCTGTATAAGCGGTACCGCACGCTGGATCTGGATGAGATCTCCATTCGTCTTCGGAAGGAGGGCCTGTGATGCCATTGGTACAGAATGTCCCCTTCTTCTGCATTATGCTCTCCATGCTCTCCGGCACGGTTTCCTCGGTGCTGCCCGGAAAATGGGCCCGGCGGCTGAATACGGCAATGCTGACGCTGGTGATCGCCATGTCCGGGTGGCTGCTGCTGTATCTGGTGACCTCCGGCATCGGCAGCTATACCTACATGATGGGCCATTTTCCCGCGCCTTGGGGCAACGAGCTCCGGGTGGGCGTGCTGGAAGCGGTGATGGCGCTGTTCTTCAGCGTCATCATGCTCCTGTCCCTGCTGGGCGGCCGGAAAAAGCTGGCCGGCGAGGTGGAGGGATCCAAGCACAACATTTACTACATTCTCTGCAATCTGCTGCTGAGCTCCCTGCTGGCGCTGGTCTACACCAATGACCTGTTCACCGCCTACGTTTTTGTGGAGATCAACACCATCGCCGCCTGCGGCCTGATCATGGTCCGCCAGAACGGCCGATGCATCGAAGCTGCCGTGCGGTATATGATCATGAGTCTGCTGGGCTCCGGTCTGATCCTGCTGAGCATCTGCATGATCTACGATCTGACGGGCCATCTGCTGATGGAAAACATCCGGCAGCAGGTCAGCGCCATCATGGCTGCGGGAACCTACCGGATCCCCATGCTCATCATGATCGGCATGCTCACCGTGGGTCTTGCCATCAAGAGCGCCCTGTTCCCCTTCCATTCCTGGGTGCCGGACGCCTATGGCTATTCCACGGTATCCTCCGGCGCGATTCTGTCCAGTCTGGTGTCCAAGGGCTATATCTTCCTGCTGTTCAAGATCTTCTATCGGGTCATCGGTTTTCAGTACATCGCCGACAGCCATATTCTGAATCTGCTGTTCCTGTTCGGCCTGTGCGGCATGATCTTCGGCTCCGTCAGTGCCATCTGGGAGAAGGACATCCGCCGGATGATCGCGTTCTCCTCGGTGGCCCAGATCGGCTACATCTACATGGGCCTTGGACTGGGTACGAAGGCAGGCGTCATCGCCGCCGTCTTCCATGTGCTGGTCCACAGCGCCACCAAATCTCTGCTGTTCATCTCCGCCATCGGTCTGACCGATGTTTCCGGCGGCAGCCGCAGCTTCTTCGAGCTCACCGGTTCCGGCTACCGGAACCGGGCCGCCGGCGTGGGTTTTCTGGTGGCATCCCTTTCCATGGTCGGCATTCCCATGTTCTCCGGCTTCGTCAGCAAGCTGCTCTTTGCCGAGGCCGCAGTTCTGGTGCCCAATTGGAAGCTGCTGCCCACGCTCATCGTTCTGGCCGTCAGTACCGTCCTGAACGCCGTCTATTTCCTGAAAACGGTGGTGCGCATCTACACCCCCGCAAACCGGGAAGAGGTTCAGCAGAAGGGCTACTTCACCCTGAAATTCCCGGAGCAGAAGCTGTACTGCGTGACGGTTTTCCTGTTTATTCTCGTTAATCTGATTTTGGGCATGGCCTCCCAGCCGATCATCGGCCTGATCACGGAAGGTCTGCACCACTTTGCATAAAGAGGTAAGTGGCATGTTGATTTTATCCATTCTTTTCCCCGTCCTGCTGGGTCTTGGCATTCTGCTGAAGCGGGACTGGGGCAGCCGAAAAGCCCTCCTGACCGTCACCGGCGCAGGCCTGATCGCCACGGCGGCGCTGGGTCTGGGCGTCGTGTTCGGAGGAGAAGCGGAGCTGATGCTGTTCTCCTTCGGCAAAAATCTGGATCTGTGCTTCCGACTGGATGACATGGGCAGACTCTTTGCCGTGGTGGTCAATCTGGTCTGGGTCCTCTCCGGCTTCTACGCCTTTGAGTACATGAAGCACGAGCAGGAGGAGCAGCGGTTCTTCGGTTTCTACCTGATGGTGCACGGCGTTCTCCACGGTCTGGTCTTTGCCGGCGGCATGGTGACCTTCTACCTGTTCTACGAGCTGATGACCCTGCTGTCTTTCCCGCTGGTGCTCCACAACCGCACCAGAGAGGCCATTCAGGGCGGCCTGAAATACCTGTTCTATTCCCTTTTCGGCGCCTATATGGTGCTGTTCGGCCTGTTCTTCCTGAACCGGTTTGCGTCCACCCTGTCCTTCCTGCCCGGCGGTACGCTGGATCCGGCTGCCGTCGCCGGCAATGAGGGATGGATGCTGGTGGTGGCTTTCTCCATGATCCTCGGCTTCAGCGTCAAAGCCGGTATGTTCCCCCTCCACGCGTGGCTGCCCACGGCCCACCCGGTGGCCCCCGCCCCCGCCAGCGCCGTCATGTCCGGCATCATCGTGAAGATGGGCGTCCTCGGCATGATCCGCGTGGTTTTCTATCTGATCGGCGCGGACTTCATCCGGGGAACATGGGTGCAGACGGTCTGGATGACGCTGGCGCTGCTGACGGTTTTCATGGGATCCATGCTCGCCTACCGGGAAAAGGTCATGAAGAAGCGTCTGGCCTACTCCACCGTCAGTCAGGCCTCCTATATTCTCTTCGGCCTGTCCCTGCTGCAGCCCGGTGCCATGACCGGCGCCCTGCTCCACGTGGTATTCCACGCGGTCATCAAGTCCTGTCTGTTCCTCTGCGCCGGCGCCATCATCTACAAGACCCACAAAACCAACGTGGAGGATCTGCGGGGCATCGGCAAGGAAATGCCCGTCACCGTCTGGTGCTATACCTTCGCCTCCGCCGCCCTGATCGGCATTCCCCCCGCCAGCGGTTTTATCAGCAAGTGGTATCTGGCCGTGGGTTCGCTGGATTCCGGGATCCCTGTTTTCTCCTGGCTGGGACCTGTGGTTCTTCTGGTCAGCGCCCTGCTGACTGCCGGCTATCTGCTGCCCATCACGGTCAGCGCTTTTCTGCCCGGTGCAGATTTTCCCTATGACGGTCTGAAAAAGCGGGAGCCCAATCTGACCATGCTGATCCCCCTGCTGATTCTGGCGGCGCTGGCTGTGCTGCTGGGCATCTTCCCGAATCCTCTGACGGACTGGATCGCCGCGCTGGCCGGCACCAACCTGTAAGGAGTGGCGGCTATGAGTCAATATTGGATTCTGGCGGCCATCGCGCTGCCAATCTTGGGCGGCATCGGCATCCCCCTGCTCCCCTTCCGCAAGCGCAGCCAGATGCTCGCCTATATCGAAACCGTGGTGGCTGCCACCTCGGTCATTGTCTGGGCGCTGCTGCCCGGCGGGACCACGGAGACCTTCCATGTGGTCCATTTCGTCAACGACCTCTCCATTTCCTTCAAGATCGACGGCATGAGCATGGTCTTTGCCGGACTGATTGCCCTGCTGTGGCCGCTGGCGACTCTGTATGCCTTCGAGTACATGCACGGCGAGGCCCACGAAAAGTCCTTCTTCCTGTTCTACACCGTGACCTACGGCATCACGCTGGGCAT
The DNA here is from genome assembly GCA_017507425.1 of Oscillospiraceae bacterium. Classification (GTDB taxonomy): domain Bacteria; phylum Bacillota; class Clostridia; order Oscillospirales; family Oscillospiraceae; genus Faecousia. Next base: position 9,848 of record JAFWAZ010000152.1, on the reverse strand, counting down.
CGCATTTGCGTCGGATATGCTGTCCATGTATTTCTTCTACGAGCTGCTGACGCTGGTGACCGTTCCCCTCGTGATGCACACCCTGACCCGTGAGGCCATTCTGGCCGTCCGAAATTACCTGTATGTTTCCATCGGCGGCGCCGCCTTTGCCCTGATGGGCATGATTTTCCTGATGGTCTACGGCGACACCTGCGAGTTTATGCTGGGCGGCGTATTCTCCGCCGACACACTGGCCCGCCACGGAGCACTGCTTCGCTGGATCTATCTGTTCTCCTTCATGGGCTTCGGCGTGAAAGCGGCCGTCTTCCCCCTGTCGGGCTGGCTGCCTCAGGCGGGCGTGGCCCCCACGCCGGTCACGGCCCTGCTCCACGCGGTGGCCGTGGTCAACGCCGGCGCCTTTGCCATCATCCGGCTGACCTACTACAGCTTCGGCACGGACTTTCTGCGGGGCTCCTGGGTGCAGAACCTGTGCCTGATTTTCACCGTGTTTACCATCGTCTACGGCTGCAGCCGTGCGGTCAAGGAGAGCCACATCAAGCGCCGTCTGGCTTGGTCCACGGTGAGTAATCTGAGCTATATCCTCTTCGGCGCCGCGGTCATGACCCCTCAGGGCCTTGTGGGCGCGCTGGCCCACTTTGTGTTCCATGGCTTCATGAAGATCACGTCCTTCCTCTGCGCCGGCGCCTTCATGCACCAGACCGGAAAATCCTTCGTCTATGAGATGGACGGCATGGGCAGGCGCATGAAGCTGGTCTTCGGTGCCTTCACCGTGTCCGCCCTCGGCCTGATGGGCGTCCCCGGTCTTGCTGGCTTCATCAGCAAGTGGAACCTGACCGAGGCCGCGGTCAACAGCGGCAATCCCTTGGCCTATCTGGGCGTTGCCGGTCTGATGCTCTCGGCCCTGCTGACCGCCATCTATATGCTGAGCATCGTCCGGCGGGCATTCTTCCCCCCTGCGGATCTGGAAGCCCCTGCCGCCGTCACAGACCCGGGCTGGCAGATGTGTCTGCCGCTGGTGCTCTGCGCCGCAGCCACGGTGGTGCTCGGTCTGTTCAGCGCGCCCCTGATCGATTTTTTCCGGGCCGTGGCGCTGGGGACCCTCTGAGAAAGGAGCTGTAACATGGACATTTTAAGCTGCCTGTTGGTATTCGGCCCCATGGCCGCAGCGCTCCTTTCCTATCTGATCGGCAGAAAAAGCAAGCTCTGGCGGGACAGATTTGTCTGGCTCACCGTCTCTGCCGAATTCCTTCTGAGTCTTGGCCTGCTGTTCTGCCCCGGCGGGGACACCACCGTTCCGGGCATCTGCGGCTTCGGCCTGCGCTTTACCGCCGATGGCTTCCGGAGCATTTATACCGCCATCGCCGCCTTTATGTGGCTGATCACCGGCCTGCTTTCCCCGGAGTATTTCGCCCATTACCGAAACCGGAACCGGTACTATCTGTTCCAGCTGATCACGCTGGGCGCCACCGCCGGCGTTTTCCTGTCCGCGGATCTGTATACCACCTTCGTGTTCTTCGAGATCATGTCCCTGTGCTCCTACGTCTGGGTGGCGCAGGACGAATCCGAGGCCGCCCTCCGGGCCGGAAGCACCTATCTGGCCGTGGCCGTCATCGGCGGCATGGTTTTGCTGATGGGACTTTTCCTGCTGTACCATCAGGCGGGCACGCTGGTCATCTCCGAGCTCCCCGCCGCCTGCGCCGGAAAGGATCTCTGGCCCGCCGCAATCTGCATGTTCGTGGGCTTCGCCGCCAAGGCCGGTGCATTCCCCATCCACATCTGGCTGCCCAAGGCCCATCCGGTGGCCCCCGCCCCCGCTTCCGCACTGCTCTCGGGCATCCTGACCAAAACCGGCATCTTCGGCATTCTGGTCATCAGCTGCCATATCCTCGTCCACAGTGGGCTTTGGGGAAGCCTCGTGCTGCTCATCGGCGTCATCACCATGTTCTGGGGCGCTCTGCTGGCCCTGTTCTCCGTCAATTTCAAGCGTACACTGGCCTGTTCCTCCGTCTCCCAGATCGGATTCATTCTGGTGGGCGTGGGCATGCTGGTGCTTCTGGGCGAGGAGAACACCCTCGCCGCCCGGGGAACCTTCCTGCACATGGTCAATCACTCCCTGTTCAAGCTGATCCTGTTCCTCGTTGCTGCCGTGATCTACCAGAATACCCACAAGCTGGAGCTGAATGAGATCCGGGGCTTTGGACGGAACAAGCCCCTGCTCATGCTGTGCTATCTCATGGGTGCCTTGGGTATCGGCGGCATCCCCGGCTGGAGCGGCTATATCAGCAAGACCCTGCTCCACGAGGGCATTGTGGAGTATATCCACGCGCTGGAGCATGGGCATATTCCCACTTTCCTTTTCTCCGTTGGTACCGTCAGGGCCATGGAGTGGATCTTCCTGATCAGCGGCGGTCTGACCGTCGCCTATATGTGCAAGCTCTTCACCGCCGTCTTTCTGGAGGAAAACCGGGATCCCGCGGTTCAGGCCGCCTACGACGCCAAAAAGCCCTGCTGGAGGCCCATCGGCGCCGTGGCCCTGACGGCTGCGGCAGTGCTGATCCCGGTGATGGGTGCCCTGCCCGGCCTGACCATGGATCGTCTTGCCGATGCCGCACAGGGATTCCTCGGCGTCCGTCACGCCGGTCATGCCGTCCACTATTTCACATGGGCCAATCTGCAGGGCAGCATCATCTCCATCGTCATCGGCGCCCTCGTGTATTTCGCCGTGGTCCGGGGATGGATGATGAAAAACGGAGCCTATGTGGACAGATGGCCCGCATGGCTGGATCTGGAGGAACGCATTTACAGACCCCTGATCCAGACGCTCCTGCCCAAGGTTTTCGGGGGGATCTGTGTGATTCTGGATCGGGGCCCGGATCTTCTGGCGGGAGTGCTGCCGAAAATCGGCGCATTTGTCGCCGGTATCATGGACATCCTCGCCGACGGCACGGCGGTCCTGCTGCGCAGAACTGTCTACCGGGACAGCCCCCAGCCGGGTGAGCTGGAGGAGGGCAACGCCCTGACCCATGCCGCCGGTGTGGCTCTGAACCTGCTGGAGGAGGCCCTGAACAAGACCGTCTGGCGCCACCACGAGCACCGGAAGGATCTGGAGCACTGGCTGGTTCTGAAGTACGCCGCATTCAAGGAAAATGTCACGGTCATCGGCCGCAGCCTGTCCTTCGGTCTGGTGTTGTTCTGTCTGGGTCTGTGCGCAACTCTGATCTATCTGCTGATCGCATCCCTCCTTTGAGCGCAAAAAAGCTGACTCCCTCGGGAGTCAGCTTGAGCTTGTCAAAAAACCTTCCCCCGGGGGGAAGGTGGCCGAGCGAAGCGAGGTCGGAAGAGGAATGCGGGCGGAAAGCTCAAAGTCAGCAACATCCAAAGACTTGCAGAAATGTTGGACATATTCCGAAAATAGGTGCAAGTCTGGACATTTTACAAATGTTCAGATTTCTGCCCGCATTCCTCTTCAGTCCCCAATCGGTTCCGAAGAGCCGATTGGCGACAGCTTCTCCCCGGGAGAAGCGATTAGGCGCTCCCGCGCCAGAAGGTTTTTTGCAGTCTGAAGCTGACTCTTTGGGAGTCAGCTTTTTTCATTCCGTTTTCGCTTTCTTTCTGGCTTTCCGCAGGGCGCGGCGTTCCAGCTTCGGCCGGAAGTGCCGCTCCAGACCCGGAACCATCAGCAGACAAACCAGCGCCGCCGTAAAGCCGCCGTTGTACAGGCACATGTCGCCGTGGAGCAGAGGGATGGTAGTCACAAGGAAGAAGTGCATCACCGATGCCGCCATACCGTAGCGCCAGCCGTAGTGGTCGCTGATGGGACTCAGGCCGTTGGCGTAGCAGATGCCCACGATGATGTTCTGGGCATCCAGCGTCTGGACGAAGGGCACCCCCAGCAGACCGGAGATCAGCCGGGTTCCGTGGGAGGCCAGCGCATAGCCCAGCATGATGGGCCAGATATTTCCCGGATGGGAACCGGAGTTGCAGGTGGAGAGCATGCAGAACATGACGCCGAAAGTGATTCCGTTGAAGGGCGCCCCGATGAGGTTGTAGTACATCAGGATATACAGGCCGTACAGGCCCACATTCATCAGCATCACCCGATTGCCGTAGGTGGCGGAGAAATTCCGGACAAACTCCGGCTCGTCCATGCTTTTCCGGTATTCCCCGAGGGTGCAGCCCATCAGCAGAGAGATCAGAACGCAGGAGCCGAAGAGACACATGCAGAAGGTGTTGGCGATGGCTCGGGAGGTCACGGTGATATCCGCCACCGCCAGCGGCACGGGAACGCCTACCGCCCGGTACAGAAATCCCTGCAGCAGCAGCGCCGACATACCCACGGGCAGCGCAGCGGAATAGATGTCGTAGCCCTTGTGCACCAGCGGAGAATTGTCCAGACCGGCGGGCAGAAACACACCCACGGCGATGCCCACCGCCAGCGCCAGCAGCACGCCGCCGAACCGGAATCCCACCACCTCCGCATGGGGATAGCGAACCATAAACTCGGAAATAAAGGGTGCGATGCCGGTGGAGAAGAGCATGGCGTTGGTGTGGTCGCCGAACCGCTCCTTCTTGATGATGCAGTAGAGCACCACGCCCAGAATGGGAAACCACATATTCAGAATGTGGATGCCCCAGGAGCCGAAGCCGGTGGTCAGGATCGTCACCAGCGTGGCGGTGGAGTTGTCCTTCTTGCCCGGCAGGCAGTACATGCCCGTGCAGCACAGACCCACCAGACCCATATTCAGAAAGGTGGCCGCAAAGCCGCCCACCGCGAAAAAGTTGGTGTACGCCTTGGTGGGCTGAGACAGGATCCGCAGCAGCCCCGGCAGCATATCCCCCCGATCCGGCATAAAAAACGCCGCCGTCAGGAAGCTGAGACTGAAGAACAGGAAAAACAGCTTCAGAAAGGAACGCTCCGGCAAATCGTTCAACCGTTTCAAGTATATCCCCTCTTTTAATGATCTTACCTAAATATTTAACCATATTTTAGCCGAAAAGTCCAGCCCCGAAGGGCTGGACTTTTTCAGAAACAGTTGCAATCATACACACTCTGCCTTGATTTTTTCCGCATGGATCAGGTACAGGGGAAGACCCACAAAAATCATACCGCCGACGATATTGCCCAGAGTCACGGGCATCAGATTGTTCACCAGAAAATTCCCCCAATTCAAAGACTCCATCTGGGCTGCGGTGTAGCCATAAGCAGTCATGGCTGCTTCGGCATAGTCGGCATTGGCGGCGGCAAAGATCCCGGCGGGAACGTAATACATATTGGCCACACAATGCTCGTAGCCGCTGACCACAAAGGCCATGATGGGGAAGAAAATCGCCCAGACCTTACCGGCAATATCCTGTGCGGCAGCAGCCATGAGGACTGCGACACAGACAAAGATGTTGCACAAAATGCCGGAAACGAAGGCGGTACCAAAACTCATATTGATCTTGCCCATGGCTACCTTGATGGTGAAAGCACCCAGCATATTGCCGGTGAAGCCGAATTGGGTAGTTGTGCTGACCATAGCCGCCATCACAACCGCACCCACAAAGTTGCTCAGAAACACCACAGTCAGAACCCGCAGCATATCGATCAGTCGGATTTCCCGGTTCAGACAGCCCATAACCATCAGGCAATCACCGGTAAACAGCTCACCGCCGACGAATACGATCATCATCAGACCCACGGGGAATATGCAGCCCGCCACCAGACGGGCAAGACCCACATTGCTGACCGCGTGCATAGCCACAGAACTGGCTGATGCACCGCAGGCAATGAACATACCTGCAAACATCCCCAGCAGAATCATGCGCAGCAGGGGAAGCTGCGCCTTACCCTTTGCAGCAGCAATGTTTGCAGCAACGATCTGCTGGGGGGAAAGTGTGTTGGAAATTGAATTCATGATGTACGCCTCCTTGGTTTTCATCGGGTTTTATTCGATACTTCCAGAGTATACCATAGTGCGTTTTTTGTATCAATATATTTTTATCAATTTATTTATAAATATTACTTATAGATCAAATCACAGGCTCGAGGAAAGAACAGCCCCATTGTCGAGTTGCCGACAATGGGGCGTGGCTTATGGTATGTTAAATCTCGTCGATGGCCTTGTTATAGCAGTTGTCGATGCAGTTGCCGCACTCGACGCACTTGACGTAGTCGATGGTGAACTTCTTCTCCTCTTCCACGATGGCGCCGTTGGGGCACTCGGACTCGCAGGCGCCGCACTTGACGCAGCGCTCGGTGATGATGTATGCCATGGAACTACCTCCGATTACTTGACCTCACCGCTGCGGTCCACATAGTGGGTGTGCAGCAGATGATGGGAAACATGGCCGCAGGGCTCGTGGAGGAACTCCTCATAGAGCTTCTGAACCTGCACGTTTTCGTGGGAGCGGCGGATCTTGTTGTTCTCGTCGGACTCGTACATCTTCTTCATACGCTCGGCGACCTTGGCGGGATCCCGGACCAGAGGTGCGCCGCCGCCGTTCAGGCAGCCGCCGGGACAGGCCATGACCTCGATGAAGTGGTAGGGGCACTCGCCCTTGCGGATGTCCTCCATGATGGGCCAGACGTTGCCGATGCCGTTGACGATGGCGACCTTGACCTCCAGATCGCCGATGAAGACGGAGGCCTCCTTCACGCCGCGGTAGCCGCGGACGGCGGTGTACTCGATCTGGTCCACCTTGCCGCCGGTGAGCTTCCACACCACGGTACGCAGGGCTGCTTCCATAACACCGCCGGTGGTGCCGAAGATGCGGGCAGCGCCGGTGCCCTCGCCCATGAAGTCGTCGAACTCCTCATCGGGCAGGGCTGCCAGATTGATGCCCTTCAGGCGCATCAGCTTGGCCATCTCACGGGTGGTCAGGACGGCATCCACATCGCCGCTCATCTCCTCGCGGTTGTGCTCGTACTTCTTGGCCACGCAGGGCATGATGGAAACGTGGAAGATGTTCTCCTTGGCAACGCCGATCTTCTCAGGCAGGAAATTCTTCACCAGAGCGCCGAACATCTGCTGGGGAGACTTGCAGGAGGACAGATGGTCCAGCTGATCGGGGTAGTTGTACTCCATGTGCTTGATCCAGCCGGGGCAGCAGGAGGTCATCATGGGCAGCACGCCGCCGTTGGTGACGCGGTCGATGAACTCGGTGCCCTCCTCCATGATGGTCAGGTCAGCGGAGAAATCGGTGGTGAAGGCATAGCCGCCCAGACGGTGCATGGCAGCGGCGATCTTCTTGGTCACGTCGGTGCCGGCGGGCATATAGAACTCCTCGCCCAGCGTGTTCTGGATGGCGGGAGCCATCTGCCAGACCACGGTGGTGTTCACGTCGTCCAGCGCAGCCAGCGTTCTCTGGATGGCGTCCTTCTCGGTCAGGGCGCCCACGGGGCAGACCTTGACGCACTGGCCGCAGTTGATACAGGCGGTGGCGCTCAGCTTGACGCCCTTCTTGGTGTCCACGTACTTGTCGCCGGTGGCTTCGTCATACTTCATCTCATAGATGCCAATGTGCTGCACTTCGTTGCAGACATTGACGCAGCGGCCGCAGGCGATGCACTTGTCCAGATCGCGGATCATGGCGGGGCTGGAGTCGTCGATGCCCTTGCCGCGAACCTTGCGCTCGGTGGGGTTGACGTTCAGCAGCTGAGAAACCAGCTGAAGCTGGCAGTTGCCGCCGGTCTTGGCGCAGGTCAGGCAGTCGTTGGGATGCTTGTCCAGAATCTCGGTCAGGCGCTCCCGGCGGTAGGCCAGAACCTCGGGGGTATGGGTGCGGACCACCATGCCGTCCTTGGCGCGGTAGCGGCAGGCCCGGCGGATGACGGGCTTTCCGTCCTCGATGATCTCAACGGCGCAGATGCCGCAGGCACCGGTGGCGGTCAGACCCTTCAGGTAGCACAGGGTGGGGATCTCAATGTTGTTCAGACGGGCAGCTTCCAGAATGGAGGACTCGGGAGGGCAGGACACGCGCTGGCCGTCGATGGTCAGCTGAATGTCTTCCTTCAAAAGTCCGGCATAAACTTCATACATGGTTTTTACCTCTTTCTTATGTGGTTCCGGGAGGAAGGCTCCTCCCGGAAAAGGATTTCTTACAGCAGCTCCTCAGCGGACTGCTCCTTGAAGCGGATGCGGATGGGCTCCTCGTTTTCATAGTAGGCGCGCTCGGCCTCCAGTGCCTCGGCGGTGAGCTTTGCGGCAGTCTCCGCGTCGATCTTTTCGATCTTGATGCCGATCTGCTTGTAGCCGGGGATCTTGGAAACGGGATCCAGATGGTGGGAATCGGACAGGACGTTGGCGCCCTCGGCATAGTGGAAGGGCATCCATGCCACACCGGGCTGGAGGGTATCCACGATCCGGGCCTCGGCGTAGATGCTGCCGCGCTTGGAGGACACCTTGATCCACTCGCCCTCGGTGATGCCCAACTCCATGGCGTCCTCGTGCCACAGCTCGATCCACTTTCTGGGGGCAGTGAAGTGGATGGCCCGGGTACGGTCGGTCATGGTACGGGTGTGGTAATGGTACAGGATACGGCTGGAGTTGAGGATGTAGGGATACTCGGGATCGCCCACATCGGGAGAGGGCTGCCAGGTCAGGCACTTCAGCAGACCCTTGCCGCCGTTTCGGATGGGGCCGTTTGCGTGGAGGATGGGAGTACCGGGATGCTCCTCATTGGGGCAGGGCCACTGGATGCCGCATTTTTCGATGCGCTCATAGGTGATGCCCGCGTAGGAGGGGGTCACGGTACGCAGCTCATTGAAGATATCCTCCACCTTATCGTAGTGGCAGGGGTATCCGATGCGGTTCATGATCTGCATCAGCGTCCACCAGTCGTCGCGGCACTCGCCCTTGGGCGGGACCACCTGACGGACACGCTGGACCCGGCGCTCGGTGTTGGAGAAGGTGCCGTCCTTTTCTGCGAAGGCGTTGGAGGGGAAGACCACGTCGGCGTATTCGCAGGTTTCGGTGAGGAAAATGTCTTGAACCACCACGAAGGCCTTGCTCAGCGCTGCCTTGACGTGGGCGGTATCGGGATCGGAAACGATGGGATTCTCACCCATGATGTACAGCAGCTTGACCTTGTCATGGAGGATCGCGGGGATGGTCTCGGTGACGGTCAGGCCCTTGACGGGATTCAGGGGAACGCCCCATGCCTTTTCAAACTTGGCCTGCACCTCGGGGTTGAAGACCTTCTGATAACCCGGGTAATCGGTGGGCAGCGCGCCCATGTCGCAGGCGCCCTGCACGTTGTTCTGACCGCGCAGGGGGTTGACACCGGTGCCTCTCTTGCCCAGATTGCCGGTGACCAGCGCCAGATTGGAGCAGCTGAGCACGTTGTCGGTGCCGTTGGTGTGCTGGGTGATGCCCATTGCGTAGGCAATGTAGGAGCGGTTGGTGGCATACAGACGGGCGGCCTTCTTCAGATCCTCCACGTCAATGCCGCAGATCTCGGCCACGCGCTCGGGGGTGTATTCCTTCACGAACTCCCGCAGCTCAGCGGCGCCCTCGGTGTGCTTTTCGATGTATTCCTTGTCCTCAAGGCCCTCGGCGAAGATGATGTGGATCATGCCGTTGCTCAGGGCAACGCTGGTGCCGGGGTTGATCTGCAGATAGACGTCTGCGATCTCAGCCAGAGGGATCCGGACAGGGTCGGCAACGATGAGCTTCTTACCGGCTCTCTTTGCCTGACGGATGTACATACCCATAACGGGATGGTTTTCGGTGGTATTGGAGCCGGTGACGAAGATCACATCGGCTTCCTTGATTTCGGTAACGCAGTTGGTCATTGCACCACTGCCAAGACTTGCAGCCAGACCGGCCACTGTAGAGGAGTGTCACAATCGGGCGCAGTGGTCGACG
>JAFWAZ010000151.1 GCA_017507425.1 Oscillospiraceae bacterium | reverse complement strand
TGTAGTTTGTTGTTTTGGGCTGTATTTTTTCAGTTTGCAACAAATCTGTAACACAGTCAATGGGGGAGGGGAGTCATGGTCTGCGCCGTCGAAACGAATAAAAGCCCGGAACAGCTCATTTTGAACTGCTCCGGGCTTCGTATTTACTTCTTAGGTCTTGCTGATAAACGCACCGGCTCTGTCCAGAATCACCAGTGTACGCACCAGCTCATCGGTCAGACCGAGATCATCGATGTCGGTACCCAGCAGCAGACCGCGATCCACCAGCATTGCGATGGTAGGCCGCGCAAACTCAGGTACCTCAGACACAGTCTTGTAATGCGCCATAATAGCTTCCTCCTTCTGGAGCATAACCCGCTCCTTGTAGTCGGGGCAGATGATGTAGCTGATCCGAGGATCAGCATACCGGATAGCACGGGTCTTAACGGTGTTGCCGAAATTGCCCTCGAGCACCCACAGATCATCACCATCGATGCCGATGATGACACCGATATGGTCGGTGGTGCTGCCCTTCAGATCCAGGTCGTAGATGAGCCAGTCTCCCACCATAGGACGATAGCCCCGCTTCTCCACATGGATGCCATTTTTCTGCGACTTCGCTAGCATCCGGGAGCAGGAACATTCCAGGGGGAACTTCTTGTAGCCCTCCAGTGCCGCCACAGCGCTGATGGATGCCGCGCACCACGGATCATTGACGGTCATATTGTAGCCGTCCGTAGCGGCATTGTAGGCGGTTACCAGAGCCTTATGTTCTGCGCTGCCCTCTTTGATAGCAGCAAACCGGGCAAAACGGGCCACAAATCCCAGACGCGCCTCCAGCTCAGTTGCGTACTTAATCATGATCGATACCCTCCTGTTCCCGTTTGTCCTGGGCGATCTTGTCCGCAATCTCCTCGCCCTGCTTATTCAGCACCTTCAGCGCCAGTGTGACCGTGCCGGTCAACCAGGGCGGCACATCCGCCCCCAGCTTCAGCACATTTTCCAGGATGCTGCCCGCCTCCGTCAGGATGTACCACGCAAGCACCAGCGGGCATACCAGCCAGGGCCAGTCCCATCCGATGGGGATGTTGGCGCACATAACGGTCATACCCAGGTCCAGAATCAGGGACACGATCACCACGAGCAACATCCCAGCCTTGTGCATCGCGCCCTCCCTGGCCGCAGCACTAGACCAGGTGCCAGTCTTTCTAGCCACCCACGTGCCGCTGACCCAGTCTGCGCACACAAAGATGATCCAGACCACCCCCAGCACCCCCTGCCATCCGAGGAACGCACCCATTGCCGCAAATGCGGCGGCGATGGCAACCCTCAGATCCAACAGCTTCTCTTCCATGTTCATTTCCTCCTTCATTCCCCACCGACTCCCGGTGGGGTTCATTTGTTGATGATGATTGTCCCCAATGGCACACATTCCCCATTGAGGAAATCCCAGCCATTCAGGATGATGTAGCTGTCATACACATCCACCACATACCCCTGACTGCACAGCCCCTCAGTGACCCGTGTCCAGGTCCCGTCGTCAAGCTGCACCACGTTCCGGGATTCCCCCACAGACGGGATATGCACTGATGGAAAGCCGTTCTTTTCGGTGTAGTTGGTGGCCTCGTCGATTTCCTGGCACTGGAGCATGATGTGGCTGTGGCCGTGGTAGTGGATGGCCCGCCCGTGGGCCGCCATCAGCGCCTTGAACTCCGCCTCTCTGCTGCCGAAAGCGCAGGTGTAGCAGTTTTTCGTGCTGCCACTGTCATCCTTCACGAAAAAGTGGGTGAACACATGGCACCTCTTGCCGGGGTTCCCTTCCAGCAGCCCCTTGAGCCACACAAATTCCTCATCGTTCATCGTCGGACTGGAATTGGCAGGCTGGCCCACGAAGATGAACAGATCGTCGCCCTGTTCTATGGTGTAGTACAGCCCATGCCCGGTGTACTGCTCCAGCTCCGTCAGATTCTCCGTGATGGACTTGTTGTAGTTCTCATGGTTGCCGCAGATCCCATAGACGGGAATGCTGTGCAAATCGCAGATGCGCTTATACTCGGCAAACTGCCCCAGGTAGATCTCCGTGTCCCCGGCATTGTACCAGAATCCGATGTTGGTCATGTCCCCGGCATGGGCGCAGAACGCACACCCCTGCTCCTCGAAAAACGAGAGGGCGTTGTCGAAATGCGTGGAGGTCTCTGTACGATTCTCGTTGACGTGAATGTCCGAAACCAATCCGAATGAAAACAACTTTGCGCCCTGTGGTCGTGCCAGCCGCCCCAGAGAAATGTTGAAGACCTGCTTTCCACCTGCGTCATACACACCGATTCTGTTGGATCCTGCGGGGGCGATGTTTTGGGGAATGAGCCCTGTGTACTGGTATCTCATGCCTTTACCCCCTTATGTGATATCCTCGTTTTTGGTAATGATGACCTCCTCGGCGGTGCCGTTGACCCAGCCGGACAGACGGGCATAGGCAATGTTTCCGTTGTTGGCGGTAAATGTCGTAAAGTCATCCGTCTGGCTGTAACCTGCCTTGATGTAGCTGTTCGTCTGCAGAGCAGCCAGTCCGCTGACACCGCTCGGGAGAGGAGCTTTATCGGAGCTATACAGCCCCACGCGCTCGATTTTGAAGCCCTTGATTCGGATGACATCACCGTTGCCCAGGGCAAAAAAGTTTGTGCAGGTGTACCCCTCGTTTGCCGCAGGAGTACCGTTGCTGCCCATGCGGGCATTGCTGCACCAGATGGTATAGTCCGTGGTGTTCTCAGGCCGGGGCTCCGCCAAATTGGTGTACGCAGGCCCCACGGCACCCACCACCAGCGCCCCGATGTCCACGGTGCTGCCGTCCTCCATCTCATAGCGAACGGTGTAGCTGCCGTCGGGCAGACTTGTGATGATGATGTTGTTGGCGCTATCAATATAACCACTGATGCCACCGCTAGGCAGTTCGATCCCGGTACCGACGGGCGTACCGTCCACAAACAGATACAGCAGCCCATCCGTATGCATCCCCAGGGTAACCCTGGATGCAATCTCCAGCTCCGTCAGATAGCCACTGTCGTTCTGGAGCTGGCTGACCTTTTTGGGCATCGACGCCCACAAACTGCCGATATCCCCGGCCAAAGACACGCCCATGGCAGCGCTCAAGGGCTTGTCGTGAGCAAGAGTCACCAGGTTGTCCACAATATCCGCAACAGAAACCTTCCCAGCCTCCAGATCCCGCTGCACATCCCTCAGCTCCATGCCCATGGCGGCGCTCAGGGGGCGGTTACTGAGATTGGTGGTCAGATCGTTGACGATATCTGTCACAGAAACCTTGCTGGTGGTGACGGCATCGATGAGCGATTTGTTGCTCTTGATATACGCCACGATCTCCGCCAGCTGATCCAGCTCCACATCGTCGCTGTTGGCCAGGGTATTGAGCCGGGTAGTCAATCCCTGGATTAGCAGCCGGATGTCGCTGTGTGCCAGGTTGGAGCTGTTGTGCTTGCTTATCATGATATTGGCCGTCTCCGTGGAAATGCCACCGCCACTGCCGCCTTCAACGATAAGCCACAGACTCCCATCCTCATTCTGCTCCACCCGGACGCCGTCTCCCAGGCCCAGGGGGATGGCGAAACCGGAATTTCCGCCATAATACAGCTTACCGACAAAGGGGGAAGCGGCATCCGGCTGCGCGCCGGGGTTTACCTCGCCCGGCCGTGCATCCACCCGGATCCGGAAGGGGAAGGTGCTAAGCTGGATGCCGTCCTTTGTCAGGATGATGCTGACCTTCGTCTCCCCGGCGATGCTGGTCAGAACGGGAGCCAGCACAGCGGTTACCGTGTTCCCCACGATGGTGCAGGCCGCCGTGCCGTCGCTTAAAATCTCATAATAACTGCTCTGCCGGTCCGGGAGGGTATAGCCAATCCCGGCGGTGACTCCCTCCGGAACCGCCCACACAGCAGTCCCGGCATACAGCTGCGCGGTGATCTGCCGCGAGCCGTCATGCTGCATCATGTGCAGCACAGGACCGTTCCCCGGTGCGGTCAGATTTGCCTGTAACGCATGAATTACTTCCATTGACTCAACTCCTTTTGGTCATCAGCCAGCTCACATCCTTCTGGACCTGCACCAGCGTGCTGACGAAATTGGCCCGTTTCTTGCCGAGCCGGATAGACTTGTACCGATCTTCCATTGGAAGCCACACCGTCTCCACCACCCGGCTCGAAGCCGTGACAAATGCCCTGGGCTCGCCGGTGTTGGGATCATAGGCCGTTGGGAACTCTACGGCCACCGTGTCGCCCTTGTAAACGGCAGATAAAAATGCCCGGTCCTTGTATTCCTCCGTCTGCTCCAGCGGCACAAAATCCACGGTAAGCCCCACATCGGGGATCCCGACCTTGTTGGAACTGATATAACTTTTCGTCCGGGAGCGAAGCTGCGCCTCGGTGGGGGCTTCCCCAAACTCCGCCGACAGATCCAGAATCATTACCCGCGTATAATCAAAGGTTCCGGTGGGCACCGTTTTTTCGGGCAGTGTGACGCAAACATCCTCGTCCGGGCTGAGCCAGAACGGATGAACCGCCGTCCAGGTGTTGGCCAGGTTTTCATCCTGCTCCAACGACCGCAGATTTTTCCCGTAGCGGACCGTCACGCCGTTGTCCATGCCGATCCGTTCCCGCAGGGTAAGGGAGAAACCGTCAAAGTCCCATTCTCCCCCATACACATCCAGCAAACTGCCCCTTTGCCCGCCCAGCATACTCCAGACGGTTCGGGGTGCGGGAACCACACAGGGTGTGGCCACCGTAAGATCCGTGGAAATGGCAAAACCGTGGGGCTGTATAACAGCTCCGTCCTGGATCTGCGCCACCGCCTCAGAAATGCCGTCAGCGGTAAACGCATCGCAGGTATGTCCCATCAGGTCATATGCAATATGCCGGGCATAAATCGTGCATACTCCCTGCAGGGGGCTTGTGATCCGATAAATGCGGAAGGGCTGAACGGTTCCCTCCGGGCCCGTCGTGGCCGCAATGATGCTCCGGGGCTTCAGCTCCGGGAACCTGCGCCCTGTGACCGGATAGCGCATTTCCAGCTCATATGCGCCGTTGAGCTGCCACTTGACCCGGCAGCTCTGGGCTTCTGCCAATCCTCCCATCCCCAGACCAGAAAAAATACTCTGACCGGCATCAAACAATCTAGGAATCATGCCGCCTCCTTTACAGCGTCCAGGTGCGGGGAACCAGCTCGATATGATCCACACCGACTCCCTTCGCCTCCACCAGATTGTCCCCCGGTGCGAGCTGTGGGAAGGAGTGAATTGTGGTCTTGATGCTGCTGTTTACCGGCTGCTCCACACCGTCAACCATTTCCCAGGCCTCATACAGCGCACAATCGAAATAAATCGTCCGCGTGCTGGTCACTCCCCAGTGAATATCGATCTCATGGCCACCTACCACCACCACACAGCCCAGATTTCCGGTCCCGTGGATGGTCAGCAGCGGATAAGCCGGAAACGGAGTATCGTTCCGGACAATGGTAGGCGTGTTGGCCGGGATCCGGACAGGCATTTCGCCGGACTTCAGATACGCAGGCGCCGCGCATTCAAATTCCAGAGTCACCCGTCCGAAGCGGTCCAATGTGTTCTCAATGTCCACGCCGCCGATAAAGGTCGCATGGTGGAAAACATCCTCGTCGAAGGTATCTTCCAGTCTTGCCCCCGCCGGAGCCGACAGCAGCCACTGTTTGACCCGGTGGGCCTGTCCCGCCACCGGGGAAGCCTTGAACCAGCATACATACCGCTTTGTAAAGGGTGCGTAACTGCCGTCCCACTGGTGCAGCGGCTCCTGCCGTCCGGGAATGGTGATGGTGGTGATATTCTTCCGGGGCGCGTACTGGGCAGGGAATTGGATGACCTCCAGCCCCAGATCAGCGGCAGAAATACCGTTAAAGATAAAGTTACCCAATGGCAGCACCTCCCTGGTCAAACATCATGCTGAGCTTATCGATCACCCGATCCACCAGTTCGTCCGCACTCTCGCCAGGCTGCTGGTAGACGCTTACGGACAGGCCGCCCAGCGAATAGCTGTGGTTATTGGTTACTCCGCCGCCTCCGGTGAATCCTGCATTTCCGGCAATCCGCATCGGATATGCCGCCGCATCCAGGACCAGATTTCGGTTATAGGCGGCAATGCTCCGTTCGCCCATCTCCTCCATGGCCCGTTCCAGTTTCCATGTGTCATTCTCCACACCCAGGACAGCACCGCCCACGACGTGCCCTCCGGCCCGCTCCATGACTCTGGAGGGGCTGTTGATTTCCATGGTGCGGTTAAAGGACAGCTCGGATTTACGGGCAGCCGTGGCCATAGCCGATTCCAGACGGGGGATATGCTCGTAGATACCCGCCACCAGTCCGCCAACAACATTTTCGCCTGCGTTCTTCGCATCGGCGACCATATCCGAATAAGTACCGTTGGCGATGGCCTCCATGTCCGCCATGGTTCCGGCCAGGGTGTCCCGTGCCTCGCTCATGCCGCCAAAGGCCGCGTTAATCTCGTCAATACTCAGCTCTGTGCCATTGAGCAGTTCATCCAGGATCAGCATACTCTGCTGAGATCCGTCAGAAAGCTGCTGAACCAGAGTCTGGTCAAGTCCCAGCTCCACCGCCCTTTTCAGGTTGTCGGAGTACCGGCCAAAGGCTTCCTGCTGCTTGCCCCAGTTTTTGACAATATCCTCAGCCGACATCTCGCTTTTTTTCTCAAGCTCCTCAAAAAGCCCGATCTGGGTATCAATGCTCTCTCTGGCTGCGTCCTTGGATGCTTTATATGCTTCCGCAAGTGCTGCCACCGCTTCCGACTGCTCATCAACCGCAGCGGTAGCTTCTCCGGTCGCCCCGGCCAGCTCCGCATATCCGGACTCAGCGGCATTCAGCTTGCTTTCCACCGCTGCAAGGGCAGCAGAGGATTGAGTGATAGCCTCAGTTACACCATCCTGCTCCTCACGATTGGACATGAGGGCGTTGGTGAGATCAATCACCCGTTCCGTTCGTCTAGTAAGATCAGCATCGCCACGGATGTTGGCGGCCATTTGCATCTGCTCGGCATCAAAGAGTTGCTGCTGAATGATAGCTTCCTCGGCCTGGAGCTGTAGGAGCCGCTGTTCGACAGCAAACTGTTCTTCGAGTGCCTTGGAATACTCATCGATGATGGTTTTGTAGTAGGCCATCTTTGCCTGATTTTCGGCCTGCTCCCGGAGGGATCGGATATTATCCTCGATGGCCCAGGTGTTCTGTTCTAGCCGACCGGTGACCTCGTTGATGGTCAGGCTCAGCTCTGGCATCAGGTCGTTGAGCAGTTCAACGACCTGCTTATATTCCCTCTGACTCTCTGCGGTGTCCAGCCCTGCACCCTCCAGCTCCCGGAGCCGGTCAACATATTTCTGAGCCAGCACAGCCGTTGCGTCCATTTTGATGGCGCTGTCGGTCAGTGACTCGTCAGCAGCCTCCAGATTGGATTGGAAATCGGCAATGCCCTGATTCAGCTGTTCCCAGGATGTTTGTTCCGTCCACCCTTTCAGGGCATTGGTAACACCCTGGATCATGGGGATCAGCCCCTCCATGATGGGAGATCCCCACTGAGCCAGCAGCTGCCGCGAAGCCTCAGCCAGCTCGCCGGTGACGTTTGTCCAGGAATCCGCTTCCCTTGCGGCCTGGCCCATCGCGCCGGAGGCCTTATTGCCAGCTTCCACCATGGCAAGCAGGGTGTCCACCTTCTGCGACTCAGACAGCTCGATGAACGATTTTGCATAGAGCTTGTTTGCCATAGCATTACGGGTGGTTTCCGTGGCGGCGATGCCCAGGGCGGCATCATTCGCATAGTTACCCTTCAGGAAGCTCTGAAGGGTTTCGGTGGCATCCTCCACACTTCGGTCATAGTAGGCCGCGCTGTCTGCGGCGGCGCTCATGGCCCGCTTCGCGATGTTCAGGGCAGTGGCAGAATCACCGCCCACGGATTTTGTAAAGGCATACAGGGCCGTGTAGCCGCCTTTGAGCCGGGTGGCGGCAATGCCTGTTTCGTTGGACACCGCCCGGAGCGCCGCCGTTGCGGTGCTTTCAAGCTCCCCGAAGGTCTGCTCGAACTGCGCATTGGCCGCTTTGACCTCTGCGGCGGCCTCCACAGCATCCCGACCGATGTCCAGAACAGCCCCACCGATCTCCTTAGCAGCTCCCAGAAGCGCACCGGATAAAAGCGTACCCTTGAAGATGTCCCCAAAGGAACTGGATACTTCGCCGCCCAATTCCTTGGTCAGCGTGTCCTTGATCCCGTCAACGGTGGGCACCACCTGCACATATGCTTTCGCAACGCTCTTTTTCTTATCCGCCATGGCGCACCCCCGTCATCCGTTCCCATTCCGCTTCAAATTCCTCTGCCGTGTCGAAGCCGGAGCTGGGCTGCTTCTCCTGCTCCTGCCCGGTAAAGACCTTTACCAGCGACCTGGGTCGGTTGATGCCATTCCGGCCGTCCTCGGTTTTGGCCCACCACAGCATCGAAAGCCTGTCCACGACCGCAGCCGTCAGCAGCTCCATCTGTGTGACCTCAGACCCGGCCATCTTCATCCGGATACGGGAATCTGCCCTCAAACCGGAAGCGAGCGTTGCCAGCAGCTTCACCGGCAACGCTCCCATTTCAAAAATCCCGTAAGTTTCCGCCAGATCGCAGACCAGCGCATCCCGGTCCGTTGCGATCATTCCGGCGAGGGTCATCAGTTTTTTGCGCCGACAGCCTTGATGATCTGGGCCAGGGCCCTGGTGGTATCCTTCACGGGAACTCTGCCGTCGGCGGTACGCAGATGGTCATACAGCTCCTTCCGCTTTTCCTTTCCCAGGATCATGTCCAGACTGGGGATCAGAGCGGCGGGCTTGCCCTCCTCCACCTCCACCAGCTTTTCAAGCAGCTCCATGTTGTCGAGGACATTCTCATCGACCTCACAGGCAAAACCACACTCGATTTTGATTTTCTTCATGTCCGGCCCTCCTTAGGCTTTCTTTGCGATGTATTCGTGGTGATAGACACCGTTTTCGTCAGGACTTGCGGAGATGGTGGTGTCATAGCCCACCACGGCATTGTCCTGGTAGGCGATTTCCGCCACCTCCGTGACCTTGGCGCAGGGCACCACGATCCGCTTGGCATAGCCATTGTGGATCATGTCCACGACCCAGGCGCAGTCCTCATGCTCCTGGCCGGTGGACTGGATGTGGATGCCCGTTGCCAGGTCTCCGGTCACATTCTCATCGCCATAAACCGCCTTCAGTGCCTCAACGTTCAGCGCCTCTACCAGCTTGAACCGGAACGCATCGCTCTTGCCGTCCTGGTAGTGGTGGATGGTATAGCCACCCCAGGCCTTGACACTGCCGGAGCTGATGGCATCCTTGTTTTTCAGACCGTCATCGGAGCAGTGGCCCAGACACTTGAAAGCCGCGCCCAGAGCGCTCAAGGCATCCGTGGGCAGCTCGGTTCCCAGTGGCGCACGGAACACCGCGCCGCCCACCTTGGGCTTGCCGGTGGTCACATATTCAGGGTGATTCAGCTTATCAGCCATGTTCTTTCCTCCTCGGTATCAAAAATAATAAATGTCAAATACCGCCTGATAGCGGTATCGCTTGGTTTCCTCGTCGGTGAAATTGTACTCTCCGGTGCAGTAGCAGCCGCTGATCCTGGGATCCTCCGGGAAAGAGTCCATGGCCACCAGCACACGCTGACTCAGCTCCATGGCATCGAGCAGGCTCCTGCCGTACGATCGGGCCATCATCGTGGCGCAGCGCAGGAAATCTTCCCTCCGTTCGTCCCCCTTGCGGATCACAACGAACTGCTCAGGCGGCGTTTCCGGAACCTCGGCGTACACCGGAATACCCAGTCTGTCTTTCAGATGGTTCAACATGAGAAGTTCAATCATCCTGCATTACCCCCTCTTACAGCGGCAATGAGCGTGTGCCACACCGCATTTGGGACAAATCGGGTATTCCACTTTTTTGTCTGCGTTTTTGTCATAAGCAGAAACGCGGACACGGTACTTGCCAACCCGTACATCGGATTTGTATTCCATGCCGGTGGCTCTGGTCATCCGTTCAGCTTCCCGTTCGCAGACTTCCGCCATTTCGTCCGATTTCAGCAGCGCCTGAATCCCATCGCTGTCCAGCTCGATGCGCACCTTACTCATACCGTTCCACCGTCACTCTCTTGTTCCAGCCCAGGGGAGCCAGGTCAGGCAGCCAGATCTCCGGAACGCCCACGGTGTGCCACCGTTCCCCGAAAAACTCCACATCCGTGCCATGCCATGCGTGATCATCCTCTTTGGGGATGCACAGAGCATACCGGATATGCTTTCCGCTCAGGTCGGTATCGGAGGTGATGTCCCCGGTACCCACGGGATAGACCAGAACATTGTCCACCTGCACCGGCACTTGGTCATAGGTGGGACGGTTCAGCGCATCCACACCGGTCTTTACCCGGTCATACAGTGTTACCGTCATTCCCTGCAGAAATGCCATAGACATCCAGCACCCCCATTCTCTGCCGCCGCAGGCCCAGCCGGGCCAGCTCGGACTTTTTGATAAAAATACCGCCGCCGGGAACCAGATAGGTCCCGGAAGCGGTGTAAGGCCCTGCTGTCTGGGTGAACTGACTCAGCGGTTCCTGTTCTGTGGAGGTCATCAGCACCCGGGCGACCACATCCACGGTCACGGACTTGACAACCGTGGCCAAAGCGGGCTTGGCCGCGATCATGGCATCCAGATCACGGCCAGCCTTGTCCGCTTCCATTCTGAGAGAATCGGAAACCACCCCGAGCAGAGCTTCCGCCCGGGGCTTTTCCTCATCTTTCAGGGGCCGCCACAGCAGCCCCAGGTCCTCCAGCGTTGCGAAAAAGCCCATCAGGTGCCCTTGACCACACGGGCGAATGCGCCGCCGTCCAGAATGCCCCAGCCGATCCAGGCCTCTGCACGAAGCACAACCTCATTGCTGCGCTTCAGGTCGCCCTGACCGTCGGGATCGCCGTACTGGATGACCTCCATGGGGATCTGATCGGCATAGCCCCAGCGGAAAGCGCTCTGGAAGTCGCCCACATAGGCCAGGGCCTTGTCGTTGCCCTTGGTGACAGTGCTGTTGACATCGCAGGCGGTGCCCACCAGCTTGCCGGGGTTCGCGCCCATCTTGAACTCAGGATACTGGCTGACACCGTTCTCCTTGTAGTTGCCCAGGTCGGCGGCGAAGCTCTTGCTCAGGGCATAGCCGGTCACATCGTAGTCGCCGATGAGCGCAATGGCATCGGTCAGCGCGTCCTCAGGTTTACCGGCGGTGTAGGTGACAGACTTGGCCTTGGAGTCCAGGTGGTTGTCGCCGATCTTGCTGGATGCTTCCAGATCAGCAGGATTCACACCGTGGAAGGACATGATGTCGATACCGCGGGCGATTTTCTTGGCAAAGCCGTCCCGGAAGGCTTCGAGCATCTTCAGGGCCTTTTCCTCGGTGACGCGCAGGAACTCATCGGAAACCCGGTGCTGGTACACCACCTTGACAGGGACGACGGTGACGGGAGCGATGGTAGCTTCACCGGCAGGCTTCTGACCGCCCTCGCCGACGATTGCCACCTCGCCGTCCAGGTTGAAGGTCATGATGTCGTTGCCGGAAAAGGCCACGGGCATCTGCTGGGCCAGCTTGACGATGGTGGAGTGGCCCTTGACCTTGGAAAAAATATCCCGGACCATCTCGGCCTTGAAATTGGTGGACATATTGGATTTGGTTGCCATAGTTTATTCTCCTCTCAGTTCACTCAGCATGGTTTTCATGCCGGCAGTATTGGCATCGGGTTCGGCAGGCTCGGGATTATGCAGAGGTGCGGCACCCTTGAATGCTCTCAGGTTGGCGGCCATGGTGTCGGCATCGGCACGCAGGCCCTTTTCATCCTCGCCGGTGAGCCGGTCGGCCATCTCAGCAGGGATGCCCTTTTCCTTGGCGATCTTCGCCTTGAGCGCGGTCATCTCGTAGCCCTTGACTTTGGTCTGGAGCTGGGCGATGGTGTCCGCGTGGGCATCACGCTCGCCGGTCAGGGTGGTGATTCTGCCCTGAAGGTCATTGACATCGCCGTACAGCTCTTTGACACGGCTGTCAAATTCCTCCTGGGTGTTGATGGGGGTAAATTCCATGATGTTTTCCTCCTTTGGTGTGTATCACAGCCGGAAAATCCCGGTCAGTAGTAGTGAATTTTTGCCTTGCGCTTCTCCTTGTGCTCACTGCAGGCCCAGTACGCCAGAATCACACTGTCCAGCAGGCCGATCTCAGCCCCATCCAGGATGGACCGGAAGCCAAAGCCGCCGCCGGAGCCGATGGCCCGCTTTTCGCAGTTGCTGGCTGCCCGTTCCAGGGACGGCTGTCCCATGTGGCATACGGGAAATACCTGCCCGCCCACCGCCGCTGTCAGGCTCTGCCAGAACATGGCATTGGCCTGGATGACCTGCTTGACACTGGGCATCATGGGGGCCTTGAGCTTTGCCGCCTTCATACCGTCGGCAAGAAGCTGCTGCCCGTTGGCCCCGTCCACAACGACGGTCTGCACATCTGCGTGCTTCAGAAACGCAAGAATCCACCCATTGCCCTCCCGGATGGGGCGGCAATCGATGGATTCGATAAAGATTCGGTTGTCTGCGGTTTTCACCGCGATGGACATGGACACATTTTCGTTGTCGTGTCCGTATTTGATGCCCACGAACAGCTTACCTGTGAGCTTCGGCAGCTTCGGCACTTCCTTTTCCCGCCACTCCGTCTTGCTGATTGCGCTCTTCTGGTTGTACCGCAGCCACAGGCCCAGTCGCTGAATGTTGAAATCCACGTCGTCGGTGCCGATCTCGTCGAGGATCTTTCGTTCCGACAGGATCGTACCAAGCGACGGATTGGTTTCGTACCAGCTCTCCCGGTTCTGGGGATCGGTCATGGAGTCCACGGACCATTCGGCCCACATGGTATTGCGGCTTTCGCCCTGCAGCGCGGAATTACGCATTTTCTGGAACACCGTGCCGGAGGACACCGGAGTGGGCGGTGTGCCGCAGAACAGGGTCTGGGGGTTCCGGGAGTCCGAAACCACATATTTCAGGGCAGTTTCCTCGCTGTCCTGGTATTCCTGAGCCTCGTCGATGATCAGCAGGTCGAAGCCCTCGCCCAGACCGCCCTTGCTGGACCGGGTACGGAAGGAGCAGCTTCCGCCGCCGTCACCGAGGATGGTGATACACTCCAGGCCCAGCTGCTTGGTGTAGGTAAAGTGCTTGTCGTAGGTTTCATCCTTCTTCTGCCGGGAAACCTCCGTATATCCGGCGGCACTCAGCAGGGCCGCCAGCCGTCTGGAGGCGGCAGCGGAGGTTGTAGTCCGGTGGGCAGTGTGTAAAATCCGCTCCCCGGTGGTCAGGCCGAACATTTCCCGGATGACCACGACCTCATTCTTGCCGTTACGCCGTGGGACTGCGTATCCGGTTTTGGTATGTACCCATAGTCCCTCCTCATTGACCGCCAGAATGTCATAGATCAGAAGCTCCTGCCACTGCTGCGCCGTTCTGCCGGTGGAGTTGTAAAGCTCTACCGCCTCCTGCCCCCGGGTCTTTTCATAGGGCAGGGTAACGGATTTTGTAGGTGTCTGGCGGCCGACACGCACATCGGCCATGGTTCACACTCCTTATTTTGGGCATGAAAAAAGCACGGTGCTTGTAGCAACGTGCTTTACATGATTGGAATAAAAACAAATACTTACAACAGACCTTTTTCTTTCAGAAGGTCAAATCCATTATCAGACAAAACGCTGACTTTGAAAGATCCAGAGCAGAGTTTTTCCTGAAAGTTTTCTTCTGCAGCACTATCTGTTTTGTTCTGCTCATTAACATTGGAATCCATCAAATCACCACCAGTTCAACTCGTTTTTCTTGGTTTGATAATACCACATATCTGCAATCTTTGTCAAACAGAATCTCGCGTTGTTTAGGATATTCACTTAGCTCCTCGATATATGCAACTCCAGATGTTCCTTTCGGTACATATATGGTAAAAGTTACTCCTGCATCAAAAGACTTGCTTGAAATGGCCGATGTGCTAAGAAATTGAGAAAAACTTACGACCGCGCCAATATCAGCGTTACCAAAAGGATTGACGCTTGATCCCCGATAGCAAATCACATTTTCGCTTATCGAACTCCGTTTCAATGCACCGGAAATTTGCTCCGCGTAATATCGCAATGTCGAATCTTCAGGCATATCACCTCTAAGCATTTCGTTTATACGCTGATAAAACTTCGGGTGTGAATCCCCATTTCCGGTATATTTTCTGATGGCCCTTTTTTCCTCACCAGATAAACCTTCAATCCACTTTGTGGCATTATTTCTCAGCGCCGGAACAACTTTATTTTGTGGTAATGCCTGAAATTTCCGCTTGAACCGCTTGGCGTCCTCTTCCTTTTGCCGTTTGATTTCTCTTGCTTGGTAATCAGCAATATGCTGGTTAATGTCCGCTGTTTCTTTCGTGTGAACATTCTGAAAAGTTTTACTTCCATCTGCCGGATCGTACAGCACCGTACAGCGGCAATCCCTGTGCCGTCGATAAACATCCCGGTCAACATCCGGATAGTCATGGGTTCCTGCCAGGGATCGACACCATGCGCAGCATTTTCCATGGGATTGGCGAATCAGCTTCGGACTCAGCCCGGAGCGGTAGTGAAAATCCGCATTCTTCCGGATGGTTTCGTCGACAATGTGCTGGCTGAAATTCTCAAAGTCAGCCAAAAGCCGGGCAGCAACCTCGTCATACTGCTCCGCGCTGCTGGCCAGTTCCACCAGGCCGTCCACCCGGTCCTGATCCAGCTCAGCCATCTGCGGTTTCAGCCCGATCCCGGCCCGGTCGTTCAGCCCCTTCTGCACATCGGCGGCATACTGAGCCACCAGTGCATGGTTTTCGTCCAGAGCCGCCGGGACCAGCCTCTCGGCGATGTTGTAGTACATCTTCCCGTCGGGCAGCGTATCCGAAGAAACATATTTCTCCCAGGCTTTTCCGATCAGGCTGGAAACCTCAATGGCATATTCCTGGGCTTCAGCATAGGTGGCGGTTTTCGCTTTGACCTTCGCCAGCAGACTGGTGATCTTTCCGCTTGCCGCATACAGCCGCCGGAACTCCCCGTTTATATTTTCCACAAGCTGGGGCGCAATATCTTCCATGCTGCCCCCTTACTCCGGGTCAATGCCGGTCAGATCACGCATATTGTTCTTCCCGAAATAACCGGGGACTGCCTGGTTGATCTTCGCCGCACCGTCACCGATGCCGGACAGCATGGCAGCATCCGGTTCAAACACAGGCTCCCAGACAGGCTTTGTCATGTAGATCTGACTCCGCTGGTATGGGAACTGGTCCCGGACGCAGGCCGCCAGATACCCCACATTGAGGAAACCTGATCCGAAGGTTCTCTGGGCTTTCCTGGCGGCAAGCCGCAGATTCTCATGACTGGCCTTGATTGCCTCCGCGCTGGAGGGGTTATCCGTCACAAAGCCCAGATCATCCAGGGTAAGCCCCGTCTCCCCGGCAAAGAGCGCCGCGAAGGTCCGCAGTTGCTCTGTGTAGGGACTCATGCTCTGCTGGGTAAACTGTCCCAGCTTCGGCGCGTCGCCTGCTTCGTCCTTGTCAAACCGCAGGATGGATGCAACGGTCGCCCGCCACTTGTCCAGCTCCTCCGCGTCCGGGTCCGTCCCCGTCACATATTTCTGAGGGAAACTGTAGAACTCAGCGCTGACCTCCGACCGCAGCAGCGTCCGCAGTGCGCCCTGCTGCAAGCCCATGCAGGCCCGGCTGATCCTGCTGTGGCCAAAGGGCCGCTTGGCATCGGGCCGGTGGACGATCGGCACCAGCAGCGGCCAGGGAGCCGGATTCATATCCACATGAAAACGCTGCCCATTCTGGTAATACTCCGTCTGTTCCACCGTGAAATATGCCTCGGTCTTTGGCCGCCCATGTTCATCCCGGTCAATGACCGCGTAGCCCTCCGTCAGCAGCCCCGTGATGGGATCCATGATACCCGTGGCATTGCTGCCGTCAATCACCTGCATCCGCGGATAGCCGCCCTTGTCCGGCGAAATGTAAATAAAGCAGCAGGACGAAATCAGAGCCGACAGCACCGCAGAATCAAACAGCACATCGGCGTTGTTCATCTGGAAAATCGGGTACAGGTCGAAGCTGTCCTCCCGAAATTCCCGAAAAGCCAGCCGATCCGCCAGCGCATCCGCCGCCTTGCCGCACCAGCCCAGCGTCTGAGCCATCCACAAAAACTCTGCCGGGATCACCGTCTGAAAATACTTGACCCCGTTTTTCATTTCGTAATACTTATACCTGGTCAGTACCCGCACCCGCTTCGACTCCAGCCTCCGCCGCAGATACGCCATCCCTTTCAACTCACTCATAACACCCTCCAACATCTCCGCGAGATTTATTCGTAGTGACGGCCGTTGTAGTCCAGAGGCCACCCTGGGAGGGGGGTATGCCCCCTATATCAGGACCTGTATGCCGTCCAGTCACAGGATTGGGGCAGATTGCGGTTTGTTGCTTCCTCGTCATCCTGTTCAGCCCGGGCAGCAGTAGAAAAGAGCTTATCAGATTTCTGTCTGTTGCAGCACCAGTGGGCCAACTGTAAATTATCCCGATCACTGGGGTGGCCGCCCTTTGCAATTGGGATGATGTGATCGATGCACGGCGACAGCGGATGCGGATACTTCATATCAAAATCCACGGGCTTCCCACAAATGCCACAGAGGGTTTCAGTTGCGTAGATCTTCTTTTTGGCCCGCTCAAACGCAAGCCGGTGCGTACCGCTTTGATCAGGTCTTTTGACAGCCATGCTTGCTACCTCTCCTGCATAAAATAAATGGCGGAATAGGCAGGAATCGAACCTACGCACCGCAGAAGCGGTGAACGGATTAGCAATCCGCTGCAGTACCTCTATGCTTACTATTCCGTATGGAGCCGCCGGTGAGACTTGAACTCACGACCTAACGAATACGAATCGCTCTCGCTTGCCAACTGCGCTACGGCGGCATCTGGAGCTCCAGGCCGGACTCGAACCGGCGACCTTCTGATTACAAATCAACTGCTCTACCAACTGGCGCTACTGGAGCGTGTTGCCCGGTCTTACGGTGCCGGGCCTACCGCTTTGTCCCCCAAACAGCGTACCTACTCGAACCCTGCAGTGTACCAACAGATCAGATGGATTTTGGCAGTAACCACCACAGGGGGAAGATGCGGCAGTTCACTCCACGGGAGCATAAGGCAAAATGTAAGGGCCATGATCAGGACGAACATATTGACAAACACTCCCTTCGTAGTATTCGGCGAATTCTCGCACCGTGGCGGAAGCGGCAGGACTCGAACCCGCAGACGGCTGTGCCGCGTCGGTTTTCTGGACCGTTGCGCTACCAATTACGCTTTACGCTTCCGTATATGCAAAAGAGGCCCGGAAGTAGCTTCCGAGCCTCTGGTCACAGTTTCATTTTGGACATCATAACACATCCAACGGAAATTTCAACCCAATTTTTTCTCAACTTTCCGTCACGCCGTAAAGCGAAATCGTAAAGTGGCGCAGGGCAGAATCCTTTCTCTTGTAAATGGTCTTTGTGTCCATGCTCAACTCGCCTGCCAAACGCTCAGCAGCCCCCTTCATCGGGTGGATGTAAAATCGATCCAGGATCAGCCGCTCCTCATCATCCAGACATTCCATCCCCGCATCGGTCAGCAACACATCGAGCTTAGCAGACCGCAAAGCCCGTTCCAGTTCCTCCTCCTTGACAATAGAGGACAGCAACATATCCTCCCGGCCGTTACCGCCACCCCTGACAGGCATAGCATCAGAAGATGCGCCACGGATCGCAGACCTTGAAGCCTTCAACTGCTCGATCTCCTGGGGGATGCTTTTCAAAGCATTCTTCTGGGCCTCATACTGCCGGAGCTTGTCCATCGCTTCATTTTTCCAGTTCATCGGATTGACCTCCCTTCTTCTTACGCACAACCTTTTTCTGCTGATTGCGCTGATAGCGCAGATTGAATTTATCTGCTTTGGTGGGCGCAGTTCTGACCGCTCCCAAAAGTCTGGGTTTACTCATTGGCTCCTCCGTTCATCTTTGCGCCGCAGTTGGGGCAGTAGCTGGCGGTCTGTGCGTGATACCAAGATGATGTTTTACCACACGCAGAACACATGAAGGGGACATATTCACCATCACCGCAGACAATCCACTCACCACGCCCCACAGGATCGCCATATTCCCAATGGTCGCAACTGTGGACAACCTTGCCGCAGTGCCGGGGGCATTTTTTGCGGATCTTGCAGTTGATACAACTTTTCAACCATGCGACCTGCCTTCTCAGTTCCCGTTCCTCCGCTTCCAAATTATCTGTCCGTTGGATAATGCTTGTAACCTGTTCAGCAGTATAGGCTTCAACAGTAGGTTGTGCATCAATCAAATCTTCTACCGCCGCAATGATGCCATCAACATCGGTGCAATCCGAAATGTCAACGCTGCCAAAATCGATACACATCGCATCAATCAGCCGTTTTTCTTTTGTCATTGATTTTCCCTCCTCACACCGCTACAGCATTGTCTGTTTCATATCATAAAGCCCTCCAGCGACATCTGGCCTACATCCTGCCCCGGCAGATTCTCCCATTCAACACCGATATAGTCGAGGACACGGCCCCAGCCATACCTTTCGCCTGTATCAGGATCGATCACACATCGGTACATCCAGAAGTCCCACTCTTTCTCGTTATCTTCCCGGAGCCGATCAAACCTATGGGGCCGTTTTTCCATATGGATGCCGAAGCCACACATGGAGCAGCCGGTTCTCTGGGCCCTTGTCGTTCTGAGTGTACCGTCCGGATCCCGTACGATTTCGCCGTAGATCTTCGGCACCGGCACATTCAGATCCAGCGCAAGCTGAAGCAGATCCTGCCGGGTGAATACTGCAAAGGGGCAGCTACGAACGGTCTCCTTGCCGTAATAATTGCAGCCGTTCTTTGTTAGGCCCATCTCACGCTGACCACCTTCAGAGGCCATCAGGCCGAGGAACGGGACGCTGTTATGCTCTTTGGCCCACTTGTCAGCCGGAAGCTCTTTCAGCCAATAACAGCATTGGGCAGATACCTGGAACGGCGCGCATTTGCATACCAAGTCAGGGCGATGTTCTGCATAAAGACCACCAAACATCTCGATGTACTTATCCGGCAGCTTGATCTTATCGCTGTGCTGGTAGCCGCCCTGGGCACCCATATCGCCGGTCATAATGGCGTGGATGAATGTCGTTTTCTCATTAGGCTTCTGGATCTTCTCGATTTTGTTGGCATATCGTTTACTGATAACCGGGAAGCCATACTGCTGAAGGATAGACACTTTCGTTTTCTCTCCGGGGATGTTCACAACGCCAAGCTGTTTATGGATTTCCTGAATGGATTTATCCTCCAAGCTGGAGCGGGAGATTGCTTTGATATCCTCGCCGGGGAAACGATCCCGCAAAAACAGCAGCAGTGTGATGGAATCCAGACCACCCACAGAAACATGGGTGTTCCATGCTTCATGAGCTGTACCCTTGCTTCCGCCATAGGAGACACCGGCAGCTACACGATCCAGATAATCTCTGGCCACGCGCTCTGCGTGCTGAACTTTGACCTCATATGGCCATGCCTGCCGAATTCTCATTTCGTCATATGTCATAGCTTTAGAGCCTTTCTAATACTTGCGGTCTGATGGTCCCACCACCTTGCACGGGCGGGACAGATTTTGGTGCATTGCAGGAGACTGCGGCAGTTGGTGCAGGGATTGACAGTCTGAGCCGGGGTGCGGCGGTACTGCCTGCTCCATGTAATCGTCCAGGCATCCGGATCATGGCCGCCGATCCATTCGGCATTATCAGGACCCCAGGGCAGCTCCGGAAAAATCTTGGCAAACACCGCTTTGTCAGCCCAGCGATGTTCCGACCATTCCCGGAAGGCTCCATAGTCATTCCATACGGGGTCACAGCCCTCAGCCTGCATTCGCTTCCAGGCGGTGCAAATCATAGCGTGTTTTCGTGTGTGTGCCATGGTCAAGCCTCCTGCTCCAGCAGATCAAACAATCTGGGCTGTTCGTCAGTTTTGTCAGCTGCCTGGGACTCTGCACTCTGGCAGTTCTCAACGGCCAAATTGAAATAGCTCTCTTTCAGCTCGATGCCGATATGCCGCCGTCCCATCAAAAGGGACTGATACCCAGTAGAACCGATGCCGTCGAAGGGATCGAGAACGATGTCGCCGGGGTTGCTCCACAGCTCCACACACCGCTCAATGACAGGCAGTTGAAGCGGACAGATATGCCGTTCGTCCTTTTCCTCTTTCGCCGCCTTGCGGTTGAGCGTGGCGCTCTGGTTGATGTCCCACCAGGTAGGGGTTGCATATTCCTCCCAGATCGGGGATGCCACCTGCTGCCAGTGGGCAACGGGATAGCTCTCGTTGGTATGTGCGACCCGTTCAGGGTTATCACCAGGTTTGCGGAATGTCACCACAAAATCTGGGATACCCTGGCGGCTCATGCAGGAATCCTTCTTGATCTGCTTGTGGAGCAGGCCCAGAGCTTTGGTCCGCTGCATTGCGGTGACGGGGTTCTTCCAGATACACACCTCGGAATGGTAAATGAATCCGAGGGACTGCATCCACCGGATCACATCGCCCCGGAAGTCCCGGATGCCGATGTAGCCGTCCCGTTCCTTGCTGGTGGGCAGATTCATGCAGTGGATGCTGACATTGCGCCCCGGCATCATCACACGGAACCACTCTCTGCCCAGGAACATATACTGCTCCGCAAATTCCTCATAGGATCGGCAGTTCCCCAGATCCCGGTCGCTGTTGGAATAGGTGTACAGGCTGGCAAAGGGGATGGAAGTCACGGAGTAATGGATGCTGTTGTCGGGGATGCCTTTCAGCACCTCGCAGCTGTCACCGTGATAAATGGCGAAGTTCTTACCCATCGCCTGATTCAAAACTTTCATTATGCGCTCCTTAACCACGCTGGAATCAGCATATCCACCTGGGGATTGTAGGGAATCACAATCCGAACCGTGCCCCGAATATCCTGTTCCAAAATCTCTTTCGTGTACTTGACCATATTTTGCTTCATGGCATCGGCCTGGGCTTCCTTGCGTTCGATATTGGCCTTGACAGCGCCCTCGGCAGCGGATGTGATGACATGCACCTCCACCGGGAATGCCTGACCGAATCGGTAGCAACGCCGGATGGCCTGATACATGGCTTCGTAGCTATCGGACAGCCCCACAAAAATCATCCTGTGGCACTGCTGCCAGTTCATACCGAAGCCGGCGATGGAGGGCTTTGTCACCAGATACCGCACAGTTCCATCCGCAAAATCCCTCAGGGCTATTGCCTTTTCATCGGGCTTATCGCTGCCCCGGACTTCGACAGAACCGGGGATCAGGCTGGCAAGCAGAGCGCTTTCGTCGTTCAGATCACACCACACTACCCACTGATCGTCAGGGGCAGCGGCAACCAGCTCCGCAGCTTTCTCACAGCGCTCCCGGAGACTCATGCGCCGGGCTTCTCTGCGTTCGGTAAGGGTCTGGGCCACCCATCCGAATAGTCCATCATCCATCGTCGTACTGAAATCCACCAGATGCTCATGCATGACCAGCTCCGGCAGGATATAGCCGTCGTTGGAGTATCCTAAATCGCCGGGACAGGTCAGAACAACGGCCCAGGTTGCAACCCACTCCCAGAAGCGGTTCTCTGCGTGACCTTTCAGCCGCCATTGACTGGTATTGGAACCATCATGGGTAAAATAGGTTGCAAGCATCTCCGTGCGGCTCATAATGCCGAGGAACTCCACCTGATTACCCAGCTCCATGTAATCATTGGGCGAAGGAGTGGCGGTGCAGGACAGTCGATAGGGTACATCTGCAAACATCTCGATGATCTGGGTTCGGACTTTGCCCATACAGTTTTTCAGAATGCTGGACTCGTCCAGAACCACACCGCCGAACGCATTGGCATCAAAATGCTCCAGCATTTCATAGTTGGTGATGTTGATACCGGGACAAACATCTTTCTGCGTTCGGCAGAGGGTTGCTGTATAGCCGAACTTCTCAGCTTCCCGTCGGGTCTGCTCGCCGACGGTCAGCGGGGCCACGATCAACACCGGCATCCCAGTGACCTCAGATACACTGTGGGCAAATTCCAACTGCTGGATGGTCTTACCGTTGCCGCAGTCCTCAAACAGAGCCGCCCGGCCCTTGAGCAGCGCCCAGTGAACGATGTCCTTCTGCCACTCAAACATCAGCGGATTCATCTGTTCCCTGGGCTTGTCGAAACCGCAGGATGGAGGAATGCGCTGCTTGGTATGTAAAAATTCGTTGTAATTCATTTTGGTTTCCTCATTCGGCACCGGTCAGGAAATCTTCCAGACTCATACCACGGGGCTTTTCATTTCGCTTGATCCCGTAGAAGGCTTCGTACATCTTGTCTGCCGTCTCAACACAGGGATTGTAGACATAGGCAGAAGCAGCGGTTTCGAGGCGCTTGGAGATTGCGATATTCTCCTCTAGCACCGAATACCCAAATTTCTCGATACGGTAGGCTTCCAGAAGTGTTTTCTTTTCCTTGGTAGCCTGATCTCGGTCAATGAGCTTCTGCCGGTATCTCTGATACAGCAGAGACAGATTCTGGAACATGGTGCAATCGTAGCTTTTCAGTCCCTCCGGCATCGGGTCGCCACGCATGGCGGCTGTTTCGTAGGGGAGGACTACGCCAGTGTTTTGAGATTCAGATACCATTCCAACACCTCCGTTGCTTTTTGCCACCCATAACAAAATGCATGGGCGTATCCATTGGCTTTCAGATGGTCAGCCCACCAAATCTGTTCGGTGGATGCCCTGCCGTTTTCGGCTTTCATTTCGATCCAGAGGCCGTGATACTTCCCGGACGGAACAGGCAGGAACAGGTCGGGAACGCCTTTTTTCACGCCCATCTTCTTCAAGATGGAAGCCTGTACCTTGTCCGACCGCTCATTCGGGATATGGAACAGCAGAGCTAATTCGGGGTACTTCCCCCGGATGCTGGGCTGCTGTGACCACTGGATGACGGCGATTTGATGTTGCTGTTCGGTCATTTCCCGGCCACACCCCAATCATCAAACATTTTGCTCAGAACATTCAGTTCCCGGCGAAGCTGGACAATGCTCGCCATGATCTGCGTTTTAGAAGCACCTCTCTCCACAATGCCCGTGCCATACTCGGCAACATTACAATGGTGGGGCGTATCGAGGGTGCATCTGCGGTTTTCGTGAAGCACCACGGCTTCGGTCAGCTTCTTTTCAAGCTGATTGCAGAATTTCATCTGCTCGATAATTTCAGTCACTTCTTCCTCCCTCCATTAAACATCCGATTCAGAATCTGACTAGCCTGAAGCCTTGTCAGTTCCGTGGTATCAAAATCGGGATACCGCCGGTTGATGCTCTTAAGCTGTGCCTCGGTCGCAGGTTTCTTGCCCCACGCCTTGGCTTTGTCGATGTCCCAGATCATCCGGGACGATTCAAACCCATCACACAGAGCCTTGTAGACCCTGTCAAGGGCTGTCTGGTATGGGACTTTCTCGGCCCCTAGTGTTACCATTCCGAGCTTGTCCGGGGCAGGGATAGTGAACCGCTTGTTGTTGGGCAGCGATACCACCATCCGACCATCCGGCATCTTGAAGTAGTTGACACCGTGGAGGTTGTAGGACATCCCCTTTGCCCATAGATCAACGATCTGGATGTTCCGAATCCAGCTCTCCGGGGTATCGGATGCCATGACTGCCTTTTCGGGAAGTTCGAACAGGGGGCCTTGCACCTCGTCAGCCTTTTTCGCAGGGACATTGCTCATATCAATGCCCAGCAGGGACGGAGCCGTACAGAGGCTTGCTTTGCCTGTCACACCCACGCAGTCGATCAGGGTCAGCTTTTCTTTGTCCGGATGGGGTCGTAACCCTCTGCCCACCATTTGGCTGTACAGGCTGTCAGACTGGGTAGGACGGGCAACGATGACCGTTTCAACCAGTGGCATATCCGTTCCCTCGGTGAACACCATCACATTGACGATGCAGGGGATCTCCCGGTTGGTGAATCGCTGGATGATGTCGGCTCGGGCTTTGGTTTTGCCAGTGACAACGACTGCGCCGGGGATCTTCTTTGCAATCTCCTCTGCGTGGTTGACAGATACAGCAAAGATCAGGGTTGCACCCTTGGCGTATTTCCGATATGCTTCTGCGATGGCATCTGCTGTGCCGTCCATGGCCTTCTCCAGCTCTCCGGGAGCATAGTCGCCCATCCGGGTATGTACAGCAGACAGGTCATAGCCGATGTTCGCTCTCAGGCAATAGATGTCGCATAGGAAACCATTCTCAATCGCCCACCTCAGATTCCTTTGGAAGATGATCTCGGAGAACACGGTATCCAGTCTTTGCTTATCTCCTCGGTTCGGGGTTGCCGTAAAACCAATGTGCTGTCGTGGGTGGAAGTAGTCGTAAATCTTGCGGTAGGTAGCAGCAGATGCATGGTGACACTCATCGGTGATGATTCTGTCGAACTCGTCGGGAGAAAAGCGATCCAGACGGTTGACAAGTGATTGCACACTCGCAATAACAACCTCCTCGCCATGGCTCCGATCCTGGGCGATCTCAAAGCCCACGGAACAATCGTAGTATCTGGCAGGCTGTCGAACAAGCTCCTCGCGGTGAGCCAACACCAACACCCGTCCATGCCGGGGGATATGGGTGAAAGTCGCCGTCTTACCGCAACCGGTAGGCATCTGAACCAGATAGGAGCCTGGGGGCTTGGATTCGATGATGGAGATGCATTCTTTTTGATAATCTCTTAATTGCATGGTAGTTAATTTCCCTATGTGGGAGGTGTGGGATTTGTGTGGGAGCATATCTCCCACATTTTCATCCTATGTTTTGTTTCACATTTCCATTAAATCAACATTTTTCAATCGTTTTCAGATATCAAAAGTTGACTGTTCCGAGAATGTGGGAGTGTGGGAGCATTTTCGCACATTTCCTTATAGGAGAAAAAATATATCCTCACACCTAACTTTTTTATTCCTTATATATACTTGTATTTTGCGCTCCCACACTCCCACACTCCCACACCCCAATTTTTCAAGGTGTGTTTTGCGTGGTTTACTAACAAACAAAACAGTTTTCGGAACCGAACTATCTGTTTTTGTGTGGGAGATTTGTGGGAGATACCCCCACAAATGTGGGACTAAAGTGGGAGCATATCCTCTTCGTCGAGGTCTGCGGCTCCATCCAGCCGGAGCCAAACGCACTGCGGCGTGGTGCCACCGATGCGCTTGGTCTTGGTGTAGCCCTTACCCTTGCCGGGCCTGACCTCGATCAGACGGTTATTCCGCAGGTAACTGAGCGTTGCGGAATTGGAAAATCCCGCCTCCTGCACCACCCTGTCGAACACGCCCCGGATGATGTAGGCCATATCGCCCTCCAGAACGCCGTAGGTTTCGCCTTGCGCTGCGCCCATGTCGGTGTTGAAGTGGTTCACATTCGCCGCCACCCAGTCGCAGAGCCAATCGTAGGCGCGGTGTCCGGCGGATACAGCCTCTTTGGATGCCAGGAAGTCCCGGATGTCCTTTACGGTCAGCTCCATGCCATCCTGGAAAAATAGCTGTGTCGCTACGGTGTCGGCGGTCAGGATCACCGCAGCCGCCATAGCCTGCTTCTCGGTGGAATCGCCTTGACACAGATCCTTGTAAAAGTCCTGATACAGATCCCGGATGGTATCGAGCCATTCATCGGAGGAATAGATCTTGTCCACGAAGGTCTGACCGGCGAACCCATAGTTTTGCTTCAGGCTGTTGGCGATTCTCTGGCCGTCTGTGATGACAGCAGAACCGGCGGTACACTCGATATCGATGACACGGTTCACCGCACCTGCGCCCGCTGAACCGCTCACGATGGGACTTTCACCGGTGGTGAGAAAGCAACAGCTCCATGTAGGGGCTGAGTCAATGCCGCCGTTTCTGCGGCCTCTGGCGCGGCCTACGCCCTGGGCGAGCTGGTACACATCGAAATTCGATTTCCCTCGGCTGTCCTTGGTCAACTGCAATTCGTCGATGCAGAACGGCAGATGGTTGAGGAATGCGGCGGTGCGCTCTTGCCCGACCTGCGTTGCGTTGAAAGTCTGGACATAGCTTCCGAGGGCCGGGTCGCCCCACACAGAGGCGGCAAGCATCAGAGCCACCGTTTTACCTGTGCCGGAATCCACGCCCCACAGGTGGACGAAGAACGGCAGAGAGCCGACAATGGACAGGATGGGAGACGCAAAGGAAGCGGCCAACATGATCCGGGCGGTGACAGACATCTTCCGGCACTCCATAGCTGTGTCGAGCCAGTTGCCGATCAGCCCCTTGGACTTGACACAACCGTACAGGTTCTTGAACGATGCATCGCCGTCGAACACCAGCCCGTCCACATAGGGGGAGAAGCCCTCCCCCGGTATGTAGCCGAGCCGTCCGATGGACTTCGATTCAGGAATCACATCATAGTTGCGGTTCTCGATGTCGTTTAGGAAGTCCACCAGAGCTGTTGCTGTGCTGGAAGTGACGGAAATGCCCTGTGTGGCAAGCTGTACGATCGTCCGGGAGGTCGAAACCATATCTTTGCCAACGATGGTCGTTTGCCACTTTTTGTCCTTTCCGGGGCGCTTGTAGGCAAGTCTCAGTTTTACCTCGGATGTGTCGATATTCACCAATCGCTCGACGGGCATGATGGCGTGGGAGCTTGCATATTCCCGGTTCCCGTAGGCGTTGTCCCGGTAGATTCCAAAGTCAGTGGCGTGCCATTCTCCGCAGTCCAGCTCTGCATAGGGGCCGTCAAACTCCGTCTGATTGGGGATCATGTTCTTCCGTGATTCAGATTTTTGAGTTTCAAGGTAAATTTTCAAAGTGGTCTTGAAGCCCTTGAATCCGACTTCTGCGGCGTTTTGCGCCATCTTTGCAGTCTGCATCTGAAGTACGAACGGTGCGCCCGTATAGCGGAACAGCTCGTCGTAAGGCTCCGTTCCAAGGAAGTCATCCAGGGTATATTCATATTTTTTAGGTGGTGCCAGGACTTCGGCGGCTGTTTCGGCCGTCACCAGACCGTCATCTTGGAATATCACGGAACCACATCCTTAGAAGGGCAGTTCAGCATCGTCGTCCTCCAACATGGCGAAGTTATTGGAAGGCGCGGTAACTGCAGCAGGGGCGGTGCCGGCGGAGGGGGTGTACCGCTTCAGTTCGGGGATCTTGAAGTCGCCGTCCCGGATGGACTTACCAGAGCGGGTTTCGGCGACATACAGCCGGGTCTTGATATTGCCATCCTTGCCCAGATACTCCTCCTCACCCAGCACTACGCCGACAAACTTGCCGACCAGACTCTGGGGGTCGTTGTTAAAGACAAAATTGCGGTTGGACATCTCCACGGCGGTCTTGAAGCCCTTGAAGAAACGCAGAGCGGTGGGCTTGTAGCTCTTGCGGATGGGCATGGGCCAGAAGCCGAACGCATCGAAAGTCTCCTGATTACACCCCTTGAACTCGCTCTCGGCGAACTCCCATTCGATGTAGAGATATTTCTTGTCGGTCATGTCATCGACCTTCGTGATCCGGACGGCATAGCCACCGGGGACAGGACGGCGAACTTCGTCCTGTACGGTGTCCCAGTTGATGTTATCCATTATCATTTCCTCCTAAATTCCAGTATTCCCGGATGGTGGCATCCACCATTGCCAGGTCGTTGTCGATCACCTTATCAAACATCTCCATGGGAGATTTGGCGGTGGTGTAGCCGTCCGACTGGGTGATAAAATGGTGTCCGTCTGCGGATGCCTCGCAGAGCAGGACGATAGAGAACAGCCCCTCAAGGGTGAGCTTTTCGTCAAGCATCTTGCCAATGGTCTTGGCCTTCAGTTTACTGCCGGCGGTGGCCTCGACATGATGCAGGAAATAAACGATGCAGTCGGGGGCTGTGTTGGTGATGACGAACTGGATCAGGTTCTTAAAGTTCAGGCCGATATCGGTGAACTTATTGAATCCGGTCTCCTTCGCCCGGTCGAAGAACTCGAACGCCATCAGATACTGGCTGTCATCGACCACATAGGTCTTGAGCTTGCCCTTTGCCAGGGACTTGTAGATGCTGTCATAGGTGGCGTTATTCACCACGGGCAGCTTTGCCCGGAAGGGCATGGGCTTACCGGCAACATTGAACACACCAACTTGCGCCGGGTCAAAATTTCTCAGGCTTGCCGACTTACCGGAGCCAGACTCGCCTAATATCAGTACAGGGATTCCCATTGGTTTTCTTCCTTTCCTTCGTATTTCAGAGGACACCATGCGCCCGTGGTTCTGGAGTCCAGCAGATACTCGCCGGTTCTCCGGCACTGCTTTCGGGCGTAGGTTTCCATCAGGGGGCAAAGATCGCAACACACCTTCCCCTCCGGGAAATGAATGGCGACCGTTGCTGCGGTGTATCGGGTGCATCCTTTTTCCATGCTCACACCTCCAGATTATCTGTATAACGGGTTCCATAAGCCACGCAAGGCTCACAGTAGATCATGTCATCGATCTCCAGATAGGTGTCGTGGGGATAGATGCTGCAGTTGCAGTGGCAGCATCGGGGAGCAGCAGCGCATTTAGCATCCCATTCGGCCTGCCGCCGATCTTCGTCGAGGATGGGATCGTCAGTCAGCATAGGCAGGCACCTTCGGAGGGGTATGCTCAAACTCCAGCTCGAACTTTCCACCGTCCTTGCTCGTTCCGGTGATCCGAATGCAATAGCTGGGGGAATAGTTGTCCGGGGGAGCAAGAGATGCGGAATCGATGTTGCCTACGCTCTTGGCAACCCGCATCAGGGTTTCGAACAGTCCCACAGGTTCGTACATTGACTTTTTACTCCTTTCATGGTATAATTCAGATGGTTAATTTTCCTGCGCCGCTTTCCCGGTCTTGCCACCGGGGAGGCGGCTTTTCTCGTTACAGTCCGTCGCGGACCACATCGGCCAACCGGGTAATGAACTCCGAATTGGTGGGCTTGCCTTTATTGGAGCTTATGGTGTTACCGAAATACCGATTGATCGCTTCGAAGCTGCCGCGCTCAAACGACAGCTCCACCGCGTGTCGGATCGTCCGCTCCACGCGGGTAGGGGTATCGCCAAACTCCTTTGCTACCGCCGGATACAGGCCCTTGGTGATCGCCTCGGCAACAGCCGGATCATCCACCAAAGTGCGGATGGCGCAAATCAGACGGCTGTACCCCTTGACATGACTGGGCACGCCTAACTCTACCAGCACCCGTCTGATGGCGGCCTCTACCGATTCCCTTTTTCGCTCAGGGGGGGCACTGCTGATCCCGTTCAGGATCCGCTTTACCTTAGACTTCGCCAGCTCCTGCTCATGCCCGTCAGCGACCACATACGCAGCCACTGCAGCGAGCAAATCGTTATTTTCCATATTGATTCCTCCTCATTTGTTGATGACCTTGACCTTGCCGGTAATCCGGTGCTTCACGATCATGCTGTGGTTCAGATCCTGCAATGCCACCCAGAACAAGCGGTTCAGAATGGCCCGCAGCTTGTCCGCCAGCTTATTGGCCGTTGCGTTCTTCCACGCCATCACGCTGCCCCCCAGACCACACCGGCCAGGAACGCGGCCGCCATGAAACATCCGCACAGCAGGATGGTGTAGAAGGTGTTGCTGATAAAGCCGATACTGCACAGCCCCCAGCATACTACCGCAGCGACAGCGGCCTTGAATACTACGATGGCGGTGTGCCAGATGGCGCATTTGCGCCGGAGCGTGGCCTGCTTCTTGGCCTGCTCATTGATGGCATTCAGGCCATCATTCATCATTTCGGACATTGGTTGATTCTCCTTTGCATAATTGTTTTAATCCGGGGTCTTGCTCTCCAGGAACCGGAGGACATCGACCCGCCAGATCTCGAATGTTCTTCGTCCGGTAGGGGAGACCCGAACGACCCTGCCGATCGGGTAGTCCCCGGATGCGATCCCATCAGCCAGCCGCCCAACTTCGATGGGAATCCCCGAAGCCCGGAACATGGCGGCTACCTCATTGATGGTCATTGTTAATTTTGGTTTATTCATGGCAACCTCTTTATGCATAGAGGCTTTCCTGATTGTTGACCTGCCGGATGGTCATTGCCATGTTGGTACTGGGGTGCCAGCGCTGGATGTACTCCACGGCTTCGTCGAACCGCTTCCGTGGGATGTTATTGCGGCTGTTCACCCGGAACCACCGCTGAATGTCCCGGTTGCATTCGCAGTAGATTTTGCCTCGGACACTCTTATCGTTGTACGCTGCGGATTCCTTGCCGCCCAGGGCCTTGACAACGATCTCGTTCACCAGATGTGCAAGGGTTCTCTGCTGCTGGTAGTCAACGACCATGGAACCCTCCAGAGCGGTGATGCGCTGATCATGTTCCATCGTCCGGCTGTCCAGGAGCAAGATAGACTGGAGTTCCTTGGACATGCCCGTGAAGCTGCCGGTCTTGCGGATGCTGGGCAGAACCTCGGAAGTGACCCAGTGCTTGAACTTCTTTGCGTTCGGCAGCTTGCTGGACAGGATCAGGCTGTACAGGCCGGATTCGTTGATAACGGTCTGATTGGGGTTACCGGAGGTTCCGTCGTGAAACGCGACGGTATTC
The DNA here is from genome assembly GCA_017507425.1 of Oscillospiraceae bacterium. Classification (GTDB taxonomy): domain Bacteria; phylum Bacillota; class Clostridia; order Oscillospirales; family Oscillospiraceae; genus Faecousia. The sequence goes on along the minus strand of JAFWAZ010000151.1, from coordinate 65 downwards.
TTATCCTCGGCATCGACATGCTTATTCAGCGCATCTCTGGTGTTGCTGTAACCCAGAGCCTGGGC
>JAFWAZ010000150.1 GCA_017507425.1 Oscillospiraceae bacterium | reverse complement strand
ATCGACGGCTACATCAACGGCAACGAAGAGGACGTCTGCGCCGAGGGCATCTGGCAGAACTACTTCACCGAGCGCCCCGAGCCCCTGACTGCCGAGGAGAAGCGCGCATGGCTGGACAGCCGTGACGCCGTTGCTCTGGGATCCGACGCATTCTTCCCCTTTGCCGACTCCGTCAAGCGCGGCGTCGCCTCCGGCGTCAAGTACATCGCCGAGCCCGGCGGCTCCATCCGCGATGACCTCGTCATCGCCGAGTGCGACAAGAACGGCATCGTCATGGCCTTCACCGGCATGAGACTGTTCCACCACTAAAAAGAAGAGTGGAGAGTTGAGATTGGAGAGTGGAGATCATGTTGTCTGACAGCGTTGCGTACCAACAGGCTAAACAGTTGCGAAGCGGATTGTCTTCCTAGGAAAGCATCTGAAAGAGGAGCATCAGGAGTTCATTCTGTCCAAGCAGATCGTCCGCAGCGGCACCAGCATCGGTGCGAACATCGCAGAAGCGAGATGTGGATACAGTCGTAAGGATTTTATCAACAAAATCTACATCGCATTGAAAGAATGTGCTGAGACACTGTATTGGATCGATTTGTTGCACGATACGGATTATCTGACGGACGACGAATTCGAGTCCTTGAATGCAGACTGCGAAGAATTGCGAAAGATTCTGTCAGCAACCACGAAATCGGCTCGATAATGCTGATCTCCACTCTTCACTCTCCAATCTCCAATCTATCCAAGAAAGGTTGAAATAACATGAACCTTATGTTAATCGGCGGCGGTGGCCGTGAACACGCCATTCTCCGCTCTCTGAAAAAGAATCCCGCGGTCGAGACGGTCTGGATGCTGCCCGGCAACGGGGCCATGGAGTCTGAGGCCATTTGCACCGGCATCGGTGCCACCGACCTGGACGGCATCGCTCAGTTCGCCAAGGAGCACAAGGTCGACTACGCAGTTGTTGCGCCTGACGATCCTCTGGTTCTGGGCTGCGTGGATCGGCTGAACGAGCTGGGCATCCCCTGCTTCGGCCCCAAGGCAAACGCCGCCATCATCGAGGGTTCCAAGGCTTTCTCCAAGGACCTGATGAAGAAGTACGGCATCCCCACCGCCAAGTATGAGATCTTCACCGAGCTGGATAAGGCTCTGGAGTACCTGAAGACCGCCCCCATCCCCACCGTGGTCAAGGCCGACGGTTTGGCTCTGGGCAAGGGCGTCATCATCGCACAGACCTACGAGGAGGCCGTGGAGGCCGTCACCGATATGATGGCCGGCGGCAAGTTCGGCAAGTCCGGCACCACCGTTGTCATCGAGGAGTTCCTCGAGGGCCCCGAGGTTTCCGTCCTCAGCTTCACCGACGGCAAGACCGTCAAGCCCATGGTGTCCTCCATGGACCACAAGCGTGCCAAGGACAACGACGAGGGCCTGAACACCGGCGGCATGGGCACCATCGCCCCCAACCCCTACTACACCGACGCTGTGGCTGAGCGCTGCATGGAGGAAATCTTCCTGCCCACCGTCAAGGCCATGGCCGCCGAGGGCCGCCCCTTCTCCGGCTGCCTGTACTTCGGCCTGATGATCACCAAGGACGGCCCCAAGGTCATCGAGTACAACTGCCGCTTCGGCGATCCCGAGACGCAGGTTGTCCTGCCCCTGCTGGAAAGCGATCTGCTGACCGTCATGCAGTCCTGCACCAACGGCACGCTGGCTGATACCGAGGTCAAGTTCGCAGACAAGCACGCCTGCTGTGTCATCACTGCATCCAATGGCTATCCCGAGGCCTACAAGAAGGGCTATCCTCTGGTCATGACCGAGGAAGCTGCCGCCTGCACCTATGTGGCAGGTGCCAAAATGGCCGATGGCGTTCTGGTCACCAACGGCGGCCGCGTCACCGGCACTACCGCCATCGCCGGGTCCCTGCCTGAGGCCATTAAAGAGGCCTACCGTCTTGCCGACGGCGTCACCTTTGAAAATGCCTACCGCCGCTCCGACATCGGTCAGCGTGCGCTGCAGGCACTGAAGTAAGTTATGCCAATAGGGAACGTCAGCATCTGGCGTTCCCTATCGGTGCGTTATTATAATACAGATAAATTGGAGGACTATCCCATGGTTTATCGCATTTTTGTTGAAAAGAAGCCCGGTCAGACCCATGAGGCCGACAAGCTGCTGAAGGATGTGCAGGAGTTCCTGCAGATCAAGGGGCTCGAAGCTGTCCGTGTCATCAACCGCTACGATGTGGAGAACATCGACGAGGCCCTCTTCGAGAATGCCGTGCGCAACGTCTTCTCCGAGCCTCAGGTGGACAACACCTATTCTGAGCTGAATGCCGAGGGCATCGTCTTCGCCGTGGAGCCCCTGCCCGGTCAGTTCGACCAGCGTGCCGACTCCGCCGCCCAGTGCATCCAGATCATCTCTCAGGGTGAGCGCCCTCTCGTCCGCACCGCCAAGGTCTATATTCTGACCGGCGAGCTGACTGACGACGAGATCACCGCCATCCGCAAGTACGTCATCAACCCCGTGGAGTGCCGCGAGGCTGCACTGGAGAAGCCTGAGACTCTGGTGATGCAGTACGACATCCCCCAGTCCGTCGCCACCGTTGAGGGCTTCCTCGAGCTGGATCGCGAGGGTCTCGCGGCCATGGCCAAGAATCTGGGCCTCGCCATGGACGCCGGTGATCTGGAGTTCTGTCAGGGCTACTTCAAGACCGAGGGCCGCAACCCCACCATCACCGAGATCCGCATGATCGACACCTATTGGTCCGATCATTGCCGCCACACCACCTTCAACACCATCATTGACAACGTCACCTTTGCAGACCCCCTGCTGCAGAGCGCCTATGACGAGTACCTTGCCACCCGCGAGGAGCTGGGCCGCACCAAGCCCATCACCCTGATGGACATCGGCACCCTCGCCGGCAAGTGGCTGCGCAAGAACGGCATGCTCGAGAAGCTGTACGAGTCCGAGGAGATCAACGCCTGTACCGTCCGTATGACCGTCAACGTCGACGGCGAGGATCAGCCCTGGCTGCTGCTGTTCAAGAACGAGACCCACAACCATCCCACCGAGATCGAGCCCTTCGGCGGTGCAGCCACCTGCATCGGCGGCGCCATCCGCGATCCTCTGGCCTCCCGCGCCTACGTCTACGGCGCCATGCGCGTCACCGGTGCTGCCGATCCCCTGAAGAGCGTGGACGAGACCATGAAGGGTAAGCTGCCCCAGCGCAAGATTGTCACCACCGCTGCCGCCGGTTACTCCTCCTACGGCAACCAGATCGGCCTTGCCACCGGCATGGTCGACGAGCTCTACCATCCCGGCTACGCTGCCAAGCGCATGGAGATCGGCGCCGTTGTGGGCGCTGTCCATGAGGATCACTCCAAGCCCGACTTCCCCGCAGCAGGCGACAAGGTCATCCTGCTGGGCGGCCGCACCGGCCGTGACGGCGTCGGCGGCGCCACCGGTTCTTCCAAGGCCCACAACCTACAGTCCGTGGAGACCTGCGGCTCTGAGGTCCAGAAGGGCAACGCCCCCGAGGAGCGCAAGCTGCAGCGTCTGTTCCGCAACGGCGAGGCCGCCGTCATGATCAAGCGCTGCAACGACTTCGGCGCCGGCGGCGTGTCCGTCGCCATCGGCGAGCTGGCCGACGGTCTGGACATCGATCTGAACAAGGTCCCCAAGAAGTACGAGGGTCTGGACGGCACCGAGCTGGCCATCGCCGAGTCTCAGGAGCGCATGGCCATCGTGGTCGCTGCCCACAACGTGCCCCGCTTCCTTGAAATCGCCGCCACCGAGAATCTGGAGGCCACTGTGGTCGCCACCGTCACCGATACCAACCGTCTGGTCATGCACTGGAACGGCGCCACCATCTGCGACGTTTCCCGCGACTTCCTGAACTCCAACGGCGCCGAGAAGCACGTTTCCATCGAGCTGGCTCCCGCCAGCGAGTATGAGCAGGAGATCACCGGTACCTTCACCGAGAATATGGCACGTCTGGCCACCGATCTGAACACCTGCTCCAAGCGGGGCCTGTCCGAGCGTTTCGACTCCACCATCGGCGCCGGCACCGTCCTGATGCCCTTCGGCGGCAAGAATCAGCACACTCCCATTCAGGCCATGGTTCACAAGGTCAGCCTCGAGAAGGGCCACACCGATGACTGCTCCGTGATGTCCTGGGGCTACAACCCCTTTATCACCGAGCACAGCCCCTACCACGGTGCCTACCTCGCCGTCGTCGAGTCCGCCGCCAAGCTGGTGGCCACCGGCGCCAAGTTCGAGGATGTGTACCTGACCTTCCAGGAGTACTTCCAGCGGGTCGGTCTGGATCCCAAGCGCTGGAGCCAGCCTCTGGCTGCGCTGCTGGGTGCCTTCAATGCCCAGATGGATCTGAAGATCGCCGCCATCGGCGGCAAGGACTCCATGTCCGGCACCTTTGAGGATCTGGATGTTCCTCCCACGCTGGTTTCCTTTGCCGTCACCACAGAAAAGGTGCAGAACATCGTCTCCAACGAGCTGAAGGCTCCCGGCCACAAGCTGTGCCTGCTGAAGCCCGAGTACGACGCCAACGGCCTGCCCGAGGCCGAAAGCCTGCTGGGCCTGTTCGACTACGTCACCGAGCTGCTGCGCAGCGGCAAGGCCGTTTCCGCTTACACCCCCGGCATGGGCGGCGTGGGCGAGGCCGTCATGAAGATGGCCTTCGGCAACATGATCGGCGTGGAGTTCAACACCGAGCTGTCCATGGACGAGCTCTTCGGCCACTGCTACGGCTCCTTCCTGCTGGAGATGGCCGAGGGTGAGACCGGTCTCGTCATCGGTCAGACCACCGAGATTCCCGTGCTCCGTATGGGTGCCGAGTCCATCTGCCTGAACGACCAGCTGACTGCCTACGAGAACAAGCTGGAGGATGTGTTCCCCTGCAACATTCCCGATGTGGACACCCCCATCGAGACTGTCTCCTTCGAGGCTGTGACCCGGAAGGCTCCCGCCGTGAAGGTGGCCAAGCCCAAGGTTCTGATCCCCGTCTTCCCCGGTACCAACTGCGAGTACGACTCCGCCAAGGCCATGACCGATGCCGGCGCCGAGGCTGAGATCTTCGTCATCCGCAACCTGACCGCCGATGCCATCGCCTCCTCCGTCGAGGAGTTCGCTGCCAAGCTGAAGGAATCCCAGATGGTCTTCATCCCCGGCGGCTTCTCCGGCGGCGACGAGCCCGACGGCTCCGGCAAGTTCATCACCGCCTTCTTCCGCAACGCTGCGGTGAAGGAGCAGGTCACCGAGCTGCTGGACAACCGGGACGGCCTGATGCTGGGTATCTGCAACGGCTTCCAGGCTCTGGTGAAGCTGGGTCTGGTGCCCTACGGCAAGATCATGGACTCCGACTGCGACATGCCCACCCTGACCTACAACGTCATCGGCCGTCACCAGTCCCGGATCGTCCGCACCCGCATCGCCTCCAACATGAGCCCCTGGCTCAGCTCCGTCAATGTGGGCGACGTGTACAATGTGCCCATCTCCCACGGCGAGGGCCGCTTCTACGCCAGCGAGGCCACCGTCCGCGAGCTGGCCAAGAACGGTCAGATCGCCACCCAGTACGTGGATCTGCTGGATCAGCCCACTGCTGACGTGCGCTTCAACCCCAACGGCTCCATCTTCGCCATCGAGGGCATCACCTCTCCCGATGGCCGCGTCTTCGGCAAGATGGGCCACAGCGAGCGTAAGGGCTTTGGCCTGTACAAGAACGTCCCCGGCGAGTTCGACATGAAGCTGTTCGAGTCCGCTGTGAAGTATTTCAAGGGCTAATATGATATGAAAACGACCCTCCCGGGAAACCGGGAGGGTCATTTCAGACGAACAAAAAGCCTCGCAGAGCTTGCCGCGTCAGCGGCAAAAAACCAAATCATGTTCTGTCAGGGCGTGTACCTGACAGAACATACTGCTCAGGCTGCAAGTGTGCGAGTTGTGCGCCTTTGGCGCGCAAGGAGTGCGCGCAGCAGACTGCAAAAACTGGCGAAAAGGCCGGAGGCCTTTTTCGACAAGCGCAAAGACCCTCCCGGGAAACCGGGAGGGTCTTTTTGATGTGATGCGGTTACAGCAGCTGTCCCAGCACCAGCAGGATGATGCCGGGGACACCGAGGAAGCCGGTGATCAGGCAGGTGACGAGGTTGATGGGCAGCAGAATGCCGGTGAAGCCGGAGAGCAGATTCAGCAGCCACAGGCAGACGAAGCCGGACAGGGAGTTGGCGACGATCTTCCAGATGCAGCCGATCTGGGACAAGACCAGCTTGAGGATCAGAAGACCGGCCAGCACGGGGATGATGAGAGAGATGATATTTACCATGGTGTTCCTCCAATTATTTACTGTGTTTTTTAGTATAGCATAGAATCTGGAAAATAAAAGTGTTATTTTTGTGAATTCGTTGGGGGTGCCGGGAATCACAGCCACAAGATACGGACTGCCGACAAAAAGCGACGGGAAAATTCTAAACATCCCGGAAAGTTTTTTGGCTTGTTTCCCAACAGAAGGTGTGCTATAATGACAGCCCAAATAGAAAGAAGGTGACGGTCTTGAATGCGACTGAGGTGAATATTTCCCGGGATCATGTGCGCAAGCTCTTGGCAGCAGCCAGCCCCGATGCGGCGATGGTGTATCTGTTTGCCGCCTGCGGCAATCGGATGGAGGATGCGGAGCAGGCCCTGAAGATGGGTGCGGGACGCATTGGCTGCGCGGTTGCGACTCTGCGGCAGCTGGGACTGTGGGAGGAGCCGAAAAAGTCGGTGATCCCCATGGGCGAGCGGCCCAACTATACGGAGAATGACGTTTTTGAGGCCATGGATTCGGATTTCGATTTCCGTAGCCTCTACGGAGAGGTTCAGCGGCTGCTGGGCAAATCCCTGAATACGGAGGAGCTGAAGATCCTGCTGGGCTTTACCCGCTACTTGGGCTTTACGCCGGATGTGATCTCCGTGCTGGTCAACTACTGCCGGGACCGACAGCGGCAGAAGGGCGTGAACCGGTCCCCCAGTCTGCGGATGATCGAGAAGGAAGCCTACGCTTGGGCGGAAAAGGGCATCGACACGCTGGAGGAGGCCGCCGCCTACATACAGAATCAGAACCAGTACAACATGCGCATGGCCCACATCAAGCATCTTCTGCAGATCCGTGGCCGCCGGCTGACCGCTGCTGAGGAGCGCTATGCCTATGCGTGGTCGGAGTGGGGCTTTGACGACGAGACGATCCTGATGGCCTACGAGAAGACCTGCATCAACACCGGCGGACTGAAGTGGCCCTACATGAACAGCATCCTCAAGCGCTGGCATGAGGCTGGACTCCACACCGCCGATCAGGTTCGCGACCGCGACAGCAAGGCCCAGCCCAAGACCGAGCGCCGGGATCTGAGCCCCGATGAGCTGGAGGCGATCCGCAGAATGATGGAGGAGGAGTAATATGGCATACAGCACCGAAGTGGTTCGCCGGGCCCGGGAGCGTCTGGCTCAGGCCCGGGCCGACCGGGAGCGTGAGAATCGGGAGCATCTGCGCATCGCCTATGAGCAGCAGCCCCGTCTGAAGGAAATCGACCGGCAGCTGCGCATGACTATGGCACAGGCTGCCCGGGCGGCCTTCGCCGGAAATGACGCCGTCCGGCTCATGGAGGAGGCCAAGGAGCAGAATCTCCAGCTCCAGCGGGAGCGGGAGTGGATCATTGAGGAGCAGTTTGAGGCCGGATTTCTGGACGAGACGCCCATCTGTCCCGTCTGCTCCGGAACCGGCTATGTGGGCAGCAGCATGTGTGACTGCCTGACGGAGCTTTGCCGGCAGGAGCAGAAGAAGGAGCTGACCTTCCTGTCCGCCGGACGGGAGAGCTTCGACCAGTTCCGTCTGGACTACTATTCCGACAAGCCCGCCCCCGCGGGCTACATCCCCCGGGTCATCATGGAAAAGACCTACCAGACCTGCCGCCGGTATGCCTTCGGCTTCCACGAGAAGGCTGGCAACCTGCTGTTTTCCGGCAATACGGGCCTCGGCAAGACCTTCCTGTCTGCCTGCATCGCCCGTACCGTGGCCGATCAGGGCTACAGCGTGGTCTATGAGAGCGCGGGCAAGCTTTTTTCCGCGCTGGAAAAGGCCCGGTTTGAAGCAAATGAGGAAAACCGCCGGGCGGCGGCGAAATACAATGAATGCGATCTGCTGATCGTGGACGATCTGGGTACCGAGCTGCCCGGCCAGTTTGTCACCGCGGCCCTGTACAGTCTGGTCAACGACCGGCTGCTGGAGAGCCGCCCCACCATCATCTCCACCAACCTGAGTGAGGATGAGCTGATCCGCCGGTACAATCCCCAGATCGCCTCCCGGCTCCGGGGCAGCTACAAGCGGGTGGCCTTCGTGGGCGACGACATCCGGCTTCTGAAGAGCAGGGGGGGCATCCGATGAAGACGGGCATCCTCTTTGATCTGGACGGCACCCTGCTGAACACGCTGGAGGATCTTTGCGATGCCACCAATGCGGCTCTGCGGCATTTTGGATGCCCGGAGCGGAGCTTGGAGGAGATTCGCAGCTTCATCGGCAACGGCGCGAGAAATCAGATCCGACTGTCCCTGCCGGGCAAAACCGACGATCCCGATGTGGACGCGGTTCTTTCGTGGTACAAGGCCTATTACGGCGGTCACTGCCAGATCAAGACTGCGCCTTTTGCGGGCATCAAGGATGCGCTGGCGGAGCTTTCCGAAGCGTATCCCATCGCCATCGTGTCCAACAAGCCCGATGCGGCGGTGAAGACCCTCTGCGCCCTGCATTTCCCCGGCATCTTCGCCATGGGCGAATCCCCAGCCTGTCCCCGGAAGCCTGCGCCGGATATGGTGTTTCAGGCCATGGTGGCCATCGGCGCGGAGCGGTGCATCTACGTGGGCGACAGCGAGGTGGACGTGCTGACCGCAAAAAATGCGGGGGTAAGCTGCATCAGCGTCCTCTGGGGCTTCCGGGACCGGGAGACCATCGAGGCAGCAGGCGGCGAACACTTCTGCACCGAGCCGTCGCAATTGAAGAAAATTGTGGAGGAGATCTGCCGTGGCCAATGAGTTTTACGCCCTCCTCGGGCGGATGCGCTACATCACCCGCTGGGGACTCATGCGCAATACCTTTTCCGAGAACATTCAGGAGCACAGCCATCAGGTGGCGGTGCTGGCCCATGCGCTGGCGCTGATCCGCCGGGAGATTCTGGGCTTCGAAGGCCCCGATCCGGAGCGGTGCGCCACGGCGGCGCTGTACCACGATGCCTCCGAGATTTTGACCGGCGACCTGCCCACCCCCATCAAGTACCATGACCCGGAGATCCGGGCGGCCTACAAGCGGGTGGAGCGGCTCTACGGAGAACGCCTGTTGAAGGCTCTGCCCGAGCAGCTGCGCAGTCACTACGCGCCCTTCGTTCTCGAGGACGATCCTGAGTTGGAGCCCGTCGTCAAGGGCGCCGACAAGCTCTCGGCCTACATCAAGTGCATCGAAGAGCAGAAGGCCGGAAATACCGAATTCGACTCCGCCGCCAAGCTGACCCTCGACGCCATCCGCGCCATGAACCGCCCGGAGCTGGACTGGTTTCTGGTCCACTGTCTGGATGCATTCCGGATGAATCTGGATGAGCTGAATTGAGATTCGCGGTGCGTTCAATAAAAATCATGCTGAAAGACCGCTGAAACAGCGGTCTTTTTTCTTGGGACTGTAAACTTTTTTGAAATGTATCAACAGGACTTGTATTTGTACGTATTTCATGGTAAACTTACCGGGTATGAAACCCGGGAATCCGGAGAAATGAGGAAATGAAACAATGAAGTGCAAACACTGTCAAAACGAGCTGGAGCAGGGCGTGACCCTTTGCCCCGTTTGCGGCAAGGAAAATCCTGCCGAGACGAAGGCCGGGCTTGGCGCAGGAAAGATCGCCCTGCTGGTGATTCTGGCTGTGGCAGCTGTCGCGGTGGTCATTGCCCTGATCGCCGGCGGCGCAGGCGGCAATACCCCCGCCGAAACCACCCTGCCCAGTATCCCCGCTGCCTCCGAAGGGTTGACCTCCAACCCCGATCCTTCTGACCCTGCAGCTTCCACCCCTGTGGAGACTGTCCCCATGACCGTCCCCGCCGACGGCAATCCCGATGACGTGACCTGTCAGGGCAGCTACTCCGTCACCGACGAGGAGATGGCCGCTGCCGCAGAGACCGTCGTTGCCACCATGGGCGATGTGAAGCTGACCAACGCCGACCTGCAGATCTACTACTGGATGCAGATCATCGATTTCCTGAACCAGAACGGCTATTACGCCAGCTACATCGGTCTGGACATGGCCCAGCCCCTTGACCGGCAGGTGAGCATTGACGGCGAGCTGACCTGGCAGCAGTATTTCCTGGATTCCGCGCTGGATACATGGGTCAACTATCAGTCCATGTGCCTTGAGGCCAATGCCAGCGGCTTTGAGATGGATCAGGAATACGCCGACTATCTGGCCGAAATGCCCCATTCGCTGGCGGACAGCGCCGCATCCATGGGCTACGATAGCGTAAACGCCATGATTCAGGCGGACATGGGCCCCGGCGCCACCATGGAGGGCTACCTGAGCTACCTGCAGAGCTACTACCTCGGCTACCTGTACTACGGCGATGCCCTCGAAAAGGTTGCCGTTACCGATGCGGAAATCGAGGCATACTTCGAGGCCCACGCTGAGGAGTATCAGCAGAATGGTCTGGAGAAGACCGACGAGTGCTATGTGGATGTGCGCCACATCCTGATCTGCCCTGAGTCTGCTGAGGGTTCCGATACCTACACGGATGCAGAGTGGGCAGCTGCCGAGAAGCGCGCCAACGAGGTTCTGAACGAGTGGCTGGCTGCGAACCCCACCGAGGACAGCTTTGCCGCTATGGCACAGACCTACTCCGAGGATCCCGGCTCTGCTTCCAACGGCGGCCTGTACGAGGATGTCTACGTGGGTCAGATGGTGGAGCCTTTTGAGGTCTGGTGCTTCGATGCTGCCCGCCAGCAGGGCGACTACGGTATCGTCAAGACCACCTACGGCTACCATATCATGTACTTCGTGGGCAGTGATCCCGTCTGGAAGCTGACCGCCGAGCAGGATATGATGACGGAAAAGGGCAACGAGTTCCTGCAGAGCGTGCTGGACAAGCACCCCGCCGAGATCGACTACAGCGCCATCGCGCTGGGCGTCGTGGCCGGCTAAAAAACAGATAACGGGACATCGCATGATGTCCCGTTTTTTGAAAGGAGAACGAAATGGATTTTCTGGAAATTGCAAATGTGCGGCAGAGCTGCCGCAGCTATGACGAAACCCGGCCCGTGGAGCCGGAGAAGCTGGAGAAAATTCTGGAGGCGGCCCGGCTGGCACCCTCTGCCTGCAACGGCCAGCCCTACGAGCTCACCGTCTGCACCGGCGGGAAAGCAAAGGAAGTTGCCCTGCTGACCAAAGGGATGGGCGGTATGAACAAGTTTGCCGTACAGGCCCCCGTGTGCATCGTCGTCAGTGAGGGCGCCTACGTCCGCTCCGCAGCGCTGGGCGCAAAGGCCACCGGCAACGACTACCGCTCCATGGACATTGGCATCATGGTGGCCTATCTGACCGCCGAGGCCGCGGCACTGGGGCTGGGAACCTGTATCCTTGGCTGGTTCAGCGATGAAAAGGTCCGTGCCGCCATCGATTCCAAGTCCGCCACAAGGCTGGTCATCACGCTGGGCTATCCCGCCGAGGGCGAGAAGCTGCGCACCAAGAAGCGCAAGGAAATCGGCGAGTTTGTGCGGTTTCTGGGCTGAGGATTGCGTTTTCTTCCCTTACATGGTATGATAAAGATTCCAACAATTGGGAGGTGTCCTTATGTATTGTGAACATTGCAACCGACTGGTGTACAAACCGAAATGCCCCGGCTGCGGCAGCCGGGATCTGCGCCTGCCGGCCAGTGAGGACTTTTGCCTTCTGACGGAGCAGGAGCAGCTGTGGACGCAGGCCATGCGGGATATCCTGTTGGATAACGGTATCGACTTTCGGGAACGGGATCTCTACGGAATGGGGCAGGTGAAGCGGACCGGCATTCCCCAGCGGGTGCGGTTCTTCGTCCGCTACCGGGATTACGAAAAGGCAAAGGAGCTGCAGGAGGCATTCTTCTCGGCATCCTTTGAATTGAATATGGAATAACGGAAACGGCACCGCTTTTGCGGTGCCCTTTGCTTATTTGCGGTCGCTTTTCAGGATGGCCCAGCGACGGACGTCGATGATGCCCTGATTGCTCCGGCCCGCCTGACGCATGGTGCCCTCGCAGGTCATGCCGGACTTTTCCATGACACGGCCGGAGGCGGGATTGTTGGGGTCGTGGTCGGCCTCGATGCGGTTGAAGCCCACCTCGTCGAAGAAAAAGCCGATCAACGCGGTCAGGGCCTCGGCCATGACGCCCTTGCCCCAGTGGGCCCGGGACATGCAGTAGCCCATGGTGGCGCTGCGGATATCCTCACGGATGCGGTTGACGGAGATGTTGCCGATGGGCTCGGGGCCGCTGCTTTTCAGGATGATCGTCCAGTTGTAGTAGTCGGGCTTGCTGTAAGAGGCCGTCCAGCGCTCCAGCAGCTCCCGGGTCACGTCCACGCTTTCGTGGACGGGCCATGTCATGTGCTTGTTGACCTCCGGATCTGCGGCCCAATTGCGGTACATGGGTTCAGCGTCGTCCATGGTGAAAGGACGCAGGATCAGACGGTCGGTTTCGATGGTTTTTGTGCCCTTGTGGGTTAACATAATATCATATCCTCCTTGTTTAGAAGAAAACGGCAGCACAGGCGTGAATGCCTGCACTGCCGCTGAGGTTCCTTGACTCGTTATTCCTTACCGTCGAAGCAGTAGGTGCACAGCTTGCAGCGGTCGATGCCGACGGCTTCAAGGGCACCCTCGAGGGACTGGTAGCCGATGGAGTCGAAGCCCATCTCCTCCTTGATCCAGTTGAGCAAAGCCTGACCGCGCTCGGTGTCGGGATTGGCGTACTCATCCAGATACTGCTGGCCCTTGTTGCCCTCCAGCTCCTGAATGATCCGCCGGGTGAGCAGCTCCATCTCGCCCTTGCTCCGGGAGAAGTTCAGGTACTTGCAGGTATGCATGATGGGGGGGCAGGCGGAGCGCATGTGCACTTCCTTGACGCCGCTGTCCTTCAGGAAATCCACCGTCTCCCGAAGCTGGGTGCCGCGGACGATGGAGTCGTCCACCAGAAGCAGCTTCTTATCCTTGATCAGGGCGGGGACGTGGATCTGCTTCATCTTGGCCACCTGATTGCGCATCTCCTGATTGGGAGGGGTGAAGGAGCGCAGCCAGGTGGGAGTGTACTTGATGAAGGGACGGGCGAAGTCCTTATGGGTCTCGTTGGCGTAGCCGATGGCATGGGGGATGCCGGAGTCGGGCATGCCGCAGACATAGTCCACATCCATTTCGGGGTGGCGCTTGGCATCGTCCCGGGCCATGATGGCGCCGTTGCGGTAACGCACCACCTCCACGTTCTGGCCCTCGTAGTAGGAGTTGGGGTAGCCGTAGTAGGTCCAGAGGAACGTGCAGATCTTCATGTCCTTGCCCGGCCCGTGGATGGTCCGGTAGCCGTCGGCAGTGATCTCCACGATCTCGCCGGGGCCCAGCTCGTAGCAGTCCTGATAGTCCTGCTTGACGTAGGCGAAGGATTCAAAGCTGACGCAGTAGCCGTCGTGGATGTGCTTGCCGATGAGAACCGGCAGACGGCCCAGACGGTCCCGGGCGGCGATGAGCCGATCCTCGGTCATGATGAGAATGGTGGCGGAGCCTTCGATCTTGCTTTGGGCGTAGAGAATGCCGTCCTCAATGCTGTCCTTCTCGTTGATGAGGGCGGCAAGCAGCTCCACCATGTTCACCTTACCGGAGGACATGGCCGCAAACTGCTGGCCGGACTTGGCACAGATCTCGTCCACCAGCGCGTCGGAATTGTTGATGATGCCGATGCAGGAGACGGCATAAACGCCGTTGCGGGAACGGAACATCAGAGGCTGGGGATCCGCGTCGGAAATGCAGCCGATGCCCATATTGCCGTGGAACTTGACCAGATCCTTTTCAAATTTGGTACGGAAAGGGGTATTGTCGATGCTGTGGATCTGGCGCTGGAAGCCTTCCTGCTCATCGTGGATGATCATGCCGGCCCGGCGGGTGCCGAGGTGGGAGTGATAGTCAACGCCGAAGAACACGTCGTACTTCACGTCGCGTCTGGCAACTGCACCAAAAAAACCGCCCATAGAGAATTCCTCCTGAAAATGTATAGTCAAATACGTAAAGATTCTTGGCTTTTTGCCGAAAAGAGAATGGTTCGGATGATACTATTGTACAGATTTTTCCCCATTCGTGCAATTGGCAAAGACTCCAAAGAAGCGCAGGAATTGTCAGTTATTTTCTCTTGATTCTGTTGATTGCGGACAGATGTTTTCGTATCAGGGATTGACCACGTTCTGGGGGCTGCCCGCTTCGAAGGCGCGGATGTTGGCGGCGGTGATGTCCACGATCCGTTGGCGGCATTCCGTGGCGGCCCATGACATGTGGGGGGTGATGATGCAGTTTTTGGCGGTCAGCAGGGGATTGGACGGCAAAATGGGCTCCACCGTCACCACGTCAACGGCGGCGGCGCGGAGCTTGCCGGCGTTCAGGGCGTCGGCCACGGCCTGCTCGTCGATGAGGCCGCCCCGGCTGTTGTTGATGAGGATGGCGCCGTCCTTCATTTTGGCGAGGGTATCCCGGTTGATCATGCGCTCCGTCTCCGGGAACAGGGGACAGTGGAGGCTGAGGACGTCCGCCTCTTTCAAAACCGTATCGAGATCGGTATACTCGGCGATGGCGAGACCCTCGGGGCATTCCCGGCTGCCGGTGGCGAGGACATGCATGCCCAGTGCCTTGGCGATCCGGCCCACGGCCCGGCCGATGCGGCCGAAGCCGATGATGCCCATGGTTTTCCCCGCCAGCTCCATGATGGGGGTCTTCCAGTAGCAGAAATTGGGGCAGCGCTCCCATTCACCGGCGTGGACGGATTCGTTGTGGAGGCCCACGTGGTGGCAGACCTCCAGCAGAAGCCCGATGGCGAACTGGGCCACCATCTCGGTGCCGTAGGCGGGGACGTTGCAAACGGGGATGCCGAATTCCTTGGCTGCTGCGGTGTCCACCACATTGTAGCCCGTGGCGACGACGCAGAGCAGACGGATGCTGGGGCAATTCTCAAAGACCCTGCGGCCCACGGGGGTCTTGTTGCAGAGCACCACGTCGGCGTCGCCGATGCGGCGAATGACCTCGTCAGGGTCATTGGTGCCCTGAGGGTAGACGGTGAGCTGACCCAGCGCCTCCAGCGGTGCCCAGCTCAGGTCCCCGGGGTTCAGGGCTTCGCCGTCGAGAAGTACGATCTTCATGGGGGATACCTCCTGATGTTTTTCTCTATTCTACCGAAACCCGGGCAGATTTGCAAGGCAGATTCTGCCGGGATACTGGACATTTTGTGAAAAAATGGTATAATCGAACTGATACATCAATAGGGAGGACTCCACATGAAACTCAACTACAAACGCACGGTTCTGGTTGGCTTTGCCTTCTTCCTGATCTGTGCTTTCTGGCAGGTCTACGATGTGACCATCGCCATGACTCTGACCAGCAAGTTCGGCCTGAGCCAGACCGCCTCCGGCGTGGTCATGGCGCTCGACAACATTCTGGCCCTGTTCATGCTGCCGCTCTTCGGCGGCATCTCCGACCGCTGCAAGAGCAAGTCCGGCCGACGTACTCCCTTTGTCCGCACCGGCACCGTTCTGGCGGTGGCATTTCTGATGCTGCTGAGTCTGGCGGACAACGCACAGCTGAAGAATATCGAGGCCTACACCAAGGTCAACGATCCTGCCACCATGGAGCGGATCTATGACGAGCAGCGTGATGCCCTCCTGAAGACCCCCGAGGGTGTGGAGTTCAAACTCGAGGATCTTTACACCCGGGAGGAGTTTGCTGCCTTGACCACCGCATCCACCACCACCGAGACCAACAGCTTCGGCCGTGAGGTGGAGGTGAACCTGTACACCCGCCATGTGGTGCCTGCCCGGCAGGCCTGCGCTGCCGCAGTGACGGATCAGAACATGGGCACGCTGGTGATCTTCCTCGCCATTTTGCTGATGCTGCTGATCTCCATGGCCACATTCCGCACTCCCGCCGTGGCCCTGATGCCCGACGTGACCCTGAAGCCCCTGCGCTCCAAGGCCAACGCCGTCATCAACCTGATGGGCAACGCCGGCGGCATCATCGTGCTGGCGCTGGGCTCTGTGCTGGCCATCTCCAAGGTGCAGAACGCCTATATGAGCTACACCGGCGTCTATGCCGTCGTCGGCGGCATCATGCTTGCTGCGCTGGCAATCTTCCTGCTGACCGTCAAGGAGCCCAAATGGGTGGCCGAGATGCAGTCCGAAAGCGTCCGGCTGGGCCTTGACCGGGAGGAGAAGCCCGATGCGTCCGGCAAGGGCAAGAAGCTGAAGCCCGGCGAACTGCGCAGCCTGATCTTCCTGCTGGCCTCCATTGTCTTCTGGTTCTTCGGCTACAACGCCGTCACCTCCAAGTACACCGTCTACGCCCAGAATGTGCTGGACAAGGATGCCACCACCACGCTGCTGCTGGCCAATGTGGCCGCCATCATTGCTTACCTGCCTGTGGGCATGGTGGCGAGCAAGCTGGGACGCAAGAAGACCATTCTGGCGGGCGTTGCCATGCTGTTCACCGCCTTCTTCGTGGGCTGCTTCCTGAATGCCTCCAGCCCTGACTGGCTGATGACCGCCATGTTCATTCTGGCGGGCATCGCATGGGCCACCATCAACGTCAACTCCTTCCCCATGGTCGTTGAAATGTGCTCCGGCGCCGACGTGGGCAAGTACACCGGCTACTACTACACCGCCTCCATGGCCGCCCAGTCCCTGACCCCCACCATCTCCGGCATGTTCATGGACAAGGTCGCCATGACCAGCCTGTTCCCCTACGCCGCCATCTTCGTGGGTCTGGCCTTCTTCACCATGCTGATGGTCAAGCACGGCGACAGCAGGGTGGAGGCAAAGAAGGGACTCGAGGCCCTGAATGTCGACGACTGAGGTAAGCCATGAAATATTTGATTTGGACGGCGCTGCTGCTGGTGATCGGCTATCTGCTGGCCCTGCGGGGCCGCACCGGGCATCCGGGACTGAAAAAGCTCCGGGGCTGGAATTACGCCCACCGGGGTCTGCACAGCCCGGGGGTACCGGAAAATTCCCTTGCGGCCTTCCGGGCAGCGGTGGACAAGGGCTACGGCGCGGAATTTGACCTGCATCTGCTGCGCGACGGCACCCTCGCCGTCATCCACGACTCCAAGCTCCTGCGTACCACGGGCTTGGAGGGCAAGGTGGAGGATCTGACCGCCGAGGATTTGAAGCACTGCTTTCTCGAGGGAACCGACCAGACCATCCCCACATTCGATCAGGTTCTGGAGGTTTTCTCCGGCAGGACGCCCATGATCATCGAGCTCAAGCCCGACGCAAATAACTGCGCGGCATTGTGCGAAGCGGCCTGCAAGGCCATGGAGGGCTACGAGGGCGTCTGGTGCATGGAGTCCTTTGATCCCCGCTGCGTGCTCTGGCTGAAGAAGAATCGCCCGGACATCATCCGGGGCCAGCTTTCGGAGAACTATCTGAAAAAGCCCCAGAGCAAGCTGCCCCTGATCCTCAAGTTCATTCTGGCATTTCATCTGGAGAACTTTCTGTGCAGTCCTGACTTCATCGCCTACGATTTCTACACCCGCAATGTGCTGAGCAACCGGCTGTGCCGGCGGCTCTGGGGACTCGAGATCGTCACGTGGACGGTTCGGACTCCGGAGGATCACAAAATCGCCCTGAAAGAGGGCTGGATCCCCATTTTTGAAAACTATATTCCCTGAACAAAAGGTCCGCTGCATGCAAGCAGCGGATCTTTTGCGCAGCGGGCTGCATCTGATTGCCTGCAAAAACCGCTTTGTTATGGGCATAAATACAGGTAAACGAAGCGTCGATTGACTTTATTGCGCTTGAATGGTATATTTTTGTCAGAAAAAACGAAAGAGGTGTATGACGATGGATATACAGCGGTTTGGTGCATTCATACAAAGCCGCCGTAAGGAACTGGGTTTGACACAGGGGGAGCTTGGCAAAAAGCTGAATGTGACAGATAAGGCCATTTCCCGGTGGGAGCGGTGTGTCGGCTTTCCGGATATCAATCTTCTGGAACCGCTGGCGGATGCATTGCAGCTTTCCATTCAGGAGCTGATGCAGTGCGAACAACTGAAACCGGAAGAAACGGCGGTTGCAGCGAAGCCGGAGCCATGGCTTTACAAATACCGCAGGCGCTTGGCGGCGCTGTGTGCGTTGGTCTATGCGCTGTTTTATTCGCTGCTGAATGATCCTCAGCTTGCAGAGCAGCTGTTTTGGATGTCCCCTGTAAATCGATTGCTGTTTCTTGTGACTGTTGCTGCATTTTTATATGCTTCATATCGGGAGGTTCCCAATGGGTGATCTGCTTTTTGATGTATGCTTTTTCCTCTTGGCGATTGCGGGCACGTCTTTTGTGATCGTGATGCGCAAACGCTTTGATCTGTTGCTGAGTCTGCCGATTTGCATCGCGTGGGCTCTCAAGGGCGCCAGACACCTATACTCCGATTGGATGGTTGTTGCAGTGCGTAATATGGAAACGGAAGACATTTTTCTGTTTGTGCGTAAAGCGCACCTTGCGTTAGGGGGAATGGATCTGTTGGTAGCCCTGTTCCTCTGTGCGGCGCTGGTGCGGTTGGGAATCCTTTGCCTGTATTCACATTGGTACCGAAAAGCGCGGAAAGAACTGAATATGGAATCGCTGCATCAGTAAATAATCCGATTATTCGAATTCCATACGCCGAGCGGATCATAGCGACCGGTCGAGGGGCCCAAAGGCTGTCCTTTGACCGGCGAATTCCGTAACGCATTGTCCGCGGGCACGGCCCGCAAAAACGCCCTGCACGACATTGCCGTGCAGGGCGTTTCCAATTTTTAGAATACCATACGCCGAGCGGATCATAGCGACCGGACGGGCGTTTTTACTCGACTGCCGTCAAGCAAAAACCACTAGGCACGAGCTTGTCAGCGGCGACTCGCCGCCGCTTACTTACCGCAGAACTCGTGGGCGGTCTTGACGATGTTCTCTGCGGACAGGCCGAACTCCTTGAGCAGGTCATTGGCGGGGCCGGAGAAGCCGTAGACATCGTTGACGCCGATGCGGCGGACGGGGGTGGGGAGCTTCTCGGACAGGCAGGCGCAGACAGCCTCGCCCAGACCGCCGACGATGGAGTGCTCCTCGCAGGTGATGATCTTGCCGCACTTGCGGGCAGCCTCCAGAACCAGCTCCTCGTCCAGAGGCTTGATGGTGCACATATTGATGACCATGGCGTCGATGCCCTCGGCAGCCAGCGTCTTGGCGGCCTCGACGGCCTCGTTGACCATCAGACCGGTGGCGATGATGGCAACATCGGTGCCCTCGCGCATGACGTCGCCCTTGCCGATCTGGAACTGGAAGGTCTCCTCGTCGTGGAACACGGGCACGGCCAGACGGCCGAAGCGGATATAGACGGGGCCGTCGTGCTCATAGGCGGCCTTGACGGCAGCGATGGCCTCGACATTGTCGGAGGGGTTCATGACCACCATGCCGGGGATGGTGCGCATGAGGGCCAGATCCTCGCAGCACTGATGGCTGGCGCCGTCCTCGCCCACGGAGATGCCGCCGTGGGAGGCACAGATCTTGACGTTCAGACGGGTGTAGCCCACGGAGTTGCGGATCTGCTCATAGGCGCGGCCGGTGGCGAACATGGCGAAGCTGGATGCAAAGGCAACCATGCCCATGGAAGCGGCGCCGGCGGCGGCGCAGATCATGTCAGCCTCGGCGATGCCGGCATTGAAATGACGGCCGGGAAAAGCCTTGCCGAACACACCGGACTTGGTGGAACCGGCCAGGTCAGCGTCGAAAACGACGATGTTGTCGTGCTCACGGCCCAGCTCCACGAGAGCTTCGCCGTAACCCT
>JAFWAZ010000149.1 GCA_017507425.1 Oscillospiraceae bacterium | reverse complement strand
CGAGGCTGAGGTTTCCTTCGCCGACGTGAAGGACGGCCAGTTCTACACCACTGCAGTTGCTTGGGCTGTTGAGAACGACATCACCAACGGCATCTCCACCACCGCCTTCGGCGTGGACAACATCTGCAACCGCGCACAGGTGGTCACCTTCCTGTACCGCACTTATAACAAGTAAATCCTAACCCCAGCGAGGGCGGCCCGAAAGGGCCGCCCTTTTTCCGCCTGTCCGAAAAATGAGGCGGGTTATCTTGACTTGCAGATTTGCCGATGCTATGATTACCGCATAGGATCTGTACAGAACGCAGGAGGAAACATCATGAATGTAACCCAGCAGGGCATTGCAGCGCTGATGAAGAGCGCGATGCTTCAGCAGCCCCAGCCCCTGCCGGAGGGCTTCGAGATACAGGCGGCCATGCCTCTGATCCGGCGGCATCACATCGCTGCGCTGGTCTATGACGGCGCCGAACGCTGCGGCCTGCCCCGGCAGGAGCCGACGATGAGGAAGCTCTTTCAGACCTACTGCAGTTCTCTGCTGGTCAGCGAGGGTCAGGAGCGGGAAATTGCCCGGATTTTTGCCGCTTTTGACGAAAACGGCATCGATTATCTGCCCCTGAAGGGCTGCAACATGAAGGCCCTGTACCCAAAGCCGGAGCTGCGCGTCATGGGCGACGCGGATATCCTGATCCGGATGGAGCAGTACAGCCGGATCGTGCCGGTCATGGAATCGCTGGGCTTTGAACACAAGTACGAGTCGGATCACGAGCTGGTCTGGAAATCCCCGGCGCTGGAGGTGGAGCTGCACAAGTACCTGATCCCCACCTACAACCGGGATATGTATGCCTATTTCGGGGACGGATGGCAGCTTGCGGTTCCCGGTGCGGGAAGCCGATGGAACATGACGCCGGAGGATACCTTTGTCTTCCTCTTTGCTCATTTTGCCAAGCACTATCGGGACGGCGGCATCGGCTGCCGTCATGTACTGGATCTGTGGGTGTACCTCCGTGCCAATCCGAATCTCGACATGGGACGCGTCCGGACGGCGCTGGAGAAATTAGGTCTGCAGGAGTTTTTCTGCAATATTTCCCGTCTTCTGGACGTTTGGTTTGAGGGGGCACAGCCCGATGACCGGACGGAATATCTCAGCGAGTTTATTTTCGCCAGCGGAAGCTGGGGAAACATGGAGCAGCGTATCCTGTCCGAGAGCGTGCGGAGCATGCAGCGCTCGGGCCTCGGCAGGGCAGGGAAGCTGCGCCATCTGTGGCGGATGGCGTTCCCTCCGGTGGAAGCCCTGCAGGGGAAATACCCCGTACTGCGCAGGGCGCCGTGGCTGCTGCCCGCGGTGTGGCTGATCCGTCCGGTGTACAAGCTTCTCTTTGAGCGGAAATCTCTGGCGCAGCGTAAACGCGTGATGGATGCCATGACCCGGGAAAATCTCGATACGCGTCAGCAGATGCTGCACTATGTGGGACTCGAATACGATCAGACCTCTCCCTGACCGGGGAGGTCTTTTTGTGCTGAAAAATCTCCGTCAAAAGTGGGAGAATATGGTTGACTTTGGGCAGCACATTGGTGTAAACTGTAAATTGAGAAAGTAGATGGGATGGACTGCGCTTTTCCCGAAAATCTGCCTCCGGAGCCGAAGTGGTGCGGTGTTCGGGCGCGGAAATTGGGGGAGTCAAGGGCCGCGCTCTCCCGTGAACGGGGGAGAAACTGGGCATCCGTTCTGTGCGAAGGCTGCGCGTGGTGAACGCGGCTGCTGCCGGGGCTTGCCTGTACTTTTTTCGACTCCTCAGTCCGCACCTCAGGGACAGAGGGCCGGGGTAAACCCTGCTGAGGAATAAAAAAGCGAAAGGAAGTTTACGAACAAATGGAAAACAATTTCAAGCGTTTCCTGAGCCTCATGCTGGCTCTGATCATGGTCGTCGGCATGATGCCCATGGGTCATGTGCATGCTGAGGTTACTGTTGATGGTAATACCATCAGCATGGTTGTGGGCGATACCTACACCATCACGCTCGGCAACGAGGAACCCGTAGTGTCTGGCGGTGAAGGTGTTGTCGTTGCTGCCACCAATTATACAGAGGAAACCACCAAGGAGTTTG
Organism: Oscillospiraceae bacterium; assembly: GCA_017507425.1. Lineage (GTDB taxonomy): Bacteria > Bacillota > Clostridia > Oscillospirales > Oscillospiraceae > Faecousia. The sequence goes on along the minus strand of JAFWAZ010000149.1, from coordinate 2,049 downwards.
ACAGAAACGCGCCTGTTACGGATCTTGATAACTTCGTGAATGGTACCTATGTGATTTACTCCGCAAGAGATGGCGGCAGTGGTTCCAATGCGTATACCACCAATCCCGTGATTGCAAACGCCATCACCAGTGGCAGTAAAAAGGGTCTGGAGATTGTTCCTCTTGCCGACATCGATGAGCGTGCATACTGGACCATTACCAAAAATGATGATGGTACTTATGCCATCAGCTATAATGGTTTGAATATCAGCATCAATGCTCAGGATAATGTTGATCTTCAGGAAGGTGCTGTTGTCAATATCGTTAATAACGATAATACGACCTATCCTGATGGTGTGGCAATCACAAACAGCGACGGCCTGTGTCTGAACACCTATAACAGTTTTGGCAATGCCAGTTCTACCGGTCAGGCAGCTTCTGCCTGGGGCACGGCTATCGGCAATGATGGCATGCAGTTCTATCTGTACAAGGCCAATGATGTGATTGTCCGCACTTATTCCGTCACCCTGACCGCTGAAACTGCCGGTAACGCTGAAATCACCATCGGCGATACCACCTATACCGTCAATGTGACTGTGCCTCCCAGCGGCCCCACTTTCACCTCCGAGAAGCTGACCGGCATCACCGGCGAGGCCAGCTCCGTGGACACCACCGAGGCTGCATACGACAAGTCTGTCGCCAATGCTTTTGACGGTGATCTCGACACTTTCTGGGCCACTGTTGAGGCTGGCACTCTGGAAGAGGACTACCTGATCGCCAATCTGGGCGGCGAGTACCTCATCAACAAGGTTGAGTACACCAAGCGTATCAGCGGCAGCAGCTATAACTGTACCGGTAACCTGCTGGATTACATCATCGAAGTTCGCGTGGGTGACGGCGAGTGGCAGCGCGTTGCTTCCGGCTCCACTGTTGATGGCACCACTGAGATTACCTTTACTCCCGTCAAGGCTACTCAGGTCCGACTGACCGCAACCCAGTCCTACCACTGGCAGGCCGAGAATGCCAACAAGGTCATGACCGCTGCCGAGTTTGCCGTTTTCAAGGCTGTCTGCGAGGAGCACGAGTGGGTTGATGCAACCTGCACCGCTCCCAAGACCTGCTCCGTCTGCGGCGCCACCGAGGGCGAGGCTCTGGGCCACACCTATACCAACGAGTATGATCCTGACTGCAATGTCTGCGATGAAGCACGCGAGGTTAAGACCTTCACCTCTGAGCAGCTGACCGGCATCACCGGCGAGGCCAGCTCCGTGGACACCTCCGAGCCTGCATACGACAAGTCTGTTGCCAATGCTTTTGACGGTGATCTCAGCACTTTCTGGGCCACTGTTGAGGCGGGCACTCTGGAAGAGGACTACCTGATTGCCGATCTGGGCGCTGTATATCTGATCAACAAGGCAGAGTATACCAAGCGTAACCACGAAACCGCCGGCTACAACTGCACCGGCAACCTGCGCAACTACATTCTGGAGTACAGCACCGATAAGGAGACTTGGCTGCCTCTGGCAAACGGTGATACTGTTGACGGCACCACCGTGATCGAGTTTGCTCCTGTTTCTGCACGTTATGTCCGTCTGACTTCCACCAGCAGTTACCATTGGCAGGAAGTGAATGCCAATAAGGTCATGACTGTTGCTGAGTTCGCAATCTTCAAGGCTGTCTGCGAGGAGCATGACTATGACGAGGGTGTTGTCACCGCTGAGCCCACCTGCACCGAGGCTGGCGTGAAGACCTTCACCTGCTCCGTCTGCGGCCACACCTACACCGAGGAAATTGATGCCACCGGCCACAGCTACGATGAGGGTGTTGTCACCACCGAGCCCACCTGTGGTAAGGATGGCGTGAAGACCTTCACCTGTACCTGTGGTGACTCCTACACCGAGGTCATTCCTGCTACTGGTGCGCACACCGCCGGCGAGGCGGTCAAGGAGAATGAGACCGAGGACGGTTACGATATGGTCATTTACTGCACTGTCTGTAAGACTGAGCTGAGCCGTGAGTCTTTCACCAATCCTGTTGAGGAGCCCAAGGTCGTCGTCCGCGAGATGAATG
>JAFWAZ010000148.1 GCA_017507425.1 Oscillospiraceae bacterium | reverse complement strand
TTCAGCATTTCCCGCATACCGGGGCCGCCCTTGGGGCCTTCGTAGCGGATGACCACCACATCGCCAGCAACGATTTTTCCAGCGTTGATCGCAGCCTGGGCCTCTTCCTCGGAGTTGAATACCTTGGCGGGGCCCTCGTGCACCAGCATTTCAGGAAGAACGGCGCTGCGCTTGACCACGCTTCCCTCGGGGGCCAGATTGCCCCGGAGCACGGCGATGCCGCCAGTGGCAGAGTAGGGATTCTCCACAGTGCGGATCACGGAGGTGTCTTTGTTCACAGCGGTGGCGATGTTCTCACCCAGGGTCTTTCCGGTGACGGTGAGGGCGGAGGTATCCAGCAGGTTCAGCTTGGTCAGCTCCTTCAGCACGGCATAGACACCGCCGGCTTCATTCAGGTCTTCCATATAGGTGGGGCCGGCAGGTGCCAGGTGGCACAGGTTGGGAGTGACAGCGCTGATCTCATTGGCCATGTCCAGATTAAACTCCACACCGCATTCGTTGGCGATGGCGGGCAGATGGAGCATGGAGTTGGTGGAACAGCCCAGTGCCATATCGGCGGTCAGGGCGTTCTTCAGAGCAGCAGCGGTCATAATGTCCCGGGGACGGATGTTGTTCTTCACCAGCTCCATCACCTGCATACCGGCGTGCTTTGCCAGCTCGATACGGGCGGAGTACACAGCGGGAATGGTGCCGTTGCCCCGCAGGCCCATACCCAGAACCTCCGTCAGGCAGTTCATGGAGTTGGCGGTGTACATACCGGAGCAGGAGCCGCAGGTGGGGCAGGTGCCCTCTTCGCAGACCTTCAGCTGTGCTTCGTCGATCTTGCCGGCGGTGTAGGCACCGATGGCTTCAAACATGGAGCTTAAGGAGGTCTTCTTGCCGTCCACACGGCCTGCCAGCATGGGACCGCCGGAAACGAAGACGGTGGGGATATTCACACGGGCGGCAGCCATCAGCAGGCCGGGCACGTTTTTGTCGCAGTTGGGGACCATGACAGCACCGTCAAAGCCGTGAGCGCGGAGCATGGCCTCGGTGGAGTCTGCGATCAGGTCACGGGTGACCAGGGAATACTTCATGCCCTCGTGGCCCATGGCGATGCCGTCGCAGACGGCGATGGCGGGGAACACGATGGGGGTGCCGCCGGCCATGGCAACGCCCAGCTTTACGGCGTCCACGATCTTATCCAGATTCATGTGGCCGGGAACGATCTCGTTGTAGGAGCTGATCACGGCGATCAGGGGCCGCTGTTGCTCCTCATAGGTCAGGCCCAGGGCGTGGTACAGGGAACGGTGAGCAGCGTTCTGGGGGCCGTTGACCACTTTGTCTTTCATCATCATAGGGGTTCCTGCTTTCTTAAGAAATGGCAGTGCAGGATGCCGGAATACCGGCATCCTGCCTGTTATGCTGTGTTCCTTGGCTCTCCCTATGGGAGAACTGGCACCGCCGCTAGGCGGTGACTGAGAGGGTGTATTATGATAGAACACCCTCTCCGGCCCGGTGTACACCGGGCCACCTCCCCCAGAGGGGGAGGCAAGGGATGAAAACGGAATTAGTTGTTGATCAGCTTATCCTCGTCAGACCAGCTGTACAGCTTGCGGATCTCTTCACCAACCACTTCGGAAGGATGCTCAGAAGCCAGCTTACGCATGGCGTTGAAGTGAACCTGGCTGCCTGCGGAGGACATATCCAGCAGGAAGTCCTTGGCGAAGGTGCCGTCCTGGATGTTCTTCAGGATCTGCTTCATGGCCTTCTTGGTCTCGTCGGTGATGATCTTGGGGCCGGTGATGTAGTCGCCGTACTCAGCGGTGTTGGAGATGGAGTAACGCATACCGCTGAAGCCGGACTGGTAGATCAGGTCAACGATCAGCTTCATCTCGTGGATGCACTCGAAGTAAGCATTTCTGGGGTCATAGCCGGCTTCCACCAGAGTCTCGAAGCCAGCCTGCATCAGAGCACAGACACCGCCGCACAGGACAGCCTGCTCACCGAACAGGTCGGTCTCAGTTTCGGTACGGAAGTTGGTTTCCAGAACACCGGCTCTTGCACCGCCGATGCCCAGAGCGTAAGCCAGACCGATGTCCAGAGCATCACCGGTGGCATCCTGCTCCACGGCGATCAGGCAGGGAACACCCTTGCCGGCCTGGTACTCAGAGCGGACGGTGTGGCCGGGGCCCTTGGGAGCGATCATGATGACGTTGACGTTCTTGGGGGGCTTGATGCAGCCGAAGTGGATGTTGAAGCCGTGGGCGAATGCCAGAGTCTTGCCCTCGGTCAGGTTGGGCTCGATGCTCTGCTTGTACAGGGCGGCCTGCTTCTCGTCATTGATCAGGATCATGATCACGTCGGCAGCCTTGGCGGCATCGGCAGCGGTCATAACGGTCAGACCCTGGGCCTCAGCCTTGGCCCAGCTCTTGGAACCGTTGTACAAGCCGACGATGACGTTGACACCGCTCTCCTTCAGGTTCAGAGCGTGGGCGTGGCCCTGGGAGCCATAACCGATGATGGCGACGGTCTTGCCCGCCAGTTTCTGCAGATCACAGTCCTGCTGATAGAAAATACGATTCATAATAATTACCTCTTTTTCAATATGGATATTAAAGCCCCTGCCTCTCCCATTGGGAGAGGTGGCCCAGCGAAGCTGGGTCGGAGAGGGAAAGACCCTCTCAGTCACGCCTTTCGGCGTGCCAGCTCTCCCAAAGGGAGAGCCAAGGGGATAGTCAAAGATTGGTCACCCGGCGGATGGTGGTGGCACCACGCTGCAGGGAGACGATGCCGGTACGGCAGATTTCCAGAATGCCGAACTCTTTCATCAGATGGACGAAGTTATCGATCTTTCGGCTGTCACCGATCATCTGGATCATAATGGAGTCCTTGGTGTAGTCCACTACCTTGCCTTCGTAGGCATCGGAGGCGGAGCGGACGTCCTCCCGGGTCTCAGAGCAGTTTCTGATTTTAATCAGCAGCAGCTCCCGGTTGACGGTTTCTTCGTTGCTCAGTTCTGCGACGGAGACGATGTCCGGCAGCTTGTAGAGCTGATTGATCAGCTGTTCCTTCTTGATCTCATCACCTTCGGACTGGACGGTGATGCGGGAAAATTCCTCAGATTCGGTTTCAGACACCGTCAGGGAGGTGATGTTGAAGGCGCGGCGGCGGAACATACTGGTGACCCGGTTCAGAACGCCGAACTGATTGTTGACCAAAATAGCTACGGTAAATTTCTTCATATCAGTCACCGATCCTTACCATGATATCTCCCATGGAGCCGCCGGGCTTCACCATGGGAAGCACCAGCTCATCCCGGTCGATGGGACATTCAATCAAATAGGGGCCGTTATAGGCAAAGGCAGTCGTCAAAGCGGCATCCAGCTGTTCCAGAGTTTCCACCCGCTGTGCTTCCAGTCCGAAGCCCTTTGCCACCATGACAAAATTGGTGTTCCGGGCATCCAGATCGGTGTTGGAGTAGTTGCCGTCGCACAGCAGGGTCTGCAGCTGCCGCACCATGCCCAGTACCCGGTTGTTCAGCAGCAGGATGACCATGGGGACCCGGTTGGCAAAGGCGGTGGCCATTTCCGTCAGG
>JAFWAZ010000147.1 GCA_017507425.1 Oscillospiraceae bacterium | reverse complement strand
CGGGGTCAGTCTCTACTGGCCGGAAATGTGTTTTGTGGGCATTGCGGCTCCCGGCTCTCGCTGACCACCAATGGCAAGGCTTATCCTTGCAAGGACGATCCCAACCGCATTGTGAAGCGGGTCCGCTATGTCTGCTACGGTAAAACCCGCAAGCAGACCGAATGTGACGGGCAGACCGGCTACACCGCCCATATCCTTGACGGCATCATTGATAAGCTGGTACGCCAGATTTTTGAACGGATGAAGGCTGTACCCAAAAGCGAGATCGTCAATATCCGTTACAAGGAAAAGATGGACGAGCGGCGGGCGCTGCTCCGCAGCATCCGGGCCGACTACACAAAGGCAGCGGGTGAGCTTGCAATGCTCCGGGCAGAGGTTATCAAGTCTCTGCGTGGGGAAAGTGCCTTTTCTCAATCGTTGCTTGGTTCGTTGATTGCGGACGCTGAGACAAAATGTCTCGAAGTTCAGCAGCAGCTTGACGCAGCGCAAGCGGCCTATGACGAGGGACAGGCAGTCCTGGCATCCCTGAACGCTCAGTATGACGATATTATTTCGTGGGCTGATATGTACGATACTGCAAGCATTGAGGCCAAGAAGATGATCGTCAACTGCCTTATCAAAAGGGTGGATGTCTACCGGGACTACAAGCTGCACATCGACTTTAACATCGACTTTGAGCAGTTTAGTATGGGCCTTGACATCGTTTGGATTGCGGCATAAAAAATACTCATTTTCGGATGAAAATGAGTAAAAAATAAAACATCGGATACCCTTTTGGTGGAGATAAGCGGGATCGAACCGCTGACCTCTTGAATGCCATTCAAGCGCTCTCCCAGCTGAGCTATACCCCCATATGAGGGTATCCGATGTTTATTATTAAGTTAATGAGGGGTGTGTAACCGCTTCAACCGGGCTCCCAGCTGAGCTATACCCCCATATTCGGTTTGCTGTTCAGACAGCTTCTGTATTATAGCACAGCCGCATGAAATGTCAAGTGTTTTTTCGCCTTTTTTCAAAAAAACATCCCCGGCGATGCCGGGGATTGGGGATCAGAGTTCGGTGAATTCGTAGATGTAGGTGACGGTGCCGCGGCGGGTATAGACAATTTGGCCGTTGTCCCGGATCTCCTTTTCGAACTTGTCGAAATCCGGCCCGTGGCGATGGCGGATGTAGTCGGCGGGGTCGGCAAGCTCCGCTTCATCGAAGCTGCGCTGGGGGTAGGCTGCGCCGGCGCAGCCGTTGAGGTAGGTCAGAACGATTTCGTATTCTTTCATGGTTTTCTCCTTTACAGTCCGAGCAGATTCAGCAGGGGGCGGCAGAGCTCCGGGTCAAAGCCGTGGGCCAGTGTTTCGCCCTCCAGATTGCCGTGGAAGTCGCTGGCGCAGGAGTAGTGGAGGCCGAATTCATCCGCCATGGCCCGCAGAGCATCCCGTTGGGCCCGGTCGTAGGCGGCATATTCCACCTCCATGGCGGCCCGATCACCGGCCAGCTCCCTGAACCGGCGCACCAGAGCGCGCTCGCCCTCGGCATCCATCAGGTAATAGTAGAGGTGCGCCAGCACGGGCACGCCGCCGGCGGACAGGATCGCGTCCACCGCCTCCTCCAGAGAGACGTATTTCAGGGGATTGGGTACATAGGCAAGCTTTTGGCCGTGGGCGCCCATGTAGATATCAAAGGCCTCGTCGGCGGAGTTGACATAACCCCGATTCACCATTTCCTTGGCGATCTGCATGCGCCCGAAGTGGCGGCTGTGGGGGTTGGCTGCGGCCAAAGCGTCATAGGTGCCCACGTCGATGCCGAGCTGTAAGAGCTTGTCGAGGATGGCGCTCAGGTAGGGACGGCGGTCGGGCTGGTTCTGGGCCAGCACCGCCTTGATCTTGGGATTCTCGGGATCGACGCCCAGCGCCACCACGTGGAGCTCGATCCCCCCGTAACGGCAGGTGATCTCTGCACCCTGAATCAGCGTCAGCTCCGGAAAGGCGGCCCGGTAGGGGGCCAGATCTGCGAGGGCGTTGTGATCCGTCAGGGCGAGGATGCCGATGCCCGCGTCCCGGGCGGCGGTCAGAAGCTCCGTGGGAGTCAGATTTCCGTCGGACAGACAGCTGTGGGTGTGCAGGTCGATGTAGGGGAGTTTCTTCATATTTCTCACGCTTTCAGATTTAGTAGCCTATATCATAGCACCGAAAGGCTCCCCCGTCTACCGCGCAGAACGCACAAAAATTCCCCGCCGAAATTGAAACCGCCCCAAGCTCCATTGACTTCCCCGGATGGGTGGCCTATAATAGACCCACCAAACGGAAACAGGAGGAATCCCCATGAAAAATGTCAACTGGCCCCGCTTTGCCGCGAGACTTGGCATCTACTGCCTCGGTCTGTGGGTGCTGGCACTGGGCATCGCCCTGTCGGTCAACTGCAGGCTCGGCGTGTCTCCGGTCAGCTCTCTGCCCTATGTGGTGAGCCTGATTTCGAAAGTGTCCCTCGGCACCTGCACCACCGTGGTCTACACGGTCTACATTCTGGCCCAGATGGTGCTGAGCCGGAAATTCCAGCCTGCGCTGCTGCTGCAGCTGGCCTTTTCCACCCTCTTCGGCTGGTTTGTGGATGCCGCCAAGCTCCTGCTGGGGGATTTCTGCCTGCCCACCTATTTCGGCCAGCTGGCCATGCTGGCGGCCAGTATCCTGCTCATCGGCTTCAGTCTGGTGCTCTACATCGACGTGAAAATCGCTCCCATGCCCGCGGAGGGCCTCGTGGGCTGCATCGCGGAGAAAACCGGGAAACCCTTCTCCAGCATGAAGACCCTCTTTGACTGCACCAGCGTGGCGGCGGCCATTGTGCTGAGCTTCCTGTTCCTCGGCGGACTCGACGGCATCCGGGAGGGCACCGTCCTCACCGCCCTGCTGGCGGGCAGAATGATGGGCGTGCTCCGCAAATTCATCGGCCCGTGGATCCAGAAAGTCTGCTTCGGGGAGTGAGGGCCATGCTGTACAACGCGAAAAACGGCACCCTGCCCATCGGCGGCGCCGCGATGGACTACATCCGATTCGGCTCCGGCAGCAGACAGCTCGTCATGCTCCCCGGTCTGGGAGACGGACTGCAGACGGTGCGGGGAACGGCTCTGCCCATGGCGCTGATGTACCGGGAATTCTGCAGAGACTTCACGGTTTGGGCCTTCAGCCGCAGGCATGACCTGCCCGACGGCTATACCACCCGGGACATGGCCCGGGATCAGGCAGAGGCCATGGCACAGCTCGGCATCGGCCGGGCGGACATCCTCGGTGTGTCCATGGGCGGCATGATCGCCCAGTGGCTGGCCATCGATTACCCGGAGCGGGTCGGGAAGCTGATCCTGACCGTCACCTGCGCCCGGCCCAACCCGATCCTGACGGAATCCGTTGCGGAATGGGTGTCTCTGGCACGTCAGGGCGACCACAGCGCCTTCATGGACAGCAATCTCCGGCGGATCTACTCCGATGGCTATTACCGCAAAAACAAGTGGCTGGTGCCGATCGTGGGCCGGCTGACAAAGCCTGAGTCCTATGACCGATTCTACATTCAGGCCAACGCCTGCCTGACCCACGACGCCTATGACAGTCTGCATCAGATTCAGGCCCCGACCCTCGCGGTGGGCGGCGGACAGGACAAAGCCCTCGGCGGCGAAGCGTCCGCAGAACTCGCCGCAGCCATCCCCGGCGCCCGGCTCAAACTCTACCCCCAGTGGGGCCACGGACTGTACGAGGAGGAAAAGACCTTCAACCGGCTGGTGATGGCTTTTTTGAACTGAAAAGATCGAAGGCCTGCTGCGCATTGCAGCAGGCCCATTTTTATAGCGGAAATCTCCTGCGAAACGGCCCGTGCCGGTTGCAGTACCAGTAGAGCTGCCCCATCCCCCGCAGCTGCAGCCGCGTTTCGGCGTTGCCCTCGGGGTAGAATTTCACCGTCTGGATCCGGTCGGTGGTGACGAAGGCCGCAAAGGAGATGTGATGGTCCTTGGTCATGGGGTGGTGGATTGTGAGAAAATGCTCGTCCTCCACGGCTTCCACGGTGATGCGGTGCGACTCATCCGGCTCCTCCGCCTCCAGCGGGGGCAGGGTCACGCCGCAGCAGCTGACCACCGCGCTGCCCATGGAGTGCAGGATGTTGCCGCAGATGGGGCAGACGTAGAATTTGCACCGGAGCATATTGGCGGAGACGTTTCGGTTGGTGATGTGCTCGCCGTTCATCAGCTCGATGACGGAGATGCCCAGCGTCTGGGCCAGAGGCTGGAGCAGGCTGATGTCCGGCAGGCCTTTGCCCGTCTCCCACTTGGAGACGGTTTTGCTGCTGACGCCGATGGCTTCCGCCAGCTCTGCCTGTGTCAGTTTCCGCATTTCCCGGAGCAGCCTGACGGTGTTTCCGGTTACGTAGGTGTTCACGGCACCACTTCCTTTCGTCAACAGCATACCACGAAAACACCGGACGGGCAACCTGCGCTCCGTAGACAGACACTCAATACCCCGGCAGCAGGAAAATCAAAATCCGCTCCCGCTCCTCATAGCCCTCAAACAGATCGTCGCATTCAATCTCGTCGTAGAATTCCAGCTCCTCCACGCCCATGAGATAGGAGATATACTCGTCCGCGGGATAGTAGAAAAACAGGAAAATATCCCGGGGCTGTTCATAATAGGACTCCAGAATCCGTGCCATGACCTTTTGCAGAATCTCCACAGAAAAGGGATTGAAGAAATAGCACCGGTTCACATCCTGAGGCACCGGATATTCCTCGGCCCGGGTCAGGACGAAATCCGGCTTGATCCGGGAGATGGCGGTCCTCCGGTTTTCCAGCGCGTCCCGATAGATCCGCCCGTCGTATTCAATGCCGACGGTCTTGGTTTTTGTGCGGTAGGACAGGAAAAAACCCACGCGGCCCTTGCCGCAGCCGTAGTCGAGCACCGTGTCGCCCTGCCGGAACAGTCCGCAGGCGGCCAGCCGCTCCAGCACGCAGTAGGGGGTGGGCTCATAGGGGTGGTGGTACCGGTCGGCGCCGGTGTCGTCCCGCCCGCAGGTTCGGATCTGTAGGAGCTTGTCCCAAGTGTGTTCTTTGCTCATGGATGATTCCTCGCATACTGTACCGTTTTGATCAGATTATAGCACAGAGGGCCGTCCCGGGCAACAAAAAAACGCCCCGATCGGGACGTACAGAAAGGAAATGACCCTCGACTGATCAGCTAATCACTCTGTCTGTCGAGGGTCATTCCATGCAGTTGTTGGGTTCCATCATTTACGTAACCTCTGCTTTCTATAGATTTGTTTTTGAGGGGAGCTTTACGTGTACATTGGACTCACTCCTTTTTGGTATCTTCATCATACATCCGGAGCTCCGGTTTTTCAAGATGGGATGTTCCATAAGAATTCATGAAAAAAGTTGGAGAAACTGAGCATGGACAGGGAAATGAAGTTGTGGTATGATAAGTATGTTGGGCGGCTTCTGGCCGCCTCTTTTGTTTGGTGAAGAAAAGCGAAACCGACCGCTGACCTCCTGAATATCGGGATCCCAACTCCTGAGTGATATCGTCACGGAAAAAACTCAGAAAAACGTGTATCTTAAGGATACAAAGATCAAGCAAGGAGGCGCGTATTATGAGACTGAAGAACAAGGTTGCGATCATCACCGGTGGAAGCCGCGGCATCGGCTATGCCACCGCAGACAAGTTTCTGAAGGAGGGTGCCACGGTCATTCTGGCGGCCAGCACCCGGGAGTCTGCCGATAAGGCCGTCGCCCAGTTAAAAGAAAAGTACCCGGAGGCCACGGTGGCCGGCATCAGCCCGAATCTGGCCAGTCTGGAGTCCGTCCGGGAAGCCTTCCGGGAGGCCACCGGCAAATACGGCTGCGTGGATATTCTGGTGAACAATGCGGGCGTGTCCGAAAGCACGCCCTTTATGGACTACACCGAGGACACCTTTGACAAGGTCATGGATCTGAATGTGAAGGGCGTGTTCAATGCCACCCGGGCCGCCGCCGAGTGCATGGTGGCCAGAGGCAGCGGCGTGATCCTCTCCACCTCCTCCATGGTCAGCATCTCCGGCCAGCCCAGCGGCTTTGCCTACCCCGCATCCAAGTTTGCCGTGAACGGCCTGACCGTATCTCTGGCCCGGGAGCTGGGCCCCAAGGGCATCCGGGTCAATGCCGTGGCCCCCGGCATCACCGAGACGGACATGATGAAGGCCGTCCCCAAGTCGGTCATCGATCCCATGATCGCCCGGATCCCCCTGCGCCGTCTGGGCCAGCCGGAGGATATCGCCAACGCCTTCGTGTTTCTGGCCTCCGACGAGGCCAGCTACATCACCGGCGTGGTGCTCAGCGTGGACGGCATGGCGAGAAGCTGAGGAGGTGCGCTATGAGTTTCTTCGATTTTTTCAGACAGCCCGACATCAACCGGGGTGTGACCGATTTCCGCAATACCCCGGGGGCCATCCTGCTGGATGTGCGGACCCCTCAGGAGTACCGGGAGGGCCACATCCCCGGCAGTCAAAATATCCCCCTGCAAGCCATTGACAAAGTGGGCGCAGTCGCAGAAAATAAAGATATACCCCTGTATGTGTACTGCCATTCCGGCGGCCGGAGCCGTCAGGCGGTGCAGCGGCTGGGGCAGATGGGCTATCGCAATGTGACCAACATCGGCGGCATCGCCGCCTATCGTGGAAAGGTGGAGTGAACATGAAAGTTGTGATCGTCGGCGGCGTGGCGGGCGGAGCCACGGCAGCTGCCAGGATCCGCAGACTGGACGAGCAGGCCGAGATCGTGGTGTTTGAGCGCTCGGGCTACATCTCCTACGCCAACTGCGGCCTGACCTATTACATCGGCGGCGTCATCGAGGATCCGGAGGAACTGACCCTCCAGACCCCGGAGAGCTTCTTCCGGCGGTTCCGGATCCATATGAAGGTCCGCCACGAGGTCACCGCCATCCATCCCGAAAAAAAGACCGTTTCCGTGAAAAATCTGGAAACGGGTGCCGTTTTTGAAGAATCCTATGACAAGCTCCTCCTGTCCCCGGGCGCAAAGCCCCTCTGGCCTGACCTGCCCGGGATGGACAGCGATCGGCTTTTCACCCTGCGGACTGTGGAGGACACCTTCCGGATCAAGGAATTCGTCGACCGAAACAAGCCCAGGTCCGCCGTCATGGTGGGCGGCGGCTTCATCGGTCTGGAGGTGGCGGAGAATCTGCGGGAGCTGGGGCTGGAGGTCACCATCGTCCAGCGGCCGAAGCAGCTGATGAATCCCTTCGATGCCGACATGGCCGCCTTCATCCACGCCGAGGTCCGCAAGCACGGCGTACAGCTGGCTCTGGGCCACAGCGTGGCGGGGTTTGCCGAGAAAAACGGCGGCATCGAGGTGCTGCTGCAGGACAATCCGCCCATCCATGCGGATCTGGTGGTGCTGGCCATCGGTGTGACCCCGGAGTCTCAGCTTGCCAAGGCTGCAGGGCTGGCGCTCGGCATGAAGGGCAGCATTTTGGTCAATGACCGGATGGAGACCTCCGTCCCCGACATCTACGCCGTGGGCGATGCCGTGCAGGTGAAGCACTATGTCACCGGTGAGGATGCCCTCATCGCTCTGGCGGGCCCCGCCAACAAGCAGGGCCGCATCGCCGCCGACAACATCTGCGGCGGGGACAGCCGGTATCTGGGGAGTCAGGGCAGCTCCGTCATCAAGATTTTCGACATGACCGCCGCCTCCACGGGCATCAATGAGACGAGAGCCCGAAAGTCCGGGCTGGATGTGGATACGGTGATCCTGTCCCCCATGAGTCACGCGGGCTACTACCCCGGCGGCAAGCTGATGACCGTGAAGGTGGTCTTTGAAAAGAAAACCTACCGGTTCCTGGGTGCCCAGATCGTGGGCTACGAGGGTGTGGACAAGCGCATCGACGTGCTGGCCACCGCCATCCATGCCCAGATGAAGGCAACCCAGCTGAAGGATCTGGATCTTGCCTATGCGCCGCCCTATTCCTCGGCCAAGGATCCGGTGAACATGGCGGGCTTCCTCATCGACAACATCTCCAAGGGGCTGAAGCAGTGGCATCTGTCGGATGCTGCCGATCTGCCCCGGGACGGCAGCGTCACCCTGCTGGACACCCGGACCGAGGGCGAGTACCGCCGGGGCCACATCGAGGGCTTCCGCAACATCCCCGTGGACGAGCTGCGGGAGCGAATCGGCGAGATCGAAACGGGCAAGCCCGTCTATGTCATCTGCCAGAGCGGCCTGCGCAGCTACATCGCCACCCGGATTCTGGAGGGATACGGCTTCGAAGCCTACAACTTCGCCGGCGGCTTCCGGTTCTACGACACCGTCATGAACGACCGGGCCTTGGTGGAAAAGGCGCTGGCCTGCGGTATGGATCGGTGAATTCTTATTCGCCGAGGCAGGCATCTGCAGTTTTGTCTGAGCTGGGGGATGCCCATGTCAAGGAATTCGGCGGCATCCATACATGGCTGCATGAAGTGGAATAAGGCAAAAGCCGCCGGTGATCCGGCGGCTTCTTTCGTTACAGATACAGGTGATTCTCCTTATGTCCGCCCAGCAGCGGCTCCAGCCGCTGGGCCACGGCGGCCACCACATTGGCATCCACGGCCCGGGCATTGGCGGGGCAAAGGGCGATGCAGCGCATACAGCTGATGCACCTGTCCCTGTCCACAGTCTGCGGCTTTTCGGGATCGATGGCACCCACGGGGCATCGTTCGGCGCAGATGCCGCAGCCGGTGCAGCCGCCCGTGGCCTCGGGCTTGAAGGCACCGCCGCCAAAGGGCTTGTAGTCCCCGTGCTTGCCGGGCATCTCGATGGGGCCGAAAACGCCGCACTCCAGCTTCTCCCGGAGCTTTCCGGCGAAACCGGTCAGCTCGGCGGCATCGTCGGCGTCGGGACGGCCTGCGGCGTACTGCCGGAACATGGAATGCTCCGCCACGGCAGCCACCGCCGCCGCGCACACGAAGCCCAGCTCTTCCAGCACATCCTGCAGCTCCGTCAGGGTGTCGTCCCACTCCCGGTTGCCGTACACGCAGACGAGGACGGCCTTGGCTCCGCCGCCGCGGATCCGGCGCAGCCGCTCCACGGCCACCGCGGGGACCCGCCCGCCGTAGGAGGGGACACTCACCAGACATAGATCCTCCCCCGTCAGGGTCATCGCTTCGTTCTCTCGGCACAGATCGACCTCCTGCCACGCGCCCCCAAGGGCCCGGGTCAGAATGTCGGCCACCTTCTTCGTACCCCCGGTGGGGCTGAAATGGATGCTGTAATTGGACATGATGATCTCCTCCCGTTGGTTTTGGGGTTATGATAACATCTCCGGGAAAAAGTTGCAATCCCTTTTCCATCCGTGAGAAAGTCACAGAATCCGCGTTCTGCCTGTGCTAGAATAAAGCTACAAAGAAAAACAAACACTACTTCAAAACCAGGGAGGAACAACTTATGAAATATATCTGCGACGTTTGCGGCTGGGAATACGACGAGACTGAGGGCTATCCCGAGGGCGGCATCGCCCCCGGCACCCGCTGGGAAGACATCCCCGAAGACTTCGAGTGCCCCCTGTGCATGGTGGGCAAGGATAACTTCTCAGAGGAGTAAGACAGCTAAAACGAAGGAGGCTTCCGGATGGAAGCCTCCTTTGAGCTTGACGAAAAAGACCGTATCGGCATCGTAATGTCTGTTGAAAGAGCCTTTGCTAATTGCTTCATACACCTCAAGATAGGCCTGTTTCATTTATGTCATTAGGGTATACCCTAATGGGATATAAAACCCACAATTGACACATCTCCGGGAAGGAATTATCATAGAAACAAGGAAGGAGGGATATCCATGATCATCGATTCCCACGCACATTACAACAATAACGCCTACAAGAAACCATTTCGGTATTTGTCATATGGCGTGGAAGGATATGCCCTCAAAGAGGGCGAATTGCCTCAACTGATGCAGGAGATGGAGAAAGCCGATATCCGTTATTTCATTGAGCCGGGGGTGAGTCTGCAGTCCTGCGGGGAGGTGCTGGAGCTTGCGGCGCAGTATCCGGGGCGGATCTTTCCGGCCGTCGGGGTACATCCCACCAGATCCATTTTTGAAACCTGGTCTGACCGGCATAAACTGGATGCATATGCGAATACGCCCGGCGTGATCGCCATCGGCGAAATCGGTCTGGACTATCACTACAAGCGTGAGGAACAGCACCGGCTGAAACAACACATTTGGTTTATCTACCAACTGAATCTGGCGTGGAAGAAAAAGAAGCCTGTAATCCTCCATGTCCGGGATGCTCACGAAGATGCCCTCCGGATCCTGAGAATGCATCCGGCCAGAAAGCTGGGCGGCGTGATCCACTGCTTCTATGGCTCCAAAGAGATTACAGAGCAGTATCTGAAGCTGGGATACCACATCGGGATCGGCGGATCTGTTCTCCAGCAGGAGGAACGGACGCAGGAGCTGTGGGGAGCGATCCCGCACATTCCTCTGGAGCGCATTCTGCTCGAAACCGACGCGCCCTTCATCCTGCCCTACTGCAAGGATGTGATCCAGCCAAAGCTCCTGCGCCGGACCCGAAACTCCTCGCTGATCCTCCCGGCAGTCATCCGGAGAATTGCGGAGCTGAAGGGCATTTCAGCTGACGAAGTGGAGCAGGCAACCGCTGAAAATACGATCCGGCTGTTCCGTCTGCCGGTTTTGGAGGACGACCCATGACAGTTATGGAATTCGGACAACAGAAACGGAATGTAAACATTCTGACTGATTGGCTTGGGGCGTAACACAATACCCCCGAAAGATATTCAGCATGACTTAATAACGGAGGAATAATCATGGAATACAGACAGCTTCCCCACGGAAATGGAACGGAGAAATTCGGTGTTCTGGGTCTGGGCTTCGGCGGCATCGGCACCACCCCTGTGGACGAGATCGAAGCCATTGTCCGCAAGGCCATCGACCACGGCATCAACTTTTTCGATATGTGTACCGCCGGTGCCACCTATGCCCCTGCGGGCCGGGCCATTGCAGGCCGCCGGGAGCAGGTGTTTTTGCAGGTGCATTTCGGTGCCGTCTACGACGAGAACGGCGAATACGGCTGGTGCCGGGATTTTGACACCATCCAAAAGACCTTCCTCTGGGAACTGGAGCAGTTGGGCACCGACTATGTGGACTTCGGCTTCCTGCACTGTGTGGATGAGGATGAAGATTTCGACAAGCTCATCGAAATCGGCGTTCTGGATTACTTAAAGGAACTGAAAGCCAAGGGCATCGTGCGCCACATCGGCTTCTCCTCCCATACCCCTTCCGTTGCGGGTCGCATCCTCGATACCGGCCTGATCGATATGATGATGTTCTCCATCAACCCGGCCTATGACTTTGAAAAGGGCGATGAGTACGGCATCGGCTCCGTGCAGGAGCGGTTCGACCTGTTCCGACGGTGCGAGACCGAGGGAGTGGGCATCTCCGTCATGAAGCCCTTCTTCGCCGGACAGCTTCTGACGGCGGATCAATCCCCCTTCGGTCAGGCGCTGACTCATAACCAGTGCCTGCAGTATGCCATCGACCGGCCCGGCGTGCTGGTGGCCGTTCCCGGTGTGCAGACCATGGAGCATCTGGAACAGGTGCTGAAATTCCTGGAGGCCACCGATGAGGAGAAGGACTATTCCGTCATCGGCACCTTCACCGCCGACACCATCACCGGAACCTGCGTCTACTGCAACCACTGCCAGCCCTGTCCCGCGGGAATCGACATCGGTCTGGTGAACAAATATTACGATCTGGCCCTGGCGGGGGATGACATCGCCGCCAACCACTACACCAAGCTGGGAGTCAAAGCAGATGCCTGCCTCCAGTGCGGTCATT
>JAFWAZ010000146.1 GCA_017507425.1 Oscillospiraceae bacterium | reverse complement strand
GTGTGACAACGATGAAGGATCTGGACTGCGCACAGGTCGTCACCTTCCTGTACCGCACTTATAACAAGTAAGTCGGCAACGCCGACAAGTAAACTGTCGCAGCTTGTGCGTGTCGACAGACGAGTAAAACACGTGTGGTCCGGCATTGTACACATCTGAAACAGTAAGCTCCCAAATCGCAGAGGGCGGCCCTTTCGGGCCGCCCTTTTTGCGGCGCACCGGAGCATAAAACAGGGACACCCCAACCGGGGTGTCCCTGCAAAAGAAGTGACCCCTGATTTTGCCGGCGAATGATACCGACGCATCAGGGGTCACTTCATGCAGTTGTTGGGCTCCAGCATTTTACGTAACCTCTCTTTCTGTAGTTTAGAGATTTACTTGTACATTGGACTCACTCCTTTGTGGTACTTTCATATTACAGCGCTTCTGTGGATTTTACAAGATGGGATCTTCCATAAAAGAATGGGCAAAAGTTTGGAGAAACGGAGCATTTACAGAGGCATTCAGATGTGATATGATGTTTATGTTGGGCGGCCTGCGTGCCGCCGCTTTTTGTTTGTGAGAAAGTCACAGAATGATTTCGCTTTCCGTGGTAGTATAAAGCCATCAAAAATACAAAAAATACACACGGAGGTAATCACTATGAAATATATTTGCGACGTTTGCGGCTGGGAATACGACGAGACTCAGGGCTACCCCGAGGGCGGCATTGCCCCCGGCACCAAGTGGGAGGATCTCCCCGACGACTTCGAGTGCCCCCTCTGCGCAGTGGACAAGGACAATTTCTCCGCTGAATAACCGAAAAAAACCACGGCGAAAGCCGTGGTTTTCGCCAGTTTTTTGCAGTCTGCTGCGCGCACTCCTTGTGCGCCAAGGGCGCACAACTCGCACACTTGCAGCCTGAGAAGTATTTTCTGTCAGGTACACGCCCCGACAGAAAATGATTTTGATTTTATTTGCTGCTGACGCGGCAAACTCTGCGAGGCTTTTTCTACAGCCTGAAACCACGGCGAAAGCCGTGGTTTTTTATTGACAGACAGCCGGTAAAGAAATAAAATGAAAAAAGTCCTTGACATTGACGCGGCGTCAAGTGTTATCCTGTTCTCAGGAGGTGAGTCCATGGAATACGGCATCCGGGAGCTGTCCCGGCTGGCGGGGGTCAGCACCCGCACACTGCGCTATTACGACGAGATCGGCCTGCTGAAGCCCGACCGGGTGACGGAGGGCGGCTACCGCTGCTACGGGGCGGAAAAGGTGATGCTGCTGCAGCAGATCCTCTTCTACCGCCAGCGGGGCTTCGAGCTGAAAACCATTCAGAAAATCCTGTATGAAAAGGATTTCGATATGCTGACGGCCATGGAGGAGCACCTGCAGGCACTGGAGGATCGGAAAAGTCAGACCGAGGCGCTGATCCGGACGGTGCAGCAGACCATCCGACACTTGAAAGGAGAAGAAACGATGAGCGACAGAGAAAAATTCCGGGCATTGAAAGAAGAACTGCTCCGGGAAAACGAAGACAAATACGGCGCCGAAGCCCGGCAGAAATACGGCAGGGAACAGGTGGACGCCGCCAACCGGCAGATGATGCACCTGACCGAGGAGGAATTTGCCCGGTGGCAGACGCTGGAGGCTGAGATCCTCAGCCGTCTGGAGTCCGCTGTGAAGGCGAATGCCGGCGCAGACAGTGAGGAAGCAAAGGAAATCGCCCAGCTCCACAGACAGTGGCTGACGTTGGCAAATCCCAAATATTCTGCCCAGATGCACCGGGGCATCGCCATGATGTACGTCGCCGACGGGCGGTTCACGGCCTATTACGACCGGGCCGTGGAGGGCTGCGCCCAGCTGCTCTGCGACGCCGTCCAGCGCTGGATCTGATCAAACCCATCCGGAAAGGGGGAAGCGATGCTTCCCCCTTAGCTTGGCGAAAAAGGCCTCTGGCCTTTTTTGCCAGTTTTTTGCAGTCTGCTGCGCGCACTCCTTGTGCGCCAAGGGCGCACAACTCGCACACTTGCAGCCTGAGAAGTATTTTCTGTCAGGTACACGCCCCGACAGAAAATGATTTTGATTCTATTTGCCGCTGACGCGGCAAACTCTGCGAGGCTTTTTTGACAGTCTGAGGGGGAAGCGATGCTTCCCCCTTTCTTTTTTGCCGCCAAGCCTGTTTACAAATCTCTCCGGAAACGCTAAAATAGCGGTAGAAATCCAAAAGGAGGGAGCCTGACCCTTGCGCGCGAAAGACTCTATGGACTTGCTTCGGGGCGATATCCGCCCCATTTATTTCAAATATCTGGCTGCCGCCTCGGGCAGCGCCATGGTGGCATCGATCTTCGGTGTGGTGGACGCCATGATGGTGGGCCAGTACCACGGCCCCATCGGCAGCGCGGCGCTGGCGGTGTTCAGCCCCCTGTGGAGCATCATCTTCTGTCTGGGACTGCTCGCGGGCATCGGCGGCTCGGTGCTCTTCGCCGCCTGCCGGGGAAGCGGCAGGGAAGAGGAGGCGCAGGAATATTTCACCCTGTCCCTGCTCTACGGCGTGGCCCTCTCCACCGCCGCTATGGTGGTCATCGGCGTATTTCAGGAGGAGCTGTTTTGCTTCTTCGGCGCGGATGAGGAAATGCTGCACCTTGCGAAGCTGTACCTGAAGCCCATCCTCTTTGCCATTCCCTGCTGTGTCTTCAGCAACATCCTGTCCGCCTACCTGCGAAACGACGGCAATCCCGACCTCGCCACCGCTGCGGTGCTGGCGGGGGGTGCCTTCAACTGCGTGGGCGACTATGTCTGCGTTTTTGTGCTGGATATGGGCATCGCCGGCGCGGGCCTTGCCACGGCAGCGGGGCAGTACGTCGGCATCTTCGTCATGCTCTTCCACTTTTTCGGGAAGAAAAATACCCTGCGCCTTGTCCGGCCCACGGGTGTCCTGCGAAAGCTCGGCGCCATCACCCTCAACGGCTGCTCCACCGCCGTCACCGACCTCGCCATGGGCATCATCGGCATCCTCTTCAACCGGCAGATCATGGGCCATCTGGGCTCCGACGCCCTGTCGGTCTACGGCGTTCTCGCGCAGGTCATGCCCTTTGCCCAGTGCCTCGCCTACGGCGCGGGACAGGCGGCCCAGCCCATCATCTCCCAGAATTACGGCGCGGGCCAGCCGGACCGCATCCGCCGGTGCCTGAAATACGGCTTGGCGACAAGCGCGGTCATGGGCGTCTTCTGGACGGCGGTGATGCTGCTGTTCCCGGAGCAGATCCTGAACTTTTTCATGACGCCCACCCCTGCCGTGGCCGAAATCGCTCCGGCGATCCTGCGCATCTACGGCGTTTCCTTCCTGCTGCTGCCCTTCAATGTCTTCGCCACCTATTATTTTCAGGCCATGATGCAGGCGAACCTCGCCATGACCGCATCGCTGGCCCGGGGCGTGGTCATCAGCGGCGCCCTCATTCTGGTGCTCCCCGCCGTGGCCGGTGCGGACAGCATCTGGTACGCCATGCTCCTGACGGAGCTGCTCACAGCCGCCTACAGCGCATGGCATATGGCAAAATCCACCCGCCGACTGGAGGTCTGACATGAAACTCTACGACATTTCTCAGGAGGTCTTCTCCTGCGCGGTCTACCCCGGCGACCCGAAGCCGGAGCGGCAGCGTCTCAGCGCCACCGACCGGGGAGACGTCTACAATCTGACCGCCTTTTCCATGTGCGCCCACAACGGCACCCACATCGATGCGCCCTTCCATTTCCTCGGGAACGGAAAGACCGTGGAGCAGATGCCGTTGGACGTCTTCGTGGGCGAGTGCCATGTGGCCCGGCATGAGGGCAGTGTGGAAGCTGAAGATGCAAAATGTATCCTTGCCAAAGCGGATGGTGCCGGGCGCATCCTGATCGCGGGAAAGGCCACCGTTACCGCCGGAGCGGCAGATGTCTTCGCGGAATCGGGCATCTGCTTGCTTGGCAACGAGAGCCAGTCCGTGGGCCCGGAGGATGCCCCCATGGCGGTGCATCTGACCCTCCTGCGCCGGGGCATCGCCCTGCTGGAGGGCGTGGTTCTGGACAATATCCCGGAGGGACGCTATTTCCTCAGCGCCGCGCCCCTGAATCTGTCGGGCAGCGACGGCGCCCCCTGCCGGGCGTACCTGATCGGGAGAGGGGGATAACCGTGCGGATCGAACACATTGCCATGTATGTAACCGATCTCGAGAAGGCGCGGGAGTTCTTCGTCACCTATTTTCAGGCGGCGTCCAACGACGGCTACCACAACCTCAAAACCGGCTTCCGCTCCTACTTCCTGACCTTTGGGGACGGCGCCCGGCTGGAGCTCATGCACAAGCCCGGTATGGAGGATGCCGAAAAGACCCTCAGCCGCACGGGCTATGCCCACATTGCGTTCAGCGTGGGCAGCAAAGAGGCCGTGGATGCGCTGACCCGGCGGCTGAAAGCGGACGGCTACCGGGTCATCAGCGGCCCCAGAACCACCGGTGACGGCTATTATGAAAGCTGTGTCGTGGCGCTGGAGGACAACCAGATCGAGATTACGGTGTAACGGAAAAGGCCCGGAATTGGAGTTCCAATTCCGGGCCTTTTTTATGCTTACTGGAGCCGGCGGCGCAGCTGCTGGATGCTGCCGATCAGCCGCTCGCCCTCGCCCCGGGCGAGGATGGCGGCCATGGCTTCATACTGGTTGGCGTCGTAGGCTTCCTCCGGGCAGATGTAGCGGAAATAGCCGTTGGCGTAGGCGATGACGGAAAGCCCCTCGGGCTGCAATGTGGAGTAGAGCTCTCCCGGGATGGCGGCGAAGTCCAGACCGGCGAAGCGGAAGACCGTCACCGGCAGATCGAGCCGATGGATGCCCGCCATGGATTTGGCGAATTCCAGATTCACCCAAGCACCCTCCACATAGGTTTTCAGCAGCCGAAGAGATTGGGCGTCGGCGCCTGCGGCCTTGGCGCTCTCCCATCGGGCGGTGTGCTCCCGGAGGGCTGCTTCGGCGGTTTCCAGCGGCTCTATGGGCCGTGGCTTCAGGGAAACCGTGGTGTGGATGCCCCGCAGGGGCTCCGGCTGGGAAAAGGGCAGCCCCTTGATGGCGGCGCGGATGTGCTCTGCCGCGATGCGGCCCATCCGGGCGCATTCGTCGAAGGAGGATTCCCGCCGGGTGAAACGGGTGCTGATGTCGCCGGCGGCGCCGTTGAGGAATACCGCCAGATCGCCGCCGATCAGCGCCTCGATGCCGGCGGTGAAGTCTGCGGAAGCCAGCAGATTGTCGGGGCCGAGGACGGTGGGATGGCAGGGGAAATTGGCGAGGGTCAGCAGCTTCCCACTTTCCGTCCTGCACTGGATCACCGTCAGATCGCCTCCCGGCGCTGCACCGGTGTGCCGCTCGGAGCCCACGGGAGGAGTGGCGCCCTTGGCGGTACGGATCAGGAAAGGCTCCAGATTTTCGCAGGCGGTGCGGCATGCCGCTGCCGCTTTGCGGACAAGCTCCTCCATGTAGCCCAGAAACTCCGGGGCGCCCTCCTGCGCGGAGCAGTTCACCGCGGTCAGCGGCCCCTCCCCGGCGATGACGCCGTGGGGCGCGGCGTGGCTGTGGATGGCACAGACGATCAGATGCTCCGGCTGGATCCCCAGAGAGGAAACGGCCCCTCCGATCCGGCGGTACAGGCTTTCATCCACGCAGGCAAGATCCAGTGACACCAGACAGAAGCGTTCGCCCTCCTGCTCCAGCACCACGGCCCTGCAGAAAAGGGGATCGTGGACGCCGCCGCAGGGGCGATAACCGGCATAGCCGCCCAGCACGACCCCGGGCGGCGGGGTGATATCCCTTTTGGAAAAACCGATTTTCATGGTATTGTGCACCTCCTGTGAGATTTGCTGTGACAAACGCAAAAACGGGGTGCTGAAGCACCCCGCTTTTGCGAAAAATAGAATGATTACCAGATCACGATGCGCTTGGAGGGAGCCAGATACATCTTGTCGGACTTCTTCACGCCGAAGGTCTCGTACCACTCGGGGAAGTTCCGGGGAGGCATATTGGCGCGCAGATAGGCGGGGCCGTGGACGTCCACCTGCAGCAGGAGCTTCTGGTATTCGGGCTTTGCCTTCTGGCACCAGACCCGGGCCCAGTTGGTGAAGTACTCCTCGAAGGAAACACCCTCGGAGTGAGACATGATGTCCAGCGTGACGGCCATGCCACCGTTGTCGGCGATATTCTCGCTGACGGTGAACTTGCCGTTGCAGACGCCCCAGGGCAGCTCGATGCCGTCGAACTGCTTGATCATGGCGTTGACCTTCTTCTGGAACTTCCGCTCGTCGGCCTTGGTCCACCAGTTGTTCAGGTTGCCCAGCTCGTCGCACTT
>JAFWAZ010000145.1 GCA_017507425.1 Oscillospiraceae bacterium | reverse complement strand
GGGCAGTACATTCTGACCGCCGATGACGATAGCCTTGTCACCGGTGCCCAGGGTCACGGCGTTGATCCGTGCGCTGTATGCCTGCTTCTTGGGTTCGAAAGACATAGTAGATATCCTCCTTAAGTATGATTGTTTTATATGCTTAGATATGAGATAAAAGATATGAGATATAAGATAGGGAGACAAGATATCTGCCTGTCAGCGCATATCTCATATCTCATATCTCGTATCTTATATCTAAAATCAACTGATTTTACAGTCCGAGGGACTGCATGATGCCGCGCAGAGCGGTCTTCACGGGGTTGTTCTCGGGCAGACGTGCGGAGGGCTCGCCGTCGCAGTCGCACTGGTAGACGGCCTCGTCCTGAGGCAGCACGCCGATGAGCTTCAGGCCGTGCTTGTCGATCTCGGCCTTGACGCCGTCGCTGAGGACGCCATTGGGGGCCCGGTTGATGATCAGACCCATCTGGGTGGGATTGAGCTCCATCTCGTTGATCATTTCGGCCAGCCGTGCCACAGCCTGAACGCCCCGGCGGGAGCAGTCGGAGATCAGCAGCATGGTGTCCACGTGGGGCAGGGTGCCGCGGGCCACGTGCTCCAGTCCGGCCTCGTTGTCCATGACCACGTAGGAGTAGTTGTTTGCGTACTTGTCCATCAGCCGCTGCAGCAGGCCGTTGACGAAGCAGTAGCAGCCCTTGCCCTGGGTCCGGCCCATGACCAGCATATCGAAATCGTCGTCCTCGATGAGGGCGGAGTTGAACTTGAAATCCGCGTAGTCGGCCTTGGTCATGCTGGCGGGAATGGTGCCCTTGAGCTCGGCCTGTGCGATCTCCTCCCGGATCTGACCCAGAGAGGTCTCCACCTCCACGCCCAGAACCTCGTTGAGGTTGCTGTTTGCGTCGGCGTCCACCACCAGAACGGGGCCCCGGTTCTTCTTGCACAGGTAGTCGATCAGCATGCCGCAGGTGGTGGTTTTACCCACGCCGCCCTTGCCGGCCACTGCGATGGTATGGGGATGTGCCATAAAATTTGTTCTCCTTCATTGGGGGATAGCGGCATCGAACGGGCGCAATGACACCCATATCGATACAACGATATCGTATCACAGCTTACCGATAAATTCAACCCATAAATTAACCAAAAATCCCATGGCACTGTCAAAAAATGCCATGGGATTTTGTCGCATTGTTATACTGTAAAGGTGAACACGTGCCGCAGCCCGTCCCGGAGGGCAAAAACCGTCACGCCGTCCCTGCGCTGCTCTACAGCCAGCTCATCGGGCTCGCCGCCGAGCCGCTCCCGGACGAGGGCCACGGGATCGTCGGTTTCGACTTCCTCGATGAAAATGTCCCGCATCTGGTTGTTGGGGCAGGAATTTTTGATCTCATGTACCAGCTCGTATTCCATGGCGGTACCTCAGATCCCGTCCAGCTTGTCCTTCAGCCGCTGTATCCGGATCCGGCGGCGCTCCTCGCCGTGGCTCCATGCCAGATGCTCGTCCTCGGTCTGAAGCTTCAGACCGGGCACCTGCATGGGCTTGTCGTTTTCGTCCAGCGCCACCATCATGAAGTGGGCATTGTTGATCCGGTGCCGGTCGCCCTGTAGATTTTCCACATAGGTGTCCACACAGACCTCCATGGAGGTCTTGCCCACCCAAGTCAGCTTGCCCTTGATGACGACCATGTCGTTCTGGTAAGCGCCGTGGAGGAAGGTCAGGTTGTCCACCGAGGCGGTGGTCACGTTGCCGCCGCAGTGCCGCTTGGCCACGATGCCGGCGGCCTCATCGATCCACTGCATCAGAATGCCGCCGAAAAGCCGGTTCGCGCCGTTCAGATGGGTGGGACGGATCAGATAGACAGTCTCCACGCGGCTGTCGTCTACGGTCTTGTAAATTCGTTCCATGGGGATACCCCTTTCATTTTTGTGGTGTTACAGAATGTCAAATTCCCGGTTCAGGGTATGGCACATCGAAGGAAACATTGCAAGCCTCCGCGGCGCTGCGCAGGGAAAAGTCCTGTATGCCCCTGCGGCCTGATTTCCTCGATTGCCGGCCGGAATCAGTGCCTGACGAAGATCGGGGTTTCGTTCTGCCATGGTACCGATCCATTTTGGGAAAAGTTGTTAATGGTGTTAATTGTATTGATTATGATACATCAAAGCCCCCGGAAAGTCAAGAAAGAATCCCGTCACTGCAGCAAAATGACGGTATTTTGCTGTTTTGCTTGACTTCATTTGGTACCTTTGATACAATAAAACAGTACCCTGCAAATTAGGTTGTCCGGCACAGACGGGCATCGATCACATGATCAGGAAGGTGGAAAATTATGAAGTATTGCTTTGGTGTTGACATCGGCGGAACCTTTGTCAAGTTGGGTCTTTTCACCACGGACGGTGAGCTTCTGGATAAGTGGCAGATTCCCACCCGCAGAGAGGATGCATCCTCCCATGTCCTTCCGGATATTGCGGATGCCATCGCGAAGAAGCTGGAGGAAAAGGGCATTGCCAGAGAAGACGTCACCGGCGTCGGCTTCGGTACCCCCGGCCCCGTGACCGAGGACGGTGTGGCTGTGTGCCCCGCCAATCTGGACTGGGTCAACAAGCCCGTGGCCAAGGAGCTGACGGAGCTGACCGGCTTCCCCGCCCGGGGCGGCAACGACGTCAATGTCGCAGGCCTCGGCGAGATGTGGAGAGGCGGCGCCCGGGGCTACAAGAACGTGGTCGTCGTACCCATCGGCACCGGCGTCGGCGCGGCCATCATCGTGGGCGGCAAGGTCATCACCGGCACCAGAGGCGCTGCCGGCGAGGTGGGCCACATCCATGTGGATGATGAGATCGAGCAGCCCTGCGGCTGCGGCGCAGTGGGCTGCGTGGAGCAGTTCTCCTCCGCCACCGGTCTGGTCCGCATGGCTAAGAAGCTCCTGACCGAGACGGATACCCCCACCACCCTGCGGGATCTTGAGGTTGTGACCGCCAAGGACGTTGTCGATGCCGCCAAGGCCGGCGACGCGGCAGCAGATCAGATTTTTGACAAGTTCTGCGACTATCTGGGCTACTCTCTGGCAGCCACCGCGGCCGTCATCGACCCCGAGATCTTCATCATCGGCGGCGGTGTCTCCAAGGCAGGCTCCTTCCTGCTCGACCGCGTCCAGTCCTACTTCGTCAAGTACGCATGGCCCGGCATCCGCGGCATCAAGTTCGCTCTGGCCGAGCTGGGCAACGACGCCGGCATCTGCGGCGCCGCCAGCATCGTCATCGACAAGTAAAAATTAAATAATTGAACGCCCTCCATTGAAAAATGGAGGGCGTTTTCGTGTTAATACGGAACTTATAGGGTGAACTTACTCCTCCCAGTTATGCCAGACGTTCTGCACATCGTCATCATCTTCCATGGTGTCGATGAGCTTCTGCATCATAACGGCCTGCTCCTCGGAAAGGGGCTGGTAGTTCTGGGGGACCATCTCGATCTGGGCGGAGACGAAGGTGTACTTGCTCAGGTTTGCGACCACGTCGTTGAAGTCGTCGGGCAGGGTGTAGATGGTGAACACGTCGCCGTCGGCCTCAAAGTCGTCGGCGCCTGCGTCCATGGCGTCCATCATGACCTCTTCCTCGTCCAGCTCCTCCTCGGAGTTGTCGATGACGAGGACGCCCTTCTTGTCGAAGGACCAGGCCACGCAGCCGTTGGTGCCCAGGTTGCCGCCGAACTTGTCGAAGTGGTGGCGCAT
>JAFWAZ010000144.1 GCA_017507425.1 Oscillospiraceae bacterium | reverse complement strand
GATCTTCTGTGCAATGGTCATTCCCATATCAATCGTTTCCTCCGATCATATGCTCCTTGGCATGGATGATGTGCTTGGTGGTCAGCTCCTCGGCCAGCTTCGCGTCGCCGGAGGCGATGGCCTGGAAAATCGCCTTGTGCTGCTTCGTGGTGTCGGTGGTGCGGTCCCAGTTGTCGATGGCGATCCGGCGGTAGCGGCGGGTCTTGCGCATCAGGGGGACCAGGGTGTCGGAGATGACGCTGCGCTTGCTCAGCTCGCAGATCATGTCGTGGAAGGCGTCGTCCACCTGGCGCAGGTGCTCCTTGTCCCGCTTGGAGAAGTAGAATTCCTGCAGGTCGACGATGTGGGTCAGCTCCTTCAGACCATCGGGGGTCAGGTTCACGGTGGCGTAGTAGGCGGCCAGACCCTCGATCCGCTGGCGGATGTTCATGATGTCCTCCAGGTCCTCCATGGTGATGCCCAGGACCCGGCTGCCCTTGCCGGTGTCCTCGATCAGGCGCTCCTGCTCCAGACGGCGCAGGGCCTCCCGGATGGGGGTGCGGCTGACGCCCAGCTGCTCCACCAGCTTCAGCTCGGTCAGCAGCTCGCCCCGGGGATAGACGCCCTGGATGATGTCATTCTCCAGCTTTTCGAATACCTGATCTGCCAGGGAAATGCTCTTGTAATTTTTCATGGCTGCGCCTCCTTACTTCATCTGGTAGCGGCCGGGGGCCAATCTCTGGATCATCTCGTCCAGCTCACGGTCGGTCATGACGGTCTGACGGCCGTCCTCGTATTCGGCGTCGATGAGCTCCTTCATCTGAATGACCAGATCGTCGCGTTTGCTGACCATATCCTCGCCCGTCAGGCCGTAGGTGCCGTTGATCCAGTAGGCGATACCGGCCAGGCCGGAGGTCTTGCTGATCTGGACGGCGGCGGGCTTGCCCAGGATCTTCTTGGTGTCGAAAATGGTGTAGATCTCCTCGTCCTTCATCAGGCCGTCGGCGTGGATGCCTGCACGGGTGGTGTTGAAGGCGGAGCCGACGAAGGGAGTCATGGGCGGGATGTCGTAGCCGATGTCCTTCTTGAAGAAATCGGCGATCTCGGTGATGACGGTGGTGTCCATGCCGTCCAGGGAGCCGCGCAGGGAGGCGTACTCGAAGACCATGGCCTCCAGGGGCACGTTGCCGGTCCGCTCGCCGATGCCGAGCAGGGAGCAGTTGACGGCACAGGCACCGTAGAGCCATGCGGTGGAGGCGTTGGCGACGGCCTTGTAGAAATCGTTGTGGCCGTGCCACTCCAGGCACTCGCTGGGCACGTCGGCGTAGTGCTGCAGGCCGTAGATGATACCGGCCACGGACCGGGGCATGGCGGCCTCGGTGTAGGGAACGCCGTAGCCCATGGTGTCGCAGGCCCGGATCTTGACGGGGATGCCCGCCTCCTTGCTCAGGGCCTGGAGCTCATTGACGAAGGGCACCACGAAGCCGTAGAAATCGGCCCGGGTGATGTCCTCCAGATGGCAGCGGGGGATGACGCCCGCATCGAAGGCGTCCTTGATGACGCCCAGGTAGTGGTCCAGGCACTGCTGACGGGTCATGTTCATCTTCTTGAAGATGTGGTAGTCCGAGCAGCTGACCAGCACGCCCGTCTCCTTGATGCCCAGGTCCTTCACCAGCTGGAAGTCCTTCTTGCTGGCCCGGATCCAGGAGGTGATCTCCGGGAACTTCAGGTCCAGCTCCATGCACTTCTCGATGGCCTGACGGTCCTTCTTGGAATAGATGAAGAACTCGGTCTGGCGGATGATGCCGTAGGGGCCGCCCAGCTTGCTCAGCAGCTTATAGATGTTGACGATCTGATCCACGGAGTAGGGCTCCACGGACTGCTGACCGTCCCGTAAGGAGGTATCGGTGATCCAGATCTCCTCGGGCATGGCCATGGGCACACGCCGGTGGTTAAAGGCCACCTTGGGGATGGTGCCGTAGGAGTAGATGTCCCGCTGTAAATTGGGCTCTGCCACGTCCTGGAGGGAATACTTATAGGATTTCTTTTCCAACAAATT
>JAFWAZ010000143.1 GCA_017507425.1 Oscillospiraceae bacterium | reverse complement strand
TGGACGCCGATGTCTACGAGAACTGGACCGACGTCTCCGGCATTCTGATGGCAGACCCTCGGATCGTCGATGACCCCATGACCATCCCCCAGGTCACCTATGACGAGCTCCGGGAGCTGAGCTACTCCGGCGCCCAGGTGCTCCACGAGGGCACCATCTTCCCCGTCCGGGAAAAGGGCATCCCCGTCAACATCCGCAACACCAACGCCCCCGACCATCCCGGCACCATCATCCAGGAGGATTTTGAAAATACCGAGCTGGTGGAGGACCGCTTCATCACCGGCATCTCCGGCAAGAAGGACTTCTCCATCGTCCATCTGAGCAAGCGGGGTCTGAGCAACGAGGTCGGTCTGCTGCGCCGTATTCTGACCATTTACGAGCGCCACAACGTCTCCGTCGTCTACGTCCCCAACGGCATCGACAACGTCTCCGTGGTTGTGGAGACCGACAACATCGAGCCCGTCCTCTACACCATCCTCGCCGAGATCCAGCAGGAGATCCAGCCCGATACCCTGACCGTCTTCGACGAGCTGGCTGTGGTCACCGCCGTCGGCCGCCACATGGCAAGGACCCCCGGCATCTCCGGCAAGCTCTTCGGCGCTCTGGGCAAGGCGGGCATCAACATCCGCTTCATCACCCAGTCCCCCGACGAGCTGAACATCATCTTCGGCGTGGAGAATAAGGACTTCAAGCGCTCCATTCAGGTGCTGTACGATAAGTTTGCCAAGTAATGAACGACCTGATACCGTAGGGGATGGCGTCCTCGACATCCCAACCGCCGTCAGGCGGCAGTTCGGTAAATGCTGGAAAATTTGCCCATCGAGGCCAAATTTTCCAGACGGGTCGTCGAGGACGCCGACCCCTACGTATTGATTCTGATAATTGATTCTCATTTGGAGGTAATGAAAATGAAACTGTACACTGTCGCAATTCTGGGCGCCACCGGCGCTGTCGGCCAGCAGATGCTGGAGATTCTGGAGGAGCGCAATTTCCCCGTTGGCAAGCTGGTTCCTCTGGCTTCCGCCCGCTCCGCCGGCAAGAAGCTGGTCTTCAAGGGCGAGGAAGTGACCATTCAGGAGGTCTGTGCCGAGGCATTCGAGGGCGTGGATATCGTTCTGGGCGCCGCCGAGAATGACATCGCCGAGAAGTGGGCCCCCGCCATCGTGGCCGCCGGTGCCGTCTTCGTGGACAACTCCTCTGCCTTCCGTCTGAACCCCGACGTGCCCTTGGTGGTTCCCGAGATCAACCCCGAGGATGTGAAGCTCAACAAAGGCATTATTTCCAATCCCAACTGCTCCACCATCATCACCTGCACCGCCGTCAACGCCCTGAACGCCATCTCCCCCATCAAGAGCATGGTCGCCTCCACCTATCAGGCCGTCTCCGGCGCCGGCGTGGCCGGCATGGCAGAGCTGGAGAATCAGATCGCCGCACTGCTGAAGGGTGAGCCCGCCGAGGTCAAGACCTTTGCCTATCAGATCGCCTACAACCTGATCCCCCAGATCGGCGGCGAGCAGGTCGATGGCTACACCAGTGAGGAAATGAAGCTCCACTACGAGGGCCGCAAGATCATGCATCTGCCCGAGCTGAATGTCTCCTGCACCTGCGTCCGCGTCCCCGTCATGCGCAGCCACTCCATCTCCGTCCAGCTCCACTTCGACAAGCCCGTCTCCGTGGAAGAAGCCCGCGAGGTGCTGGCCAAGGCCCCCGGCGTCAAGCTGGTGGACGACCTGAACGCCAAGCAGTACCCCATGCCTCTGGACACCTCCGGACAGGACATCGTCTACGTGGGCCGCATCCGTCCCGACCTGACCGACCCCAACGGCCTGTGCCTGTGGTGCTGCGGCGATCAGGTCCGCAAGGGCGCCGCCACCAACTGCATCCAGATCGCCGAGCTACTGACCAAGTGATTTCAAAAAATCCCGTCGAAAGACGGGATTTTTTAATTGACAATTGACAGTTGACAGTTGATAATTGTAGGAAAGAACCGCCTGTAGGGAACGGCCTATGTGCCGTTCCGGGAACGACACGCAGGTCGTTCCCTACAATACATATAGAGAGGTATCACACATGGACAAGACCTTATACAACGCCTATGTTTCTATTTTAAAGGAAGAGCTTCTCCCCGCCATGGGCTGTACGGAGCCCATCGCCGTGGCCTATGCCGCCGCCGTGGCCCGGCGGGAGCTGGGCGCCCTGCCCGAAAAGGCGGAGATCGTGGTCAGCGGCAACATCATCAAGAATGTCAAGAGCGTGGTGGTTCCCAACACCGGCGGTCTGCGGGGCCTTGCCGCCGCCGCTGCCGCGGGTATCATCGTCGGCGATCCGGACGCCCAGCTGCAGGTCATCTCCAATGCCACCGCCGACGATCACGCCAAAATCGCCGCTTATCTGAAATCCGCCGACTTTCCCATCCGGGAGTCCGACTCCGGCTACATTTTCGACATCGACATCCGCCTAACCGCCGGTTCCGACTCTGCCCGCTGCCGCATCGCCGGCTACCACACCAATATCATCCGTGTGGAGAAAAACGGCGAGATCCTCCGGGATGTACCCTACACCGAGGCGGGCCAGAACTACGCCACGGACCGAAGCCTGCTGAACATCGAGCAGATCGTCGAGTTTGCCGACAGCGTCGATCTCGATGATGTCCGTCCCACGCTGGACCGACAGATCCAGTATAACCTCGCCATCGCGAAAGAGGGCCTGACGGGCAATTACGGCGCCCGGATCGGTCAGGTGCTGCTCCGCTCCTACGGCAATGACGTCCATGTCCGGGCCAAGGCATGGGCCGCCGCCGCCTCCGACGCGAGAATGAACGGCTGCTCCCTGCCCGTAGTCATCAACTCCGGCTCCGGCAATCAGGGCATCACCTGCTCCGTCCCCGTGCTGATCTACGCCGAGGAGCTGGGCGCCACCGACGAACAGAAGCTCCGGGCCCTCACTGTATCCAATCTGATCACCACCCACCTGAAGACCGGCATCGGCCGCCTGTCCGCCTACTGCGGCGCCATCAGCGCCGGTGTGGGCGCCGGCGCGGGCATCACCTATCTCTACGGCGGTAAGCACAAGGAGATTGCCCACACCATCGTCAATGCGCTGGCCATTGACTCCGGCATCATCTGCGACGGCGCCAAATCCTCCTGCGCCGCCAAGATCGCCTCTGCTGTCGAAGCGGGCCTGCTGGGTATGGAGATGTACAAGCACGGCTCCCAGTTCTACGGCGGCGACGGCATCGTCACCAAGGGTGTGGAAAACACCATCCGCAATGTGGGCCGCCTCGCCAAATACGGCATGGCCCAGACTGACAAGGAGATCATCGACATCATGATCTCCGACCCCAATTCCTGAAGAATTCTTAAGAATGGCCCCGAATGCTTGCATCCGGGGCCATTTTTCGATATCATAGAGAAAAAGGAGGTGCGCAATATGAAAATCGAAGCAAACGATCTTCTTCCCCTCTTTGTGATCCTGTCCTTCCTCGCCATGTTCGGGGTGCAGTATCTGTGCTGCAGGGCCCGGAATGCCCTTGTACGGCATCTGCCTTGGCTGTGGGTCATCGGTATCTTGATTCTGGCTGTCGCTGCGCTGTTCGGTGACACCGGCGGCTGGATCGATCTGCGCAGCTTCTTCTGCGCCGTCCTCTGCGGCTATGCCGCCATCTGTGCCTCGGCCATTGGATTGGCGCATCTCGTCTATCGATTCAATCATAAGCAATACAGGAGGGCCGACTGATGGGAACTGTTTTGTATGAATGTGCATGGGAGTATGACAGACATGCATTCATCCCACTGTTTATGGTCATTGGTGGAATCATCATGCTGCTCAGAGCACGCCCCAAGGGCTTTGAGTTGGTTTTCTTTGCCATCTTCATCACGGTATCCGCAGCCATCAGTGCGCTGATGGTTGCGGAGCAGGTGGATCAATACAACAAAATTGTAGTTGCCTATCAGCAGGGCGACTACCAGATCGTCGAGGGCTATGTGGAAAACTTCCACCCCATGCCTGCCGAGGGCCACGACACCGAGGAATTCGACCTGAACGGCGTCCACTTTGAATACTCCGATTTCACCGTCCAGCAGGGCTACCACAATGCCCGCTCCCGCGGCGGCGTCATCACCGGCGACGGCCAGCACCTGCGCATCGGCTACATCGTCATGGAGTCCGCCACCGGCAATCAAATGCTGGAAAACGTCATCGTCTACATTGAAGAGCTTCCATAAACCGCAAAAATCGGGCCTTTCGGCCCGATTTTTCTGATTCTGTATGGCGACACTGCCAATATCAAAAATCTACGGAGGATTTGTAGGGGACGGCCTGCGTGCCGTCCCGTGGATTTTGGTCCATAAAGGGCCAAAATCCACAATTTCCGTATTCGCCGAACTCGTCAGAAAACCTGAGCCCCGGCACTGCGGGACGGCACACAGGCCGTCCCCTACGGATTCTATGTGGAAAAAGTGCCCGCTCGAATGAGCGGGCACTTGGCATTTTACTTGTTGGCAGCCATTTCCTTCAGCGCATCGCGGCGGCTGAAGTTTGCACGGCCCTTCTCGTCGAAGCCCATGAACTTGACCCAAGTCATGTCGCCCAGATTCAG
>JAFWAZ010000142.1 GCA_017507425.1 Oscillospiraceae bacterium | reverse complement strand
GCAGCCGAGGGCGTTGTGACCGACCTCGGAGTTGCCCATATCCTCATCGCTGGGCAGACCGACGGCGGTGCCGTGGGCCTTCAGCCAGGTGTAGGGGCAGGTGGCGAACAGATTGTCGAGGGTGGGGGTGTTGGCCAGCTTGACGGCATCGCCGCTGCCGCCGTCGCCCTTGCCGACGCCGTCCATGATCACGAGAACAATGGGTTTCTTCATTGTAAGTACCTCCAAAATATTGATGCCCGGATGAAAAAGGGGCGCTAATTTGCATTTTTTCGCTTGTACTATTTTACACTATTTTTGCCCGGGATACAACTGTTTTTTCAAATTTTCTGTTACATCCAAAAAGAAGACGTTGAGGATGCAACAATTGGGCACAATTACAAAATGTAACATTTATTTTTATAGGATTTGCACGACGGTTTGCAGCATCCTGCCCTCAGCGCAGGAGCCCCAGCAGGTTTGCATCGGTCAGGGCGGGCTCGGTGTAGGCGCCGTCGAGGACGGCTCCGAGGTTTTCGCCGCTGTTTTCAATCTCCTTGGACCAAAGCTGGGCGTTTTGGATCAGATCGCCCTCCAGCCGGGAAAGCAGCGCGCAGGCGGACAGGAGCAGCTTCACCCGGCCCGTCAGATCATAGTCGGACACCGCCTGATACCAGTGGCGGGATACGGCGTATTGGGCGAATTTTGCCAGCTTTTCGTCCCAGACGGGAGAAACCGAAGGCTCCAGTCTGGCGCTCCAACGCTCGGTGAGCACATCCAGACTCCGGTAGAATTCCGCCAGCGCCTCCGCGTCGCCCTCCGCCGCAAACTGTACCGCTTCTGCCAGCGCGGCCTCCGGATCAAAGGGCAGCAGCTCGGCCCCGTCGATGGCGGCCTGCACATGATAGCCGTACATCAAAAGCAGTGTCAGCCGCTGGGGGAGGGGCACGGCGGCATTGTCCAGCAGCGCCAGCGCATGGGGGCGGCTTTCCTTCAGAATGGCCATGACCTCGGCGTCGTACTCCGGCGCCTCGCCCCCGGAGAGGGACTCCGCGACCCACTCCATGGGCTCAGTCAGGATGATCCGGGCGGCCTCGGGGCAGCTCAGCTCCAGACCCAGCTCGACAAAATCGCCGTAGTCGTGGCGCAGCCGGGGAAACTGCTGGCACACCTGACACAGGGCACCGTGGCCCCGCTCCGCCTGAATCCGGCACAGGCCGTCCTCACGCCACATGGGGCAGCGGCCATTTACGTTGCGCAGGTAGGTTTCGCCGTCCTCCTCGTAGAGATGTTCCCGCAGGGCGTCCCCGAGGGAGCCCTCCATGCTGCGGTACCGGGCGGCGGAGTCGGCGTCCACCTGCACGTCCCACTCGTGACAGCAGCTGTCGGGACAGTTCGACGCGATGCAGGAAAAGGTTTGATAGTAAGATGGGTAGATGAGTTCCATGGGCTGCTCCCTCCGTTTTGCGGTGTGTTTGCGCCCATTATACCGCGGAAATGTGAAAAAATCCACAGGGCGAAAAAATAAACTTGCAATTATTCCTTCATTTTATGCAATTGCCTGTTGAAATCACGCAAAAAATCTGCTATCATGATGGTTACTTATTTTGATCGAGAGGGGATGACGGCCTTGGAACAGAAGATGATACTCACCAGAGGCGGACTGAAAACGCCCTGCATCCTCCGGGAGCCGGACTTCGGCACGCCCCGACGGGTGGTGCTGGGGGTACACGGCATCGGCGGTAGCATGCACGATTTCATTCTGGAGAGCATCGCGGATGAGATGGAGCTCTTCGGCTCCGCTGTGCTGCGTTTCGATCTGCCTGCCCACGGCGAAAACGAGGAAGACATCATGAACCTGCCGGACTGTCTGGATACGGTGCTGAACGCGGCGGAATTTGCGCTGGAGCGCTGGCCCTGCGCCAAGGAGCTGTGCATCTTCGCCACGGGCTTCGGTGCCTATCTGACGCTGGCTGCCATGCAGGATCTGGTGGAGCTTGACTGCCGGGTGAAGCTGGTGATCCAGACGCCCTCGCTGCGGATGGATCAGACACTGCTGAGCATGGCACAGGTGAGTCAGGTGACGCTGGAGGCCATGGAGTGGGCGGTGCTGAAGACTCCCCGGCCCATCGGCATCACCTACAGCTTTTACGAGGAACTCCGGGACAGCAATGTCTTCGCCGCCTATCCCGTACCCATCCTGATCCTCCACGGACAGTATGACGACTTTATCCCCATGGCGGATATCCAGCAGCTGCATGATCTCAACGACCGCTCCAAGCTGGTCATCATCCCCGGTGCCAGCCACCGGTTCGAGGAGCCCGGCGTATGGGACATGGTGCTCGACCTGACCCGGGACTGGTTCGATTTTGAACAGGTTCTGCTGACGGAAACAACAATTTAATGGCTCAGGGGCCGCGCGTTGCGCGGCCCCTGTTTTTTCGGAATGCCCGGGCAATAAATTGACATCTCCCTTGTTTTCGTGCTATAATCAAAAAATCTGTATGCTTTTTTCCAGTTTTTCGGCATACGAAATGATGAAAGGATGATTTCTATGAAACGAGTGCTTGCGTTGGCGCTGTGCCTGTGCATGGTCCTCGGTCTGATGCCGGTTCTGGCGTCTGCCGAGCCTGCCCCCCAGCAGACCACCGTGACCGCACAGGAGTTGCCCGGGACGTCCCGACTGGACGGTGTGCAGCTTCCCCAGAAAGAAGCCCACAGGCTCTATGCCGATGACGAAACCGTCACCGTCCTCGTTGAGCTGCAGGAGCAGCCCCTGATCGCGGGCTTTGTTCCCAAGGACGGGGGCGGCGTGGGCCTGCAGATGAGCGAATATCTGACCGCCGCCGCGCCCGAGGCCGCAGCCATGAAGGCCCGGCAGGACGAGGTTGTCTCCCTGATGGCCAAGGCCGTGGGCATGGAGCTGACCGTGCAGAAGCGCTATGTCAACGCGGTCAACGCCGTGTCCCTGCGGATCCCCTACGGCAAGCTTGACGAGCTGCGCGCTGTGGAGGGCGTCAAGACTGCCCATGTGCAGCGGATCTTCGACCGCCCCGTCACCACTGCGGGCATCTCCGCCGAGGGCACCCATGGCTACAGCTATGATATGACCGGACTGGAATCCGTCTGGAATGCCGGCTACACCGGTCAGGGCATGCTGGTTGCCGTCATGGACACGGGCCTTGACCTGAACTACACCACCTGGGGCGATTTCCAGACCGGCGTGCGCCGTGTCCACGAGGCCTTCACCGACGACTCCTTCAAGTCCGAGCTGAATGACGCCCAGCTGCGCTACACCAACGGCTCTCTGGCCCGGTTCCTGCAGTCCCAGCAGCTCATCGCCACCACCG
Organism: Oscillospiraceae bacterium; assembly: GCA_017507425.1. Taxonomy (GTDB): domain Bacteria; phylum Bacillota; class Clostridia; order Oscillospirales; family Oscillospiraceae; genus Faecousia. Next base: position 17,914 of record JAFWAZ010000142.1, on the reverse strand, counting down.
GCATCGACGGCCAGAAGATCACCTACGGCAACAATGACCTCTACAAAAACCGCAAGGTGCCCTACGCCGCCGACTATGCCGACGGCGACCTGAACGTCATGCCCATGGATTCCGACCACGGCACCCACGTGGCGGGCACCATCGCCGGCTACGCGGAGACGGAGGAGGGCGAGGTTCTCTTCTCCGGCGTGGCTCCCGACGCCCAGCTGATGATCATGAAGGTCTTCCCCGACTCCGCCGATTCCGGCGCCGAGGAGGCCATCATTCTGGCGGCGCTGGAGGATGCTCTGCTGCTGGGCGCCGACGTCATCAACCTGTCCCTCGGCTCCGACAACGGCTGGGCCGACGATGACACCGTGGCCGGCGCCGCCTACAAGCGGGTCAATGAGGCCGGCATCAGCCTGATGATCTCCGCCGGCAACTCCGCCGAATCCACCGCCGGCAACCACTACGGCGAGCACACCCTGACCGCCGACCCCGAGGTCTCCATGATCTCCTCTCCCGCGGTCTACGGCTCCGGCCTCGCCGTGGCCTCCGCAGAAAATGCCGTCACCACCCAGAGCGTCCTGTTCTGGGCCGGCACCGACGGCGTGGAGCACAAGGCCGTCTACCTCGACCCCCACGAGATCGCCATGAAGGCCTCCCTCGGCGAGGGCAGCTGGAATGTCATCCCCGTGGACGGCTACGGCACCTATGAAGATTACGAGGCCGCGGGCTTCCGCAATTACAGCGGTTCCGGCGAAAAGGGCGAGAGCGGCATCGCGCTGGTCAAGCGCGGCGGCGGCATCAGCTTCGCCGACAAGATCAACGCCGCCACCCAGTTCTCCTGGAGCTACTACGACTACAGCAAGGGCAGCTATGTCACCGAGTACCCCGTCAAGGCCGTCATCATCTACGATGAAGACCCCAACGCCACCGAGCTGATCTACATGAGCGCCGACAGCGCCATGCTGACCTCCTGCTTCATTGCAGGTAAAGACGGCCACGCACTGGCCGCCGCCGCAGAGAGCGCCATCGAAAACGGCACCTACGCCAACCTGCGGGTCAGCATGACCGATGAGATCATCGAAAGCGATACCGCCGGTCAGATGTCCGTCTTCTCCAGCTGGGGCGCCGGCCCTGCGCTGGAGCTGAAGCCCGAGATCACCGCCCCCGGCGGCAACATCTGGTCTGCCCTCATCGACAGAACCTATTCCCCCGCCGATCCCTCCGGAGTCTATGACGACTACACCGGCGCCTATGGCATGATGTCCGGCACCTCCATGGCCGCGCCCCACATGGCCGGCATCGCCCTGCTGGTCCGGCAGGCCGTCATGGAGCAGTATGGCCTGACCTCCAAGACCGCCGTGGCGGAGATGAGCGAGCACCTGATGGTGTCCACCGCCGTTCCTCTGACCGACGAAAACGGCGTGTACTACGCGCCCCGCTATCAGGGCGCCGGTCTGGTGAACGCCGCCGCGGCCATCACCACCCCCGCCTTTATCAGCGTGCAGGGCCAGAGCGTGGGCAAGCTGGAGCTGAAGGACGATCCCCAGCGCACCGGAACCTACGAGCTGACCTTCCAGATCAACAACATCTCCGACCGGGATGTGACCTACGCGGTCAGCGCCACCCTGACCCGTCCTGACACCGACGTCTTCGCGTCCCAGTGGGGCGAGGTGGACGTGGCCCTGAACCGCAACGTGGTCATCCTCGACGAGGCGCTGGGCGAGGTCACCGTCCCCGCCGGCCAGACTGTCACCTTCTCCCAGACCGTCACCCTCTCCGCTGAGGAGAAGGCTGCGATGGACGAAAAGTTCCCCAACGGCACCTACGTGGAGGGCTTCATCGGCCTGACCGCCGAGCATGAGCCCCGGATCGGCCTGCCTGTGCTGGCCTTCTACGGCGACTGGACTGCCGCGCCCATCTTCGACCGCAGCCTCTGGTACGAGACGCCTGCCGACGGCGAGAACCTGTTCAACAACCCCTCCACCATGGGCAACACCTTCATCGGCGGCATGACCATGGCCGGCTACGTCAATCTGGGCCAGAACGCCTTTGATCCCATGTTCGGCGAGCAGGCTCTGTATCACACGGAGAACTTCAGCCTGTCCCCCAACGGCGACGGCGTCCTCGACTCCATCAACGACTTCGTCCTCTACCAGCTCCGGGAAGCCAAGCTGGTGGTGGTGGAGGTTCACGACGCCGACACCGGCGAGCTGTACTACCGGGATTATGCCGCATGGCAGTTCAAGTCTTTGTACTACGCCGCCTACGGCTACGCAATCCCCGCCTCCCAGTTCTACTTCACCAATTCCAGCTGGGACGGCACCGATCTGGACGGCAACACCCTGCCCAGCGGCACCAACTGCACCATGACCGTCACAGCCTGGGGCGACGGCGACTACGGCGAGGACATCTACGTGGAGGAGGCCGGCCGCATGGTCACCGACTTCGAGGCCGTGGCCGAGGGCCGTATCGTGCCCACCTTCAACGGCCACGCCATGGATCTGACCGGTGACGTGCTGAGCTTCCCCGTGGTCATCGACACCGTGGCACCCAAGCTCCGGAACAACACCGTCTCCTTCTATACCGAGGACGGCCGCACCTACATGACCGGCACCGTCTACGATGTGGACGGCTCCATCGCTTCCGTGGAGATCCACCCCTATGTCAAGCGCACCCACAAGCAGAATCCCGACTACTTCGGCTGGGACATCGACCAGCTCAATCCGTTCTACACCGAGCACGTCTATGACGCCGCCGCCAAGACGCTGACCTTTACCTGCGACGTCACCGAGTACGCCCACACCAACGAGAGCTGGGAGGGCGAGGGCGACACTTACAGCTTCGAGTGGGACGGCACCGTCTTCCTGTCCTGCGGTGACTACGGCCTGAATGACCGCACCTATGTCATGAAGGTGGACACCGGCTCCGGCCTGCTGCTGAGCCAGACCTCCGCGCTGATGTATGTGGGCGGTGAGTTTGAACTGAGCGTCATCGACAACACCGGCATCGACGGCGAGCTGGTGCGCACCTCCTCCAATCCCGAGGTGGCCACCGTGGACGAGTTCGGCAAGATCAAGGCCATCGGCCCCGGCCAGACCACCATCACCATTTCCAAGGGCGACCGGGAGGCCGTCTGCATCGTCGCCGTCCGGGAGCCCAATCCCGAGATCGTGGACTTCAACCTCTCCATCGACCATTTCTCCGGCCTGAAGCCCAACGGCTCCGTCATCGTCAAGGTCACCGACCTGCAGCCGGCCAATGCTGTGATCGAGGACGTCCGCTGGGAGATCAACGAGGACGATCCCGACCTGTATGTGGGTCTGGTCAATGTGGTTCGCTACGACACCACCGGCCTTGTGGGCGAGATCTTCCTGAATTACACCGCCACCGGCGATCCCGAGATCCACGTCCCCGGTGCATCCGCCACGCTGGACGTGACCCTGAACGGCGTGACTCGTTCCATGACCATCGACTGGACGGATCTGTACACCTACTCCGACGAGGATGATCTGGTGTCCGACCTGCCCTTCTTCGAGCAGACCCTGTACATCCCCCACGGCGAAACGGCCGAGCTCACCGCCCGGTATGCCAACGCCGCCCTCCATGAGTCCTCCTCCGTGAAGCTCTACACCGCCGAGGGCTACATCGACTACGATTACAACAATGTGACCGCCCCCGCTATGGGTCTGAAGCTGGACGGCCCCGACTTCTGCACCGCAGGCAATGTCTGGTCCGGACGTCTGGTCAACGAGGCCGGCTTTGCGCTGCCCGAGCGGATCCGGGTCTTCACCCGCTACTCCTACGGCTATGAGTACGAGATGACCAATTCCTGGCGCACCGACTTCGACTACGACCCCGAAACCGGTGAGATCAACGTCTACTATCCCCCCGAGACCTCCACCTCCGAGCTGGTCATCCGGGCCGACGGCGTCAAGTCCCCCGGCGCTCCCGCCGGCACCGTCATCGGCGGCGACTGGCAGCGCCCCGAGAGCGTCTACGGCCCCTTTGACTGGGAGATCCTGGAGGGCAGCGGCGAGCTGACCACCGGCTCCACCACCGACTACTATGGCACCGAGATCAACTGCGCATGGTTTGTGCCCGCCGAGCCCGGCCTGAGCATCATCCGGGCCACCACCCGGGACGGCTCCAAGTCCGTCAACTTCGCCGTTGTCTCCGAACCTGTGCTGGCGGAGAAGCTGACTCTCAGTCAGAAGGAGCTGACTCTGTCCGTGGGCCAGACCGGCACTGTGGATGCTGTCCTGACCCCTGAGCCCACGCTGGAAAAGCACGCCCATGTCAAGTGGGAGTCCTTCGATCCCGGCGTTGCATCCGTTGATCCCGACACCGGCCTCATCACCGCTGTTTCCGAGGGCTACGCCTACATCCGGGTCTACACCGATGTGGAGCGGACGCTGGAGACCACCTGCATCGTCCATGTGGTTCCCTGCGTCCACGGGAACACCATCACCGAGACTGTGGAGGCCACCTGCACCGCCGACGGCTCCGTCACGGTCAAGTGCAATGACTGCGGCCATGTGATCTCCAAGGAGATCCTCCCCGGCGGCCACGACTACGAGTCCGCCGTTACCGAGCCCACCTGCACCGAGGCAGGCTTCACCACCTATACCTGCCGTGTCTGCGGCGAGAGCCATACTGCCGATGAGGTAGCCGCTCTGGGCCACAGCTACGAGCACATCCATGTGGAGGCCAGCTGCACCGCCCCCGGCTATGACCAGTACATCTGCACCGTCTGCGGCTACACCTACGCCGACAGCTTCGTCGCCGCCACCGAGTGCCCCAGCACCGCCTTTGCGGATGTGGCAGCCGGGGATTGGTTCCACGCTGCCGTGGACTATGTGGTTTCCAAGGGCCTGATGAACGGCATGGATGCGACCCACTTCGGCCCCACCGCCACCACCAACCGGGCGCAGGTGGTCACCGTCCTGTACCGCATGGCAGGTTCCCCCGATGTGGAGGGCGAGCTGCCCTTCACCGATGTTTCCGAGGGCGACTGGTACCGTGACGCCGTCCTCTGGGCTGTGAACAACGGCATCACCAACGGCATGGACGCCACCCACTTTGCCCCCGGCACAGCCATCAACCGGGCCCAGCTGGTGACGTTCCTGTACCGCTTCGCCAAGGCGGAGGGTGAAGTGGACACCTCCGTCCTCGACCGCTTCGCCGACGGCGCCGCGCTGCCTGCGTTCTGCCGGGACAGCTTCGCATGGGCCATTGAAAACGGCCTGATCGACGGCATGGACGGCATGCTCAACGCCAACGGCACCGCCAACCGCGCCCAGCTCGCCACCGTGCTGATGCGCTACGATTCCCTGAACAACTGACCCCAACGCAAAAGGGCCGCTGCAAAAGCAGCGGCCCGATTTTTTAGCCGATGGGGGTTTGCGAATCCGTTTGAATGATGCGGACATTCACGTTGACGCCGCCGATGTCGCAGGTACATCGGAATTGATATTCGCCGTCGCTGACCTCCGCAGTGACCCAGCCGCTTTCGCCGGGGTTCAGCAGAAGCCGCTCGCCGTCGTTGATCCGGACATAGCAGTGCAGGTCGGGGTCGAGGTTCTGCACCCAAAAGTGGACATAGGCGCCGTCGCGCTGGGCCAGCTCGTAGGACTGGTCGTAGTCGTTGACGCCTCGGAAGGATGCGTATTTCACCCGGTCATCGCCAAACTTGGCAGAGGCCAGAATGTCCATGGCGGCCTCGCCGTATTCGGCCCACCAGCTTTCATGGCCCTCGCCCCAGACGGCGAAGCGTTCGCCGAAGGAGATGAAATCCCACAGCTCCCGGCCGTCGTAGGTGCCGACGCCGACCGGATGACTGCCGAGGGTCTTTGCCGCTACCTCCAGACCTGTACCGCAGACACCGAAGCGCTGGGGATAGTATTCGAAGCGGAGCTCACCCTCGCAGTTCGGCGGACGGAAAACGATGCCCGCGCTGGATTCGTTGTCTGCAAGGGACGTGATCTCGTATGTCCAGTCCTCGGGGAGATTCAGGGTGATATAGGCCCCCGCCTCGGTGTAGGTGACAGCCCTCTTGACCTCGGAGCCGGCGAAATTCACCCGGAAGACGTAGGTGCTCAAGCCCAGCTCCACCCGGTAGATGGCATAGTCGCCGGGCTTTCCCTCCACGGGAAGCTCGAAGCCATAGTCCCGGTTCCGCCTCAGGGTGTGGGTCTGCTGTTTTATGATCTCCTTGTCGTTTTGGAGATTGTGATATTCCTCCAGAACGGTCAGCTCCGTGTCGTCGGAATTGACCTTGAAGACCAGCGTTTCGGGACTGGTCAGGGTCATGCCCAGCAGGCGCTCCAGAATATCGTCCGGGCCGCTTGTGTAGTAGGAGACCGGCTCCGGCGTGGGGCCCGTGTTTCCTTTCAGACCGGTTCTCACCCGGTCGGTGGGGTCGAGCCGCAGAACGGTGTCATTCCCGAAGACCAGCCACACAGACAGATCCTCCTGCCGCAGCAGCCAGCCGTCGGCGTCGGTGAAGCGCCACGCGCAGAGATTCTCCTCCCGGAGGGTCTTCTCCAGCGCGTCGTCGGTCAGGTCGAAGCCTGACAGGCTTTTTCGTTCCAACCCGGTCAGCTTTCGCTCGTCGGTTCCGACGCGCAGGTGCAGGCTCTGGTCATACTCCCACAGCTCATAGATCTGCTCCGGCAGCTCGGAACCGTCCCCGAGGACGGCTTCGGCCCGGTAATTGCGGTTGAACAGGTACTGCTCCCCGTAGGGATCGCCGCCGGGGTTGCAGGCCGTCAGGATCAGCACCGCAATGCACAGCGCCGCCGCAGGAATCGCCGCCCACAGCTTATTTCGTTTCCAACCCAGCACAAATTTTACCCGCTTGCCGGTGTCTCCCTCACCGAAGGCCAGCGGCGCCGGGGCCATATGCCCGTGGGCAGCCAGATTCAGCAGGCTCTGGGCGTAGTCGCTGCGCACCTGCGGGCCCAGCTGCTTCAGTACCGCCTCATCGCAGCGCAGCTCCATATCCCGGCAGCACAGCCGGAAGGCCAGATGCACCAGCGGATTGAACCAGTGGATGCACACCGCGGCAAAAAACAGCGCCTTTACAAAAGGATCCCCGTGGCGCAGATGGTATTGCTCGTGGAGCAGAATATAGCCCCGCTCCTCCTCCCGCAGGGATGTGGGCAGATAGATCACAGGTCGGAAGAATCCCAGCACAAAGGCTGTCCCGATGCCGTCGGCCTCCCGAATGCCCGTTCCGAGGGGGACGGATTCCCGGAGTCTGCGCTTCAGATTTACATAACTTATCAGACCGCAGATCACAAAGACAATTGCGCCCACCGCCCACAGGCGGCTGGCAATCAGATGCCAGTCGACGGGTATATCCGCAGGCTCTGTGTCAACAGCAGGAGCGGCGGACACCGTCTGCTCCGGTTCGGCAATCAGCGTTTCCGACGGGGCGGAAACGGGGGAGGGCAGATACACCACCGCGCCCACGGGCGCAAACTGCTCCGGTGCATCCACGGCGCTGAGCACGGATACCGGGCCGCTCACCGACACCGGACACAGCAGCCGGAACAGCACCACTGCCCACAGCGCATAGGAAAAGACCCGAGGAGCCCGCCTCAGCGCCAGCCGTGCTGCCAGCACACACCCGATCACCACAGAGCCGGTGATGGTCATGTTGAGCACGGCGGAAAAGAGATTCTGTAAATCCATGCTTACCTCCTGCTCTCGTCGATGAGCTTCTGCAGGGCTTCGATCTCCTCGGGCCGCAGCTTGCTGCTGCGGGAGAAGGCCGCCACAAAGGCGGGGAGGGAGCCGTTGAACGCCGATTCCACATACTCCCGGCTCTGCCGCTCATAAAATTCCTCCCGGCTGAGCTTTGTGGTGACGGTGCCGTCCTGCAAATCAAACAGCCCCCGTTCGCACAGCCGCTTCAGAACGGTGTAGGTGGTGGTGCGCTTCCAGTCCAGCCGCTCCTTTGCCTGTGCGATCAGCGCAGCAGTGGTCACGGGCGCATGGGCCCAGATCAGATCCGCAAAGCGGCCCTCCACCGCACCGAGTTTTGTCCTGTCCATGGGATAACCTCCTTGTCTACATGTTGTAGTCAATAATAGTCTACAACATGTAGACGCTCTTGTCAAGCAGGAAACCGGTTGCGCCCGCAACCGGTTTGTGCTATACTGGATAAAAACTGCAAAGGAGCTTCGCCATGATCGTCAAACGCGACTGCATCTACACCCCCAAGGGCAAGAACCGCCCCCTGCACATCTATCTGCCCGATGACTATACAAACGGCATGGACCGCTATCCCGTGCTCTATTTCTTCGACGGCCACAATCTGTTCTCCGACGATGACGCCACCTACGGCAAGTGCTGGGGCCTGAAGGAATTCCTTGACGGCTGGGACCAGAAGCTGATTCTGGTGGGCATCGAGTGCGGCCATGAGGGCGACGAGCGGCTGAGCGAATACCTGCCCTACGGGACCCTGACTCCGGCGAAGTTCTCCATGTTCCGGCCTATGGGCCGGGCCACCATGGAGTGGATCGTGGGTGAGGTCAAGCCCATGATCGACCGGGACTACCGGACGCTCCCCGACCGAGAATTCACCGGGATCGGCGGCTCGAGCATGGGCGGGCTCATGGCCCTCTACGCGGGCGCCCGATATAACCACATTTTCTCCAAGGCCGCCTGCGTGTCCAGCGCCATCGGCTTCTGCGTCCGGGCGGTGATGCGGGGGCTGCGCAGCGCCGAGATCCGGCCCAACAGCCGGTTTTACCTGTCATGGGGCACCAAGGAGGCCTACGGCTGCAAGCATCCCGACCGGGACGACCGCTCCAGCCGCACCTACAAGTGGAACCGACGGGCCGCCGACGAGCTGGAAAAGAAGGGCGCACAGGTCATGCTCTACTGTCAGGTAGGCGGCGCCCACTGCGAAGCCGACTGGGAAAAGCAGAATCCCATTTATATGGATTATCTTTGGAAATAACGAAAACACACCTCCATTGCGCGCAATGGAGGTGTGTTTTTACGTATGATACCAGTTCGGCACGGTTTCCCGCAGATCGCCGTACCAGCGCAGGATGTTTGCGGTATTCTCCCGGGCGATCCGGATCTCCGCGTCGCCGAAATCCATGGCCCAAGGCAGAGAGGAGATCATGTTCTGGCACTGGTACAGCCGCATCAGCCGCCAGAACTCCTCCGGGATGTTCCCGTCAAAGTAGCCGTCCAGCATGCCCCGGGCGAATTCCGGGCCCACCCGGACGTCCCAGATGATCCGGTTGAACTCATACCACGGGTCGCCCACGTCCTCCCGGTCGAAGTCGATGACCCGCAGGCCCATCCTTTCGTCGAACATCAGGTTGCCGCAGTGGTAGTCGCCGTGGTGCCAGACCGTGGGGCGGTTTTGGATCAGGCGGCGCTCCCGTTCGATCAGATCGAGGAGCAGCTCCCCCTTTTCGTATTTCAGGGGGCATGTTTCATAGGCTTCCAGCTTTTTCTCCAGCTTTCGGCCGTAGTGAACATCCCAAGGCTCCGGTTCAAAGGGTACGGGGACGGTGTGGACGGTGCGCAGCATCCGGCCTGCGGTCAGCCCGTGGGCATAGCGCTCCTCCGGCGTCAGGGTGGGCAGCACCTGCTCCGCGTCCCGGCCCTCGATCCAGCCGAGGAGGGTGTAGCAGCCCTCGGGGCAAAGGCCCAACTCCACGGGCTCGCTCATGGGCACGCCGAGGGAGTGTACCTTTTGCATATGGGAAAATTGGAGCTGCCGCTGGGGATATTTGTCGGCAGGGGAGATGCGCAGGAAGTATGCGGTGCCGTCGGCGGTCAGGGCCTTGAATTTCCGATCCCCGGACCAGCCCTTGGCGATGGGCTCCCGGGAGATGATGGCGTCGAAGATGCTCATAGAGTCACCATGGTGGGCGCGTGGCCCATGGCCGGGATCAGCTTCTCCATCAGATCCGCCGTGCGAATGCCGAGGGAGGAGGTGTTGATGCAGGGATGGACGCCGATGCTCTCACCCGCCAGCAGGTCACTGTCGATCAGCAGCCGGACGCGATTGCCGGAATCGTTCATCAGGCCCAGCACGCTCAGACTGCCGGGGGTGATGTCGAGGAATTCCTCCATATATTCGCCGGAGGCGAAGGATAGACGGCTGGAGCCGATCTGCTTGCTGAGCACGCTGGTCTTGAAAGGCTTGTCACCGGGCATCAGCAGCAGGTAGAAATCCGTACACTGGCGGTTGCACAGCAGCAGATTTTTGCACATGACGGTGCCCAGCGCCGCATCCACCGCCACGCAGGCCTCCATGGTCATGGCGGGCTCGTGATCCACCCGGGTGTATTCAATCTCCAGCCGGTCCAGCAGCTCATATACCCGCTGCTCCTTGGGCAGCCGGGCTGCAAAATCCGCGGGACGGCCCTTTTGAAGTTCCATAGTCTAACCTCCAGGTTTCGAAAAAAGTGGGTATATGATAGCATATTGACCGCCAAAAGGCAATAAAAAAGAGGCCCTTCCGGCCCATCCATTCCATTTTCGATAACCACCATTGTTTGACCACACGTGTTTCACTCGACTGCCGACACGCACAATCTGCGACAGTTTGTCCGCGGCGACTCGCCGCCCGAAATAGATGTGACCCTTGACTGTAAGGTTTTCTTTCGAATTCCGCTACAATCAAGGGTCACATCTGTTCATTCTTGGTATCTAACATCATATGGTTAACCTCACTTTCTGCAGATTAGAATCCACTTATTCGATCAACTCTGACAATTCCGAAGCACAACATTCATCTATTTCCATTTTTCATATCCCTTCAGCGGGACGATCATCATTGTTGGAATTTCGCTTTGATCTATTAAGTTTCATCTGATTCGGTGCTTTCCAAATTCATCCGGTTTCTTGGTCATCTGCTTTCGGATTTCATTCTTCAGGAGAGATCGACGTTTTCACTGATCTGAGGGAAATCAGTTGATTTTCGAAGATCATGGATCATGATTCCGATTTGCTGGATGCTGCTGGTATCATGATGGATTTTTTCAAACAACCGCGGGCGTCTGTTCAGATCGAGGCCACTTGATCGTTTCGAACTTTTTAAGGTTCTTTTGATCGATCCGGCAGATTCTGTTTACATCTGTGCCTTTGTATTATTTTGACGTGAAATCCGTTGATTACCTTGTATTCCAGTTGTATTTGGTAGTCCACCAGAGGATTTACTGTTTAGGTATCTCCTCTTTGTGCCTATAGAATAACACGGTTTTTTCAACTTTTCAAGATGGAATGTTTCCTAAATGCGCACAATCGTTTTTGTGCAGAGCACAGATTTTGGGAATTTGCCGTTGACTTGTGTTTTGTGTTGTGATATGATATTCATGTTGGGTCGGATTTTTCCGGCCCGTTTTTTGTTACGCCCCGCCGCTCCGGAACAGACCGTAACATCTTGCGTTTTCGCCCGAAATCGTGCCTGATTCCGGTGCGTTCTGCGGAACGGCCATATCCGTTCCCTACAATTGCACTGGCGCAGGCCGTGCCAAAGAAATAACCCCCGATCCTCTGATCGGGGGTTATTCCTGTTCGGTCTTGGGTTCAATCATTGGGTAACCTCGCTTTCGCTGAATCAGCCGGGCTTTGGTTATTGTTGGAATCTTCCGATGCATTCCTGTTTTTTCAGCTTGCATTGCGATTGACATTTATGGTAAACGGAAGATAAAGGCCCAGCCGGCAGGTGTCGGTACCATATGTGGTATCACCTTTTTTGTAATGAAAGAATAACATATTTTCCCGGACTTTACAAGACGGGATTTCATACAAATAACTTCATATAAAATGGTATAAAATGCAGAAAACGCCACTTTCAAGACGCGGAATGTTGACTTTCAATTTTCGGTGTGTTATGATAATAGTGTTGGGGCGCTCCGTGCTGGAGCGGCCTTTTTCTGTTTCCGGCAATAAAAAAGAGCTGCCGGAGCAGCAGTACGTATTCGCCCCGGCCCGGTTCAGGATCGGGAACTCCAACCGCGGAACGGTCAATGCCCGTTCCCTGCATTTGTGTGCAAAAGCCTCGTCCACCACCAATGTACGACCACACGTGTTTTACTCGACTGCCGACACACACAGCCTGCGGCAGCTTACCCCCCGGATACTGCCCGGTTCCGACCACACGTGTTCAGCTCGGTTTCGATTCGCACAACCTACGACAGTTTACTTGTCGGCGTTGCCGACACACACAGCCTGCGGCAGCTTACCATCCGGATACGGCCCGGTTCCGACCACACGTGTTCAGCTCGGCTTCCGACACGCACGATCTGCGACAGTTTGGCCCCGGGCCCTGCCCGGCACAAGAAAGTGAGCCTTGGCGATTTCCGTCAACAATCGTCAAGGCTCACTTCCATTCAGTTTTGGTATCTAACATCTTTGTTTACCTCACTTTCTATTGGATCAGACATCGGCTTCTTGTGAAGTGGCAGAATACAAAATTTGTAATCTAATTTAGGAGGAGTTTGCCTCTGTCTGTTTTGGCTCTTATTATCTTGGGAGCCTGAGCTTTACCTGTACATTGGTATCACCTCTTTGTACTTATACAATAGCACCGCGCACGCCCGTTTTCAAGACGGGATATTCCATAAATTCCGCGGGAAACTTCTGTATGAAACGCAGAATCGGAGGTTTTTCCCATTTTTTCGTTGACATTGCAGAACCGGCGTGATATGCTGAATATGTTGGGGGCGCTGTGCGTCCCTTTTTGTCTAACGGAAACGGAGGGAATGCCCTTGGAGAAATTTCTGCAGAAAGCAGCCGCATGGCTGGAGAAAGTCCGCAATACCCCCGTCATCGGCGATGTGGTGGAGGATCTGATCACCATGACGGAGATGCTCAGCGACTGCCTGAGGGGCATCTATGAAAACTTGCCCAAGGCCACGGTCTTCGCCCTCGTGGCGGCGCTGTTTTATGCCTTCAGCCCCATCGACCTGATTCTGGATATCATTCCCTTTGCCGGTTTTCTGGACGACACCGCGGTCATCGGCCTGATTCTGGAGCTGGGCCTCGCCCGGGATCTGATGCAGTACCGGGACTGGAAGCGCCAGCGGCGCAACGACGAGATCGAGCGCTACCGCCGGCTTCTGGCGGAGGAATACGCCGAAGCCCTCGGGGGCATGGAGCTGGCCGCGGCCTACCTGACCGCCGACCGCCGGATCCGGTTTCTGCTGGCAGAGCCCGGCGATATCCGCCGCCCGCTGCCCTGCCACAATCATTATATCCCCATCGACGAGGACCGCATCGCGCAGCTGGAGCTGAACGATTGGGAAGCACTGGGCGATTTCTACGCGCAGGTCTTCCGGGACGCCCGGTTTCCGTGGTCCCGGTTCGGCCGGCAGCCCTTCCGCCCGGAATACAGCTGCCAGATCGATGACGCATTCGTGGTGGTGGATTGATACGGATACGCAAATAGGGAACGGCCGCACAGCCGTTCCCTATCTTGATGCCAGTCCCGGATATGGGACTTCCCTTTCTTGACAATATCGAACGAATGTTCTATAATAATGTCAAACGAAAGGGGGCTGAACCCATGCATACCATCCAAGCCAAATCCATCCTCTCCGCCAAAAACGGCATGAATCTCTACTGGGGCTGCCAGCACGGGTGTATCTACTGCGACTCGAGGAGCCGGTGCTACCGCATGGACCACCGGTTTGAGGACGTGGCCGTCAAGGAAAACGGCATCGAGCTGCTGACGGCGGCGCTCAGACGCAAGCACCGGCCGTGCATGATCGGCACCGGGGCCATGTCCGATCCCTATACCCCCATCGAGGGGGAGCTGGAGCTCACCCGGCGGGCGCTGGAGGTCATCGCGCGCCACGGCTGCGGCATCGCCATCCAGACCAAATCCGACCTGATCCTGCGGGATCTGGACCTGCTGGCGAAGATCCACCGCCGGAGCAAGGCCGTGGTTCAGATGACCCTGACCACTATGGACGAGGGGCTGTGCCGCCTCATCGAGCCCGGGGTCTGCACCACCGCCCGGCGGATCGAGGTGCTGAAGGAATTTCAGAGGGCGGGCATCCCCACGGTGGTGTGGCTGTGCCCCATTCTGCCGTGGCTCAACGACACCGAGGAGAACATCCGGGGCATCGTGGAAAGCTGCGCCGATGCGGGCGTGCGGGGCATCATCCAGTTCGGCATGGGCGTGACATTGCGGGGCGGCAGCCGGGAGCACTACTACTCCCAGCTTGACCGGAAATTCCCGGGGCTGAAGGAGCGCACGGTGCGCACCTACGGCAGCGCCTACGAGCTGCGCAGCCCCCACAGCCGGGAGCTGGAGGCCCTGTTTCACCGGCTCTGCGGCAAATACGGCATCTGGCACGACAACGATCAGATCTTCCGGTGGATGTCCCGGCTGGAGGAGGATCAGCTGAGCTTTTTTCATCAGGAGGCCATATGAAGATCACAACGCTATTGGAAAATACAGCCTGCCGCTCCGACCTGACGGCGGAGCACGGCCTGAGCCTGTTCGTGGAGACGCAGAAGCACCGCTTCCTCTTCGACGCGGGCCAGACGGAGGCCTTTGCGGACAACGCGAAAAAGCTGGGCGTCGACCTGCGCGCGGCGGCGTTTGCGGTGCTGTCCCACGGGCACTATGACCACGGCGGCGGGATGCGCCGTTTTCTGGAGTTGAACCGCCGGGCGAAGCTCTATGTCAATGAGCACGCCTTCGGCGATTATTACAACGGCACCCGGAAATACATCGGCCTTGACCGCCGGCTCCGGGAGTCGGGGCGGCTGGTGCAGACCGGGGACGAATTTGTGATCGCTCCGGGTCTGACCCTGTACAGCTGCAATGCGCGGGAGCGCGCCGTCCCCACCGATCCCTTCGGCCTGACGGAGCGCTTGGGGGAGTTTTTCCTGCCCGACGAGTTCCTCCATGAGCACTATCTGCTCATCGAGGAGGAGGGGAAGCGGGTTCTGCTGAGCGGCTGCTCCCACAAGGGCATCCTGAACATCGTGGAGTGGTTCAAGCCCGACGTGCTGGTGGGCGGCTTCCACTTCAAGCAGCTCGCTCCCGATTCAGCCCAGCTTCTCGCCTATGGCGAGGCGCTGGCGAAGTACGATACCGTTTTCTATACCGGCCACTGTACGGGGCAGGAGCAGTTTGACGTCCTGAAAACCATTCTGGGCGACAGGCTCCATGCCATTTCCACAGGTGCCGTCATCGAGCTGTAAAAAAGCGCGCCGCCCAAATGATGGGCGGCGTGCTTTGTTAGTTTTTACGGAACAGCGACACGCTGTTCACGGCAATGGAGCCGAGGGTCAGACACCACAGGGCATTGGAGGTAGTGGGCACCACGTCCAACAGTGCCGACCAGTCCTCCCGGGCGACCCATCCGGCGATCTGAGCATGGAAAGCGCAGAGGGTCAGGGCCGTCAGGGACAGGCTCAGAAACCGGAACCACTTGGCCCCGCCCCAGAAGGGCGTCACAAGCAAATTGACGATGGCCGCTACGATGGCGCCGATGCCAAGAATCAGCCACATAACATTCACTCCTCAGATGTTGTTGTGAAAATAGTACAGCACGCCGCTCTGGCTGTCGTAAAACCAGATGTCATAGCAGCCGTATTTGGAGTAGATTTCCAGATCCTCATAGATGTAAAACCAATCCTCCGGGTCTGCCAGCGCGCGGTCGAACCGATAGTTTACGACTACCTCGTTGTCCGGATCGCTGCGCCCGATGGAATCGATCCATCCTTCAAAATCATCCCAGAAGCCGTTCAGCGTTTCAATATCCGCCTCGGAAACGGGAGCAAAACAGGCACTTTTCGCCACAGCATCTCCGGAGACATGGTATTTGCCGAAATCCGTATAATCCTGAAAACCGCCGCTGGTGTAGAATTCCGTGCACTCCCAATCCCCAAGGGTGTCCATAAGCTGATCCTGTCGGCTTTCGAAATCACAGCCCATTACCGAAAGCAGGATCACAAAGGATAGCATCAGCCACACAAAACGCTTCATATCCGTTCCTCCTCACCGCTTCCAAGGATCATCGTCCTCGGTGTATTCAAACAGATCCCCGGGCTGGCATTTCAGCTCCCGGCAGATGGCGTCCATGGTGGACAGGCGCACGGCTCTGGCCTTGCCGGTCTTCAGGATGGACAGGTTCGCCGGGGTCATGCCGATGCGTTCGGCCAGCTCGGCAGAGGACATTTTCCGCTTCGCCAGCATCATGTCCAGATTGATGATGATTGCCATAGCTGCCCTCCTCAGACGGTCAGGTCATTCTCTTCCCGGATGGTCACGGCGGCATCCATGACCTCCCGGACCACGTTGACCACCAGACACAAAAAGCCCATGATGACCGTCAGGAAGATCATCGGCGGGTAGTACAGTGCTGCGGGGGCGCAGAACAGGGCCACCAGTGCACAGCACAGGCACACCCGACGGATGCGCCGGACATTGTCCCGGACGAAGACGGAGCCGTCCAGAATGTTCTTCAGCAGCCGATCCAGATTCCACAGGGCATACAGAGCCGCAGCGGCGCTGGCATAGAAGGCGCCCGTGACGCTGTACTGCTCCTCGGGGCTCAGATACCGGGCCTGACAGTACCACTTCAGTAGCGTCGGCTCGAAAAACAGCAGAAAGACCACCAGAATCAGCATAAAACGGTTGATGCGGAAGGTGGTGCGGGCGGCGGGATTCTTGTGTGTCATATTCATTCCTCCCAGTACCGGAAGACGATGGATTCCGCCTTGATGACACCGTCGTAGGTGTAGCCCATCACCATAGTACCGTCGGGATCCTGCTCGCGCATGTCCATCAGGAGCATGCTCCAACCCTTGAATTTCGCGATGATGCCGTCGAGGGTGAAGGTGTACTCCTGATCCTCAAAAACCAGCACGCCGGTGCCGTCCTCGGCAAGCTCCAGATAGCCGTTGTCCCGGCTGGGGGCGCCGTAGAAAGACATATCCCCGTTGAAGCCCACGCTACTGATGAGGTACAGACCGGGAGCCGGGGGCTCAGGCAGGAAATCCTCGGGCAGACTGTCGCCGGTGTAGGTGAAATCCAGCGAGATGTAATCCTCCAGAACCAGACCCTCGGCGGTGGGGGACAGCCGCATGTCGCCGTATTCCGTGCCCTCGGGCGCCCACGTCAGCACCCGGGGCATGCCCATCATGGAGATCAGACCGGAGCCGTCCTCCGCCAGCTGAATGTACATCAGCGCGGCGGCGTACTCCTCGTTCACGGGCACATAAAAGCCCGCCTTCAGCTGGGGACCCACGGTGGTTTCGGGCACGGTAGTCTCGGGGGCCGCAGCCGTGCAGCCGACCAGCATGACGCAGAGCAAACAGAAACAAAGCAGTCGTTTCATGATAAACTCCTCCAATAGAAAGATTTGTCTGTATGATACTTGAAATCTTATCGAATGTCAATAAGATTTTATTGATATTTGCAGGTTGGCGATAAAAGAAGGTGTAAGTTAAGCAATTTGGACTCTATGACTTCAGAGCAAAGCCTCCCTTTGACAAGGGAGGCTTTGGTGTTCCCGCCAGCAGGGGTTCCCCGACAGACTGAAAGCGCGCCGCCCGGAGGCGGCGCGCGCTATGAGATAACAGATTATTCGAAGCCCTTGGGGTTCTTGCTCTGCCAGTTCCAGGAATCGCGGCACATATCCTGCAGGTTGCGCTCGGCCTTCCAGCCCAGAACATTGGCGCTCTTGGCGGGGTCGGCGTAGCAGGTGGCGATGTCGCCGGGGCGGCGGTCAACGATCTTGTAGGGCAGATCCAGACCGTTGGCCTCATTGAATGCCTTGACCATATCCAGCACGGAGTAACCGGTGCCGGTGCCGAGGTTGAAGATCTCACAGCCCTGATTGGCGTCGGCATAGCGGACGGCGGCCACATGGCCCTTGGCCAGATCGACCACGTGGATGTAGTCGCGGACGCCGGTGCCGTCGTGGGT
>JAFWAZ010000141.1 GCA_017507425.1 Oscillospiraceae bacterium | reverse complement strand
CGATGGAAAGGCGGTCCATGATGTCCTGAACGTTATGGATGGAATCGGATTCCATCTGATAGATCTTTTGTCTGCCCTGACGCAGACCGGCAAATAAGCGTACTTCGATCATAATGGGCACTCCTGTACGAAAATTTGGGGAGGGGCAGGACCCCTCCCCAAAGATATTTTACTTACTTGCCGATGCACTCGTCAAGACCCAGACGCTTCAGAGTCTCGTCGGTGGGGAAGGCGTTCTCCCAGCCGCGGACCTTGTAGTAGTCGGGCAGGGTGATCTCCAGCTTGGAGGTCATGCCCTTGGAGGGGCCATCGGGCACGGGCTCGGTCAGCAGACGCTTGGGCAGACGGTCATCCTCGGGCTTCATGCCGGCGGCCTTGTTGAACATGCGCTCGATGTTGTAGATGCGCTCGCCGATCTCCAGAACCTGCTCGGGGGTGTAGTCGGTGCCGCAGGCGGCGTTGAGCAGCTTGGTGTACTCGGGGGCACCCAGGGCGAAGGAGGTGAACAGGCACAGACCCATGGAGTCGATGACGGAGGTCAGATCCTGGAAGGTCTTGGACCAGAAAGCCTTCTCGTTGGTCACGGTGCGGTCCAGCTGGACGGGCAGACCGACGACCTCGGGGGCGATGGTGTAGCCGCGGACATGGCAGCCGCCGCGGTTGGAGGTGGCGTAGGTGATGCCGATGCCCTGGACGCCGCGGGCGTCGTAGGCGGGCATTTCCTGCTTCTTGACGGCCATGGAGACTTCAGGCATACCGTAGTGCTCGCACAGACGGGCGGAGCCGGAGCTCATCAGCCAGTCCAGCTCGGTCTTGGGATCACCCATGCGCTTGGTCCACTCGATGGCGGAGGCAGCATTGCCCCACTCCAGCAGCGCGCCGTCGCAGTCCTCGGGCTTGATGGCACCGCGCTGGTACAGCTCCATGGCAGCGGCGATGGTGCAGGGGACGGAGATGGCATCCAGGCCGTACTCGTTGCACCAGTAGTTGGCCTCGTTGATGGAAGCCAGGTCGGGGTTGGCCATGTTGGCACCGTAGGCCCACAGGGGCTCGTACTCGGGACCGCCGACGACCTTCTCGCCCACCTTGACCACACGGCCGCAGGCGATGGGGCAGCGGTGGCAGGCACCGGCCTTGACCAGGAACTTCTCAGCCAGAGCCTCACCGGAGACATCCTCAGCCTTGTCGTAGTAGCTCTCCTGCCAGTTCTTGGTGGGCAGAGCACCGATGCCGTTGATGACGTTGACCAGGGAAGCGGTGCCCAAGGCGCGCAGACCGCCGCCGGTCAGGCCGTTCTCACGGATGTTGACCATGACATCCTTGTTGGCAGCCTTCAGCGCATCGACGGAGGCCAGAGTCTCGTCGGCGTTCTTCTTGGAAGCGGTGACCACGA
Source organism: Oscillospiraceae bacterium (assembly GCA_017507425.1). Classification (GTDB taxonomy): domain Bacteria; phylum Bacillota; class Clostridia; order Oscillospirales; family Oscillospiraceae; genus Faecousia. The sequence continues at coordinate 135 of JAFWAZ010000141.1, read as the reverse complement.
TGCCCTTGAGCTTCTTGGAGCCCATGACGGCACCGACGCCGGAGCGGCCGGCGGCACGGTCCTTGTCGTTCATGATGGCGGCCAGGAGGACCTTCTTCTCACCGGCGATGCCGATGGACAGGACGGAGGAATCCT
>JAFWAZ010000140.1 GCA_017507425.1 Oscillospiraceae bacterium | reverse complement strand
GCTTGACCACATATGGCGGCGTAACTCAGTTGGTAGAGTATCCGGTTCATACCCGGCTTGTCACCTGTTCAAGTCAGGTCGCCGCTACCAGGCCCGTTGGTCAAGCGGTTAAGACACCGCCCTTTCACGGCGGTAACATGGGTTCGATTCCCGTACGGGTCACCATGAAAAAAGCGCTCCTGCAATGCAGGAGCGCTTTTTTTATCATGAATTGCATGAGATTCCGGCGTTGCACGCTTCACTATGAAAAAATGCAAATCGTAGGGGTCGGCGTCCTCGACGACCCGGCGGCAAAATGCGGCGATTTTTCGTTGCTTCCGGCGAATTCGTAACATTTCCGAACGGGACGTCGGGGACGCCGTCCCCTACAAATCGATTTTTTGACAGTGTGAACCCCCTGATTTCCTTGGAAATCAGGGGGGGTTGTCATTTCAGCCGGTACAGAACCCGGGGTCTGCCGCCGGTTTCGTAGTCGATGGCGCTGGTGAGGACGTTGATTTCGATGAGATAATTGAGATAGTGGCGCACGGTGACGCGGCTCAGGCCTGAGGCTGCGGAGATGCTCTCGCAGGTGTGGTTGGCGGCGCGGTCCTGCTCCAGAACGGCCCGGACGGACTCCATCGTCTTGGCGTTCAGGCCCTTGGGCAGGTTTTTGCGGGCGGGGACTGCGGGCTGATTGCCCAGCAGACGGTCCACCACCGCCTGATCCGCCGTCCGGTTGCGCTGGACTACGGTGGTCTTGTCCCGGAAGCGGAGCACCGATTCCCGGAGCCGGTCGTAGGAGAAGGGCTTGATGATGTAGTCCTCGATGCCCAGTCGCAGGGCCTCCTCCACCACGGTCATCTCCGTGGCGGCGGTGATCATGATGACCGCGGTCTGGATGCCGGAGCCCCGCATCTGCCGCAGCAGCTCCACGCCGCTGCACACGGGCATATACACATCCACCACCGCCAGCTCCACGGGGTTTTCCTGCAAAAATTCCAGAGCAGCCTGACCATTGCTGAAGGTTGCGACGACTTCGAATCCCTCCATGCGGTCAAGATAGGATGCATTGAGCTGGGCGACCATGGGATCGTCCTCTACAACAATAATACGGATCATAGGCTTCCTCCTCGTTCCCGGCTGAAAATAATGGTGATCGTGGTGCCGGAGTCGGGGTCCGTATCCACGTCGATGGTACCGTTGCGGCGGCTGACGATGTCGTTGATGAGCTTCAAGCCCACGCCCCGGCCCGTGCGGGCCTTGGTGGAGAAGCCGCCCTTGAAAATGTGGGGCAGTACGTCCTCGGGGATGCCCGGGCCGGTGTCGCTGACCGTGATCAGCAGTCCCTTGTCATCCTCGGTGATCTGCAGCGCCACGGTGCGCAGCGCATCGGCGGGGACGCCGTTGACGGCCTCCAGCGCATTTTCCAGCAGGTTGCCCACCACCGTCACCAGCTCCTCGGTGCCGGCATATCGGCTCTGCTCCGGGAGCCGGGAGTTGTTCAGCAGGAACAGGTTGATGTCCAGCTCCCGCATGTTGTGGGCCTTGCCGAGGATCAGCGCCGCCACATTGGAATTGCGGATAAACTTCATCACCGGGCCGATGATCTGCTCATAGTGGCTGGAGAAATCGCCGATGTAGGCCTTGGCCTCCTCCACCCGGCCCATCTGCAGCAGACCGGAGATGACCTGTATCTTGTTCAGAAATTCGTGGGTATTGGCCCGGAGGGCGCTGACCATGTGCCGGGTGCCTGCCAGCTCCTCCATCTGGCGCATGGCGTCGGTCTTGTCCCCGAGGATCAGCACCCGGCGGGCCCAGAGGCTGGAATCCGGCAGGTGGATGGGCCGGACGAGGATGTTGGGACGGCTGCTGTGGACGGTGCCCTCGGTGAACTCCCGGAGGCTTTTGCCGTCGGCGGATCGGATCAGCTCGTCCACCGGCCGCCCCAGCAGCAGATCCTCCCGCTGGCCCAGCATCCGGGCCGCGGCGGCATTGACCAGCCGGACGCGGCCGCCGGTGTCGAAGGAGATCAGGCCCTCGTCCAGACCGTTGAGGATGTCGTTCTGGGTCAGATACATGCGCAGCACATCCTCGGGCTTCATGCCCCGCAGGTGCCGGCCCAGATAGACGGCCAGAATGCTGCAGAAAAACATCGCCGACAGGGTCAGCACCAGAAAGATCCAGAAATAGGTTTCCAGAATCTCCGTCCGCAGGGCGTCGATCCGGGCGTGGGTCGTGGAGGCCATGACAAAGCCGAGGACGGTGCCGTCGTCGTCAAAGACCGGGTGGAAGGCCCGGCGCTGACCCTCGAAATTTCCGGGGGTGGCGTCGGAAAAGTAAATCTCTCCGGCGAGGGCCCGGTGCTGATCGCCGCCCTCGAAGGGCTTGCCGATGTAGGCCGGGTCGATGAAGAAAATCCGGATGGAGTTTTCGTCCGCCAGCGTGATGTAGTCCAGATCCTCGGTGCTGTCCACCACGGTGGTCAGGTAGTCCGCCATGTCCTGATGGCATACGCCGTTGCGGATGATTCTGCGGATGGGCGCAGCCTTTGCCAGAGATTCCACGGTGGACATGAGGATCCCGTCGATCTTCTCCTGAAAGGTCACCAGCGTATAGTGCAGAGTCACACCGGTGCCGATGGACGTCAGAAAAATCAGATACAGCATGATCCAGCCTGTCAGCCGCCAGAACAGGGGGATCTGGTATTTTGTTTGCTGTTTCACGTGAAACACCCCGGTTCTTTGAGAATTGGGCAGTCAATGCCCTCACAGTTGCACATGCCGAGCCGGATGTCGGGCTTGGCGGTACCGTGGTAGTCGCTGCCGCAGGTGACGGCGAGGCCGTGTTCCTCCGCCTTGGCGGTGAGGAATCGGACTTCCGCCATGGTATACCGGGAGTACCAGCATTCCAGAGCCCGGATGCCGTGGTCCAGAAGCGTCCGAAGCTGGGCCTCGAAGCGGTCGGGGGTCAGGCGCTTTTCTCCCTCGCCTCCCAGCGGATGGGCCCAGACGGGGGTGCCCCCGGCGGCGAGGATGGCCCGGACGGCGGTTCCGGCGTTGATCCGGTCCCGGCCCGGGACGCTGCCCAGATACGTCCGGATGGCGGTGCCCAGCTCGGGGGCAAGGCCCCGGTTCACCAGAAGCTGCCCCAGATGGGGCTTGCCGGGACTGGGCAGGGAGCGGAGCCACGCGGTTTCCTCTGCGGTCAGCTCCACGCCGAAGCGCTCCCGGAGGTGGAGGATCCGGCGCTCCAGCTTTTCCAGACGGAGCTGCCGGCCCTCCTCCAATGCGGCGAGAAAGGCGGGATGCTCGGGGGCGTAGCCGTAGCCGAGGATGTGGCATTTGCCCGCGTCGCTGATGCAGGAAAACTCGATGCCCCGGATGAAGCGCATCCCCTCGGGCACCAGCGATTCCATCTCCAGCGCGCCGGAGACGGTGTCGTGATCCGTCACCGAGAAGACCCGGATGCCCGCGGCGGCGAGCTTCCCGAGGAGCTCACCGGGGGTGTCGGTGCCGTCGGATGCGGTTGTGTGAATGTGCAGATCCATGATACGCCCCCTTTCGACATTTTATATAAGTATACGGGATTTTTTGGAAAAAGGCAAGACAGACAGATTCGGAAAATCCCCGGAGTACTGGAAAAATGACGTCTGATGTGATACAATATCCCAAACGGAGGTGGAACGATGACGAAAATTCTGATTTTGTGCCACGGCAACATTTGCAGAAGTCCAATGGGGGAATTTATCCTGAAGGACATGGTGAAAAAGCGGGGGATTTCCGATCGGTTTGAGATCGCGTCGGCGGCGGTGAGCACCGAGGAGATCGGCAATCCCGTGTATCCCCCCGCCCGGCGGGAGCTGCAAAAGCACGGCATCCGCTGCGACGGCCACGCCGCCCGGCAGGTGACTCGGGCCGATCTCGACTACTACGACCGGATCTACTACATGGACCGCAGCAATGCGCGCTGGCTGGTCCGGATGTTCCCGGGGGTATGGCAGGAAAAATGCCGGCCGTTGCTTCAGCGGGACGTGGCCGACCCCTGGTACACGGGAGATTTTGCACAGACTTGGGACGACCTCGTGGAGGGCTGTACCCGGATTTTGGAGGAAATATGCTGAACAAGGAGCTTTTTGAGGCGCAGCTCAGCGAGCTGCCCCTGTACATCTATCACTTTTTCGACCCGAAGACGCTGGAATTCACCGACCGGGTCCGCTGGATCTGCGAGCACGAGTGCCCCATGTACGGCACCAGCTGGGCCTGCCCGCCGGCGGTGGGCTCCGTGACCCACTGCCGCGCCAAGTGCCGCGGCTTTGAAAATGCGCTGCTGATCTCCACCATCGCCGAGGTGGCGGATATCGCCAACATTGAGGAAACCCTCGCCACCCGGCCCGACCACGAGGCCGTCACCAACGAGGTGCGGGATCTGATGCGCGGCCACGGCATCGAGCCCTACGTACTCTCCACCGAGAGCTGCGCCGAATGCGAGCGCTGCGCCTACCTCGACGGCCTGCCCTGTCGGAATCCCGAGCGGATGCACCCCTGCGTGGAGAGTCACGGCATCAATATCCTGCCCCTCATCGAGGAGCTGGGGCTCTGCTTCCAGTACGGCGAAAATATGGTGACGTGGTTCAGCCTGCTGCTGTACTGATGGGGCGGTTTCCCATTGTTTTCCATTGATTTCCCGATATATTTGCGATATGATGATGGTATCATAAAAAATAACAGGGGGTAATTTTCATGAAAGACTGCAACTGCGGCTACTGCATGGGCGGCGAGATTCTGGCGGGCTTCGGCATCAAGATCTGCGATCTGAGCGTCAGCCAGCTGATCCTGTTCAAGGAGCAGAGCCATCCCGGCCGTGTCATCGTGGCCTACAAGGATCACGTTTCCGAGCTGGTGGACATCTCCGACGAGGAGCGCAATGCCTTCTTCGCCGATGTGGCCCGGGCCGCCAAGGCCATCCACAAGGCATTCCATCCCGACAAGGTCAACTACGGCGCCTACGGCGACGGCGGCTGCCACCTGCATTTCCATCTGGTTCCCAAGTACAAGGGCGAGTACGAGTGGGGCACCCCCTTCGCCATGAATCCCGGCCTGAAGAAGCTCAGCGACGACGAGTACGCCGAGATGATCCGGAAGATCAAGGACAACCTGTAAAAGTGAAATCCGCCCGAAAGGGCGGATTTTTCGTAAAAATTGCAGTAAGTTACGACTAACTCGACATATCGATCCTTATTCAACCAAAAAAATCCGGAAACTAAGTATTTTCGTATCGATACCCCATTGAATTTTTGGTATGTCTTTGCTATAATGGGATTTGCAGAAAAGCGGAAATTTCCAAAACTTTCCGTTTTTTGATATACGCACAATATTATGTAAGGAGTGAAATCCATGTGCTGTAACCATAAGAGTGTGGATCTGAGCCTGATCGCGGACGTGCTGGACAAGTACGCCTCCGTCAAGGGCAGTCTGATCACCATTCTCCAGAAGACCCAGGACATCTACGGCTACATCCCCACCGACGCGATCTACCACATCGCGGAGAAGACCGGCCTGACCCCCGCCAAGATCATGGGCGTGGCCACCTTCTACTCCCAGTTCCGTTTTCAGGCTGTGGGCAAGTACCTGATCATGATTTGTAAGGGTACCGCCTGCTACGTCAACGGTGCAGAGCGCATCATCGAAGCCGTTCAGGAAGAGCTGGGCATCGGCGACAACCAGACCACCGAGGACGGCCTGTTCTCCCTGAGCCTCGTCTCCTGCCTCGGCTGCTGCTCTCTGGCTCCCGTCATGATGATCAACGAGGACACCTACGGCTCCCTGACTCCCGACAAGGTCAAGAAGATCCTGCGGGACATCCGTGAAAAGGAGGGCAAGTAAATGAACGCTAGAATCGTTGTTGGCCAGGGCTCCTGCGGTCTGGCCGCGGGCGCGGGTGCCGTTTACTCCGCCCTCGAATCCAAGCTGACCGCCGATGTGAAGGCCACTCTGGGCATCACCGGCTGTGTCGGTATCTGCTATCTGGAGCCCATCGTCGACGTGTACGACGAGCAGGGTGCTCTGCACCGCTGCGTCAAGGTCGCTCCCGAGCACGCCGAGCTGATCGTCAAGGCCGTGGCCGAGGGCAACTATGACCTGCTGGCTCCCATCGTCATCTCCGACGACGACGCCCAGTTCCTCTCCAAGCAGACCCGCATCGCTCTGCGTCACTGCGGTGTCATCAACCCCGATGAGATCGACGCCTATACCGCCGATGACGGCTATCAGGCTCTGAAGAAGGTCTTGACCTCCATGACCCCCGAGGAGGTCATCGAGGAGATCAAGGTTTCCGGCCTTGGCGGCCGCGGCGGCGCCGGCTTCCCCACCTGGTTCAAGTGGAACGCTGCCCGTCAGTCCCCCGGCGAGGAGAAGTACCTGATCTGTAACGCCGACGAGGGCGACCCCGGTGCCTTCATGGACCGCGCCGTCATCGAGTCCGACCCCCACAACCTGATCGAGGGCATGCTGATCGGCGCTTACGCCATCGGCGCCAAGGAGGCCGTGGTCTACGTCCGTGCCGAGTATCCTCTGGCCATCGTCCGTCTGACCAACGCCATCAAGCAGGCTGAGGAAAAGGGCTATCTGGGCGAGAACATCATGGGCACCAATTTCTCCTGCAAGATGCGCATCAAGGCCGGCGCAGGCGCCTTCGTCTGCGGCGAGGAGACTGCTCTGATCGAGTCCCTCGAGGGCTCCCGCGGCATGCCCCGCCTGAAGCCCCCCTTCCCCGCACAGGCCGGCTACTGGTACAAGCCCTCCAACATCAACAATGTTGAGACCTTCGCCAACATCGCATGGATCATCAACAACGGCGGCGCCGCTTTCTCCGCCATGGGCACCGAGAACTCCAAGGGCACCAAGGTCTTCGCCGTCACCGGTAAGGTCAAGCGCTCCGGTCTGGTGGAGATCCCCATGGGCATGACCCTGCGCGAGGTCATCTTCGACATCGCCG
>JAFWAZ010000139.1 GCA_017507425.1 Oscillospiraceae bacterium | reverse complement strand
GTTGTGCATGGTGACGCTAAAATGATTTTGATTGGCAAAGTACAAATAGACAAGTTGATTCTCGCTATGAAAGAACAACTGCCTGTGGTACAAAAGAGAACCAAAGAGATCTTTGAAAGTACACTATATTCATAAACATAATGTGTTCAAAGTTGGGTCACATTACGAAAACGGGCGTATATGAAAAGAGGGTGCAGTTGCACCCTCTCCGGTTCAATTATCCTAATTCGTGTTCAAGCTTGATCCCGATTTTTATACCATCAACAAACCCTGCCCGCTCATGATCCCGGCAGAGGATACAAACGGGATCGAGGATCTGATCCATCTCCCGCAGATCCATGCCCTCCAGCCGGCGGTACAGTTCCTTGAAATCTGCCTTGATTTGGGCGTTGTCCATGCGGTTATTGTCGCTGTATGCTTCGTACAGGAGCGTCAGGACGGATTCTCCATCCCCGAAGTCCGGCTTGTGGCTTTGGGCGCATTCCCGCAGAGCCTGGATGTATCGTTCCATCATGCGTAGATCAACTCCTCATTGATAATCTCTCTCACCTGGGCATCGATGGCGTTCATCTGCTGCACCCAGGTCAACTGGTCAGCGGCTTTCAGATCCTCGGTGATGCCAGCGGCGTGTGCCATCTGCTGCATCAGCATGGTGTGCCGCTGGGCGGCGGTGCGGTCGATCTCTTCCAGATGTGTTCCCAACTTGCATGAGAGAAGCATCCCGGTGTAAAGGGACTGATGATGCTTCCGCAGGTGGTTCAGGCGGCATCGGCCCCAGATCCCCAGCTCCGGCAGCTCCGGGGCGGTCAGGCAGGGGAGGTAGTAATCACCCGCCAGCTCGTAGTGCAGGCCGTTTTGCTCGTTGTAGATGTACTTTTCCATGAGATATCCTCCTTCAGATGAGTTTGCTGTGTTCTCTGGCGAATCGGCTGGCGGCATCCCGGCGTTCCTGGGAATAGGGAGCCGTCAGGCGGATGCTGATTCGGTGCTTGTCGATCTCGAAGCGCAGGCCGCCCTGCTCGTCATTGTCGGTCTGCTGGCACAATCCTGGGTACTTGGCGGCGTATGCACTCAGCCGCTTTTTCAGCTCCGTGTCGTGGGTGTAGACCTCTGCGGTGGCATCGGCGGCATTGAAATAGACCTCGGTGACTTTCTGCTTCTTTTTCAGTCCTGTTTTCATAAAACCTCCTGATTTTGCGTGGTTTTTCCCGGCTTTTGAGCTGGGAAACTGGGGCTGTTTTCCGATGGGAACACTTCAAATGATGCAGCCATCGTTTGAAATGCCCCCATCGGATTATTTGCGTTTTTCTCAGGTCTTGCGGCTCAGCGGGAGTATTCCTGCGATCTCCGCCGGTTCTTCCTGGCGGCGGTTTCCTGTTCTACGGCGGTGGCGATGGCCTGATCGACGGTTTCCTCGCCCAGCACCTTTTTCGCCCGGTCCAGGTCACGGGCGGTCTCCCGGAGGTCGTGCTGAAGCTCCTGATTGTCCTGCTGCAGGGCATCGATCCGCCTGTCCAGATAGTTGTTGCTTCTCCAAAGACGGTGGTTCTCAGAGCGCAGCTCCTGCACCTCCCGCTTGAGCTTCAGGTAGGAATGGAAGATGGAGCGCAGGACACCCACGATCTTCTCCCAGATGGGCTTGATCCGCTCCCGGTAGGATCTGGCGGATTCCATCCGCTTCGGTGGCGGCAGGATCTCCTCCGGATCAGCGGAGAAATCCTGCGCTAATCTTTCGGTCTGCTCCACATCCGGCAGGATCTCGTTCAGCTTGTCCAGAGCCGCCTGGGTCTGCCGTTCCAGATCGGCTTTCTCGTCTGACAGAGCGTCGATCTCCAGCTCCAGATCGTTCCGTTCAAGCCGTGTTTCCTCCAGCCGCTCCTGCTCAGCCTTGACCTTGAACTGGGTGATGGTCAGATGCTCCTCGGTGCTGCCTCGCTGACCCCGCTGAATGTCATCGTAGCCGGCGGCTCGCATGGCCTCAAAGAACTGATCTTGAAGAACGGAGTAGGAGGGGATCAGCTTCAGCTTGCCCTTCTTGTTGAGGATAGGTTTGCCGTCCTCGTCCAGAGCGGGCTTCGATTCCCATTTCTTGCTGCGGCTGACCTGCATGATGGTCTCCTTTACGGTTCCCACCAGCGACGGGTCTTTGCACCGCTTCGACCAGAGGATCTGCTTCTCCACCACCGGGATGTAGACCACATGGAGGTGGTAGTGGAACACATCGTAGCCCAGGGCGTCGGACATGGCGGCGTTGCGCTCGTCGGCGTGCATGACGGCGGAGACGATGTACTCCTCGCCGCCCACGATGCCCACGGCGGCTCTGTAGGCGTCGGCGTAGAACTGCTTGGCGAATTCATAGCCGCCGTGGTTGTGGAAGTAGGCGGAGTTGACGTCGAACAGCAGCTCGCAGAAGTGGACGGCGTCCTTTTTCAGACCACGGGTGGAGATGACTTTTTCCCGTTCCAGACGATCGAAGATCTCCTGGTAGGAGCCATCGGGCTTCTTATAATGGATGTTAAAGCGTGACGATGCCGTGACGATGTCCGGATTGGAATAAACTTCTGCGTCACGCTCATTATGGGTCTGAGCGTGTGCCACGGAGGCAGTGCTCAGGTCTCGGTTTCGAGCCAGGGTGCGGTCAACACCATCGTTTCTCGGCATGGTACTCCTTTCTCTTTTCAGCTGGTGACATCACTTTTTCAAAGTGTAATAACCCACTATGGTACTTTCATCCTGACGGCTGCAAAGTACCGTGGGCTCTGCGAGGCGGCTTGGGGCGCTGCCCCGTTGTCTGCGGACAACGCCCCGCTCAGGAACCCTTTTGTAAAGGGTTCCCAAGACCCTCCGAAACCGCCCGTGACGATGCGTGTCGATGGTGACGGTGTTTTGGACACCGGCCCCCACTCCCTAAAACACCGTCACGACCGTCACGCATCGTCACGCCCCACCAGCTCCAGGCTGATCTGGCGGCCTGCGTGATTGCGGCTGCGGCGATAACGGATGCCATGCTCAGACAGCAGCCGCCTTGCGTTTACATTCAACTTGGTGGAAAGCTGGTTCGCTTTCATATCCAAATCCAGTGCCTCCAGAAGCTCCGTGGGGGAGCCTGTCCAGACGGGATGCTCCGGCGTAACGAGGGAGGCCACCGCCTGAAGAACCGGCTCCGGCGGCTCGATCCACAGCTGCGTCTCCGCATGGTCGAGGAGCCACTGGAGGGTGGCCGTGTCCTGCTCCAGGAACAGCCGCTGCTCCTGCTGATCCCGGCCCACGATGTCCAGGGTGGCGGTCTTGCCGGTGCGCTTCTCCTTTTCCAGGATGAAGGCCCCGTCCGCCGCACCCAGCAGGCCGTTGGTGCCGGAGATCATGTCGAACTTGTCATCGGCCTGCTGCTTCCGGGTGTGATGCACCAGAAGCAGACACACGCCCAGCTTGGCAGCCAGGGCATTCAGGCTGCCGATGATCTCGTAGTCGTTGGCGTAGCTGTACTTGTCCCCACCGGCGGAGCGGATGCGCTGGAGGGTGTCGATGATAATGAGGACGGTGTCGGGATGCTTCGCCAGAAATTCCTCCAGCTGCTCTGTCAGCCCACCACCCAGCTGCTTGGCCCAGGTGGAGAGAAACAGGTTCTCCGCCGCCTCCGTGCCGAACATCCGAAACAGGCGGCTCTGGAGCCTGGGGTGGTCATCCTCCAGAGCTAGATACAGCACCGTGCCCCGCCGAACCTTGTAGCCCCACAGAGGCGTTCCTGTGCTGACATGATAGGCCAGCTGGAGCATCAGAAAGGACTTGCCCAGCTTGGGCGCACCCACGAACAGGTATGTGCCGGGATACAGCAGCCCCTCGATGATGGCGGGCTTGGCATCAAAGGTGCTGTCGTACAGCTCCGACATGGAGATCACCGGCAGATAGCCGGGAGCTGCAATGTCGGGAATATCGGAGGAAATATCGTCATCCCCATTGAAATTATCAACAGAATCGGGTATAATATTAACGCATTTCATATGTGATGACTGCCCTGCATCTGCTGCAACAGATGCGTTCAGGGCGGTCATTTCTTTTTCTTCGCTCATGCGGATGCCTCCTTCATGCCATCCATGATCCGGGCGATCATCTGGATGGTGTCCAGCAGCTCGTCGCTGGCGGCATTACCGGCATCGATTCGGCGAAGCTCCTGAAGGACTGCGCCGAACTGCTCCCGCAGGGCCTTGTACACTCTGGGGTTGCCCTGCACCACGATATCCCGGTTCAGGAGCCTTGTGGTGATGTAATCCTGCTTGGTCAGGCCGGAGAGCTTCACGGCCACATTGAGCTGCTGCGCCTCCTCCTCGGAAACCCGGAAAGCCACGGTGCGGCTGCGCCAGCGGTTGTGATTGTCTACGTTCTTTGCGGACATGCTTATGCTCCTTTCTTCATTCGTTCCATATTTAGCTTCTCGGCCATTTCGCTCTGCCGGGTGGGGAACAGGTGGGCATAGCGGAAGGTGATGTCGATGGTTTCGTGGCCCACCCGCTCTGCGATGGCCAGTGCGGAGAAGCCCATGTCGATCAACAGCGAAACATGACTGTGCCGCAGATCATGCACCCGGATGACCTTGACGCCGCTCTCCTTACAGCCCCGCTCCATGCTCCGCTTCAGGGACTGCTTGGTGAGGGGGAAAATCCGGGTATCCGGCTCTGCGCCGTACAGATGCTCCACATAGTATCGGATCTCGTCGCAGAGGAACTGGGGCATCTGGATGTTGCGGTTGCTTTTCTTGGTCTTGGGATCGGTGATGACATCCTCGCCCTTGATCCGCTGATAGGACTTGCGAACCATGACGATCCCCTTGTCGAAGTCAAAGTCAGAGGGCGTCAGGGCCAGAAGCTCACCTTCCCGGAGGCCGCACCAGTACAGCAGCTCGAAGGCGTAATAGTGCAGGGGAGATTCCATCTGGGTGTCGATGAATTTGAGAAATTCCTCCTTCGTCCAGAACAGCATCTCCTTGGCCTCCTTCTCGCCCATGCTGCCGGCTCTGGCGGCGGGATTGCCGGAGAGTCCGTAGTAGCGGACGGCGTGGTTGAACAGGGCACTCATCTGGTTGTGCATATTCTTCAGATAGGTGCTGGAGTAGGGCTTGCCGTTGGCGTCCTTCAGCTTCCGCATTTCGTTCTGCCAGCAGACGATGTCTCTGGGGGTGATGTCCGAGAGCTTCCGCTTGCCCAGGTAGGGCAGGATCTTGGTCTTGATGAGACATTCCTTGTTGAGCCAGGTGTTGAGCTTCAGCTTGGGCTTGACATCCGCCTCGTAAAGCTCGTAGAAGCTCTCCAGGGTCATACCGAGATCCGCCTTCTTCTGCATCAGAAACTCCCGTTCCCAATTCAGAGCCTCCCGCTTGGTGGCGAAGCCCCGCTTCAGCTTCTGCTTCCGCTCGCCTTGCCAGTCGGTGTAGCGGAACTGGACATACCACTTGCCGCTGTTTTTGTCTTTGTACGCAGGCATTGGGATACCTCCTTATTCCTTGGACTTGGTGCCGTAGATCCGGTCGTGGAAGAACTTCCGGTCAATGCGGCCGTGGATGACGATGCAGCCGGTCTTCTCCAGCTCCTCGTTCAGCTGACGCATGATCTGATAGGCGAAGGATTTGGAAACTCCCAGCTCCTGAGCCACCTCGCCAACCTTCATGAATAAACTCTCTGTCATAATTGTTTACCTCCTTGTGATGTTATACAAATGAAGCGAAAAGTGTGTTCAGATTGCTTCATATAGCACAGCAGAAGTATACTTAAATAAATTAAGGATGATAAAAACTTAACTTAAAACAGTATACTACGTGCGATTATACATGTGATATGAAATGGCTGTCAAGTGGTTTGCAGGTTAGAAAATAAATGTTCATATATTGTTAAGAATTGACAAAACCTAACTTATATAGTATAGTTTAAGAAAAAGTTTAACTTGGAGATGATTACTATGTCAATCGGTGAACGCATTCGATACTTCCGCAGATATATGGGAATTACCCAACAGTCTCTCGGAGATATCATGGGCTTCTCACAAAAGACGGCTGATGTTCGTATTAACCAATACGAAGCAGGTGGAAGAATTCCGAAGGCTGATGTCATTCAGGCTATAGCAGATTTCTTCGAGGTGTCTCCTAATGCATTGAGCGTGCCCAATATTGACGATTGTGTTCGAGTAATGCATACATTCTTTGCGCTGGAGGATATCTATGGGCTGAGGGTGTCTGAGGCAGATGGAGAGGTATGCTTGAAAATTGATTTGAAACATGAGAATGAAGATCGAAAGCTTCCGGAGCATGCAGCAATTGAACTCTATACCATGATGCGTCGCTGGAAGGCAGAAGCAATGAAACTCGAAAAAGGGGAGATTTCAAAAACGCTGTATGATGAGTGGCGATATAACTTCCCCAAATACGATTGTGAAGATATGTAAAAAACGGCTCTACCGAACTTTCACAGAAAGTCGGTAGAGCCGTTGCTCTTTATGGGGTTTGAAAGCATCCTGTAAGCCAGCCGGAAACCGGGCAACAAGGGCTTTTCGTCAGATGCTATCGATCTGCGATCAAATCACGGAAACAGACCTTGAAATCGCCCTTTTCACAGGTCAAGACCTGAGAAAAGCGGGAATTGAGACGATTTCGATTATTCCCATTCGATGGTGCCGATGGGCTTGGGGGTCAGGTCCATGAGGACGCGGTTGATGCCCTCGACCTCGTGGGTGATGCGGTAGGTGATCTTGTGCAGGATCTCGTAGGGGATCTCCTCGATGGTGGCGGTCATGGCATCCTTCGTGTTGACGGCGCGGATGATGGCGGGCCAGCCCTCGTAGCGGCTCTCGTCCTTGACACCGACAGACTTGATGTCGGGCACGGCGATGAAGTACTGCCAGACCTTCTCAGCCAGACCGCACTTGTCGAACTCCTCGCGCAGGATAGCGTCGGCCTCACGCAGGGCGTGCAGACGGTCGCGGGTGATGGCACCGAGGCAGCGGACGCCCAGACCGGGACCGGGGAAGGGCTGACGGTAGACCATGGCATGGGGCAGACCCAGAGCCTCGCCGACCACGCGGACTTCGTCCTTGAACAGCAGCTTGATGGGCTCCACCAGCTCGAACTTCAGATCCTCAGGCAGACCGCCCACGTTGTGGTGGGACTTGACAGCCTTCTTGCCCTCGGCAGCCTTCTGGGACTCCAGAATGTCAGGGTAGATGGTGCCCTGAGCGAGGAAGGTCACATCGTCGAGCTTGCGGGCCTCGTCGGCGAAGACGGTGATGAACTCCTTGCCGATGATCTTGCGCTTGGTCTCGGGGTCGGAGACACCGGCCAGCAGACCGAGGAAGTGATCGGTGGCGTCAACGTAGATCAGGTTGGCGTCCAGACCTTCCCGGAACATCTTGATGACGCTCTCGGACTCGTTCTTGCGCATGAGACCGTGGTTGACATGGACACAGATGAGCTGCTTGCCGATGGCCTTGATCAGCAGGGCAGCCACGACGGAAGAGTCGACGCCGCCGGACAGGGCCAGCAGCACCTTCTTGTCGCCGACCTGCTCACGCACCAGCTTGATCTGCTCATCGATGAAGGCATTGGCCAGCTCAAAGTTGGTGATGCGGGCCATGGATTCGGGTCTGACATTGGGATTCATAATGGTTCCTCCTGTAAAAAGATGTTGGTTTGGGGCGAGGAATTGCGAATTTTTTGATGGAAATATTGTAGCGCAAACCCGGACGCAAATCAATGATAAAATATGAAAAACTGTAGCGTTTATTCGGAGCGAAAATTGTAAAAATCGGCAAGGGGAGCAGTGTGCTATTTCCTACAAAGGAGGCAGAGCAGGGGAAAAGCGGCTTTGTGGAGGAAAAAGACCGAAGAAGAGATGAATTAAAAGGCCGGGTGGAGCGGGGATTTGGTTTTCATAAAACTTATTTGGAGGCAATAAACGGAACTGAGCAGGATAGTATAAATGGTTACAAAGTATGGCGAATTTTCGTGGCAGAAGTGACAAAAAAAGGGGAGAACCCGCCGTAAATTGGCGAAATTGCCGAAATGATTACAATGGGTTTACATAATACGTGACATAAAAAGCCATAAAAAGTTGTAAAAACTCAGGTTTTCAATACAAAAGCTTGACAAAACAGAAAACTTTGCTATAATGTTACAGGCTTGTGACGGAAGTTACAAAGCTGTTACTTATGATTTCGAACGATAAAAAACCGATATCTGATCGACAATGATTTATGGAGGATACTCACAATGAGCAAACTCAGAAAATTCGCCATGCAGAAGGATAACGCTGTGGCACGTCTGATGATCATGGTTCTGGCTTCCGTGATGCTGATCGCCACGGTTTCCATGACTGCCTACGCCCAGTCCGGCTACGTGATCTACGACGGCGATGACCGCCAGATCGTCATTTCCGAGGCCACCGAGCCTTCCGCGGTTCTGGCTGAGGCCGGCATTGAGCTGGGCCGCGCCGATCTGGTGGAGATGAACGAGGAGGGCATGCGCCCCGAGATCACCGTCCGCCGTCTGCAGCTCATCCGTATCAACAACGGCGGCCAGAGCATGGTCACCTGCACCTACGGCTGCACCGTGGGCGAGCTGCTGGAGCTGCTGAATATGCCCCTGAACGAGGGCGACGCCATTGATGCGGAGCTGTCTGCCCAGACCTACGACGGCATGGAGCTGAACATCGACCGCTGGACCACCGTGAACGAAACCTACACCGAGGAGATCCCCTTTGTAACCGAGTACGTTGAGGAGAAGCTGATGCTCAAGGGCGACGAGGAGGTCCGCACCGAGGGCGTCAACGGCGTCCTGACCCACACCGCCGCCGTGACCTACTTCAACGGTCAGGAGGTTTCCCGTGAGGTCGTCTCCAGCGAGCAGACCGTTGCTCCCGTCAACGAGGTCATCGCACAGGGCACTCTGGAGGCCGAGAAGGGCAAGCTGACCATCGGCGACGGCGTCATCGTCACCGCTGACGGCAAGGTTTACACCTACGACCGCACCATGAAGGTCAAGGCTACCGCCTACACCCACACCGACGCCGGCTGCAATATGACCACCGCCACCGGCACCACCGTCCACTGGGGCACCGTTGCCGTGGATCCCAAGCTGATCCCCTACGGCACCAAGATGTTCATCGTCTCCAACGACGGCAAGTACGTCTACGGCCTGTCCGCTGCCGAGGACTGCGGCGGCTCCATCAAGGGCAACCGCATCGACCTGTACATGCCCACCACCAGCGAGTGCTTCCAGTTCGGCATGCGCAACTGCACCATCTACTTCCTGAGCTGATTGGAAATGCATAATGATGTAAACGAAGATTGAAAAAACACCTTACTTCTGGTATGATATCGGAAGTAAGGTGTTTTTGTTATAGTGCTGAGTGCTGAATGAACGGGAGTATACGATGGCAAAGAGTAAGGTTCGAAAAAATGCGCAGCTGCAAGGCTTGTTTTACGGCTTTTCCGGAATGAACGCATTCGTGGCCGGTGGTCTCGGCGAAGGGGACAGCGGATTGCAGTTTATCAGCTTTTCTCTGCTGCTCGCCGCCTTTGCCGTTGCGATGGATTCCCGGAAAAGCAGTAACCAAAACGGAGCGGTTTGGGGTGCTTTGCTTGTCCATCTGTTCCTTACAGGATTTGTACTGTTTGTTTCCTTCCATTGGAGCATCGTGATCCTCTACCTCCTGGAGCTGGCTCTCTGCATCTGCGTATGGCGCATAAAGTAATTCCCAATGTAGGGGAGGGTCATGACCCTCCCGGGGATTTTGCACCGCAAAATCCCTTCGCCGTTAGGCGAATATCGGTTTATTTCCCTGCGGGAAATCCGAAAATCATACCGATTTTCGGCGGGAGGGTCATGACCCTCCCCTACAGAGCTTTTTAGTTGAGGTGTAACTTATGATCAACGTAACCGACATCCAAGTCATGAAGCCCCTTTTGGCTTCCCATGGCTTCCATTTTTCCAAGGCCAAGGGCCAGAATTTCCTGATCGCCGACTGGGTTCCCCGACAGATCGCCGAGGACGCGGGGGTGGACAGGACCGCCGGCGTGCTGGAGATCGGCCCCGGCATCGGCCCACTGACCCAGCAGCTCTGCTTGCGGGCGGGTAAGGTCATCGCCTGCGAGCTGGACGAGCGGCTGAAGCCCATCCTCGGGCTGACCGTGGGCGAGTTCGACAATTTGGAGATCATCTGGCAGGACGTGCTGAAGACCGATGTGAAGGCGCTGGTTGCTGAGAAGTTCGCCGGCCTTCGCCCCATGGCCTGCGCCAATCTGCCCTACTACATCACGTCGCCCATCCTTTCTGCTCTTCTGGAAGCGGAGTGCTTCGACTCCGTCACCGTCATGGTGCAGAAAGAAGTGGCCCAGCGGATCGCCGCCAAGCCCGGCTCCGCCGACTACTCCGCCTTTACCATCTTCTGCAATTACTACGCCGAGCCCGAGATCCTCTTCGACGTGCCCGCCCACTGCTTCCTGCCCCAGCCCAAGGTGACCTCCGCGGTCATCCACCTGAAAGTGCGCGAAAATCGCCCTTGGGACATCGACGACGAGGACATTTTCTTCCGCTGTGTCAAGGCCAGCTTCGCCATGCGGCGCAAGAAGCTCTCTAACGGCCTGGCCTCCGGCTTCCCGGAGCTGGGCAAGGAGGGCGCCGCCGCCGTCATCGTCGAGTGCGGCTTCAATGCGTCCGTCCGCGGCGAAACGCTGGATATCCCCGATTTCGCCAAGCTGGCGAATGCCATTGCCAAAAGGAGAGCCAAATGATCCAATACCTCTTTCTCGACCTTGACAACACCATCCTCGATTTTTCCAAGGCGGAGTCCATCGCCATCCGCAAGACCATGGCGGCCTACGGGCTGGAGCCCACGGATGCGCTGGCTGTGCGCTACAGCGAGATCAACGACCGGCACTGGAAGGCGCTGGAGCGGGGAGAGCTGACTAAGCCGCAGGTGGTCACGGGCCGCTTCACCGCGTTTTTCGGAGAGCAGGGCATCGATGTGAACCCGGAGGATGTGGCGTATACCTATGAGACGTTTCTCTCTCAGGGCCACTGGTTCCTGCCCGGCGCTGAGGAGACGGTGAAGCGGGAGCTGTTCGGCAAATACCGGCTCTTTCTGGCCTCCAACGGCACCCCCAGAGTCCAGCGGGGCCGCATGACCAGCGCCGACCTGTACCCCTATTTCGAGCAGAGCTTCGTCTCCGAGGAGATCGGCTACAACAAGCCCTCCAAGGAGTATTTCGAGGTGGCCTTTTCCCGGATCCCCGGCTTCCGGAAGGAAGCGTGCATCATGGTGGGCGACAGTCTGACCAGCGACATCCTCGGCGGCAAAAACGCGGGACTGCGCACCGTCTGGGTCAATCCCGGACACAAAATTGCTCCGGAGCACCTGAAGCCCGACTATGAGATCGAAACGCTGGCAGACCTGCCCAAGCTTCTGGAGGAGATCGGATGAAGCGAATCATTGATCTGGAGACATTCCCCCGGCGGAGCCACTATGAATTTTTCAAAAGCTACGCCTATCCCTACATGGGCATCACTGCCAATGTGGATGTGACGAACCTGATCGCTGCGGCGAAGCGCCGGGGCGGTTCCCCCTTTTTGGCGATCCTGTGGACCGCCGCCACCGCCGCCAACTCCGTTCCGGAGCTGCGCCAGCGGATCGTGGACGACAAAATCGTGGAGTATGACCACTGCAACACCGCCCACACCGTGGTCCTGCCCGACGGCACCTTTGTCAACTGTCAGACCGACTGCCGCCGGAGCTTCGACGAGTTTCTGGTCTACGGCAGGGAGCGTCAGGAGGAGGCGAAGCAGCGCCACGGCTTCGTCCAGCCCGGCGACGATGAGACGGAGCTGATCTTCGTGTCCTGCACCCCGTGGATCAGCTTCACGCAGGTCATCCAGCCCACGCCCATCCCCGCCGATTCCAATGTGCGCATCGTCTTCGGCAAGTTCTTCGAGCAGGAGGGCCGCAAGCTGATGCCACTGTCCGTTCAGGCCAACCACGCGCTGGTGGACGGGCTCCATGTGGGGCAGTTCTATCAGAGATTTCAGGAAATTGCGGATTCCGTCCGATGACAGCTGCAGCCGCCCGGGGGGCGGCTGTCGCTTTTGCCACAAAATCCCACGGAAAATCCCGGAAAATACGAAACTTTTCGGGAATTATCACAGTTGTAAACGGGGACGGAATGCAGTATAATATTTAGGTTGTATTGATACAAAAAATCGGAGGTACATCCTTTTATGATTACGCGAAATGAAAAGCTGGCCGAGTTCCTCAAGCCCGGCAAGCGGGTCCATATGGTGGGCATCGGCGGTGTGAGTATGCGCCCGCTGGCCCTTGTTCTGAAGGATCGGGGCATCAGCGTCACCGGTTCCGACATGAATTCCTCCGGCTCCACCGAGGAGCTGCTGCGCCATGGCATTCCCGTTGCCATCGGCCACCGGGAGGAGAACATCACCGGCGCGGACTGCATCGTCCGAACCGCCGCTGCGAGAAACGACAACCCCGAGATCGCCGCAGCCCGTGCCGCCGGCATCCCCATTTTCGAGCGGGCACAGGCATGGGGCATGATCATGCGCGAGTATCGGGACGCCATCTGCGTCAGCGGCACCCACGGCAAGACCACCACCACCTCCATGGTCACCCATGTGATGATGGAGGCCAGGAAGGATCCCACCGTCATGATCGGCGGCGCGCTGCCCCTGCTGGGGGCTGGCCACCGGGTGGGCGGCGGCGATACCATCGTGCTGGAGAGCTGCGAATACTGCGACAGCTTCCTGAACTTCTATCCCACCCTCGCGGTGATCCTCAACATCGAGGCCGACCATCTGGACTACTTCAAGGATCTGGCCGACGTGCAGAAGAGCTTCCGGGCCTTTGCGGAGCTGTCCACAAATGGCATTCTGGCCAACGGCGATGACGATAACACCGTCGAAACCCTGAAGGGTCTGGACTACGTCTCCTTCGGCCTCGGCGCGCACAACCGCATCCGGGCCGTCAACATTTCCGAGGACTGGAGCGAGTTCGACGTTCTCTGCGACGGCGAGCACTACGCCCACCTGAAGCTCTCCGTCTACGGCAAGCACAACACCATGAATGCGCTGGCAGCCGCCGGCACCGGCTGGATGCTGGGTGTCTCCGGCGAGGATGCCGCAAACGGCCTTGCCACCTTCACCGGCGCGGGTCGCCGCATGGAGTACAAGGGCGAGTTTAACGGTGCTAAGGTCTATGACGACTACGCCCACCATCCCGGTGAGCTCAGCTGCCTGATCGACGCCGTGCGGACCCAGAATTACGGCCGTGTGGTGGTTGCCTTCCAGCCCCACACCTACACCCGTACCCACGCCCTGTTTGAGGATTTCATCGAGCAGCTGAAGCGGGTGGACGTCTGCGTGGTGGCGGAGATCTATGCCGCCCGGGAGCAGAACCTGATCGGCATTTCCTCGAAGCATCTGGTGGAGAAGATCCCCGGCGCCGTCTACTGCGAGACGCTGCCCGAGGTCACCGAGTTCCTGCGGCAGAACGTCCGGGAGGGCGATATCGTCCTCACCGTGGGCGCCGGCGACATCTACCGGGCCGGTGAAGCACTTGTGAAGTAAAAAAATGGCTCGCCGCTCCTGCGGCGAGCCAAAAACAGGAATAACTTGGCCCCCTCTTAGAGGGGGCAGGGCTGCGAAGCAGACCGGGGGAGTGTCCCTTCTATCGAAGAACACCCCCACCACCACTTCGTGGTCCCCCTCCCCCTGTGGGGGAGGCAAGGCTCAGTCTTCCAAAACCAGCTTATCCACGCCGGACTGGCGGAATTCTTCCATATACCGATCCATTCTTCCGATGATCTCGTCGTAGTTGTCGTCGGTGATGTCCGGGTACTCCATATCCCGCCGGGACAGCTCTTCCGCGAGGATCTCGTAGAAGACCGCGTCCTCGTAGCAGGCGATGGCCTCGTGGATGCCGCCCTCGGAGTAGGCCCGGGAGGGGATCTCCTCGCCCTGCCAATTCTCCACAAGGGACTGCATTTTCGTGCCCCGGCACAGGCCGAAGAGCTTGCTCTCGATGGCGTCGTAGTCGGCAAAGCGCTGGTCGCCCCGGGTGGAATTGAGCACCCAGTTGCCGATGTAGACCAGATCCAGAAGATAGCGGAATTCCTTGTTGGTCAGATCGATCTGCACGGTGATTCCCTCCTTCGATTCATGATAGTCCCTATTATAGCACGGGAAACGGAAATATCCAGTCCCAATTTGTAAAAAGAATACACTTCTGAAATGAGGTTTCCGATATGAACAAGTTAAGCGTCTGCATTCTCTTCGGCGGCATGAGCCCCGAGCATGAGGTCTCCCTGCGCTCCGCCGAGTCTGTGCTGAACAACATCGACAAGGAAAAATATAATGTCTATCCCGTCGGCATCACTAAGGACGGCGACTGGGTCTGGTTCAAGGGCGAGGATTACGGCATGCTCCCCGCGGGAACATGGCTGACCTGCCCCGACAACCGCCGCTGCGCCATTTCCCCCGTTCGGGGTCAGGGCCTGCTGTGCTTCGAGGGCGACTGCGTGGTCCGTGAGCGCATCGACGTGGTCTTCCCCGTGATGCACGGTGAGAACTGCGAGGACGGTGCCATGCAGGGCCTGCTGAAGCTGGCGGGCATCCCCTATGTGGGCCCCCACGTGGCCGCCTCCGCCGTGGCCATGGACAAGACCCTGACCAAGCTGGTCATGGACAACGCCGGCATCCCTCAGGCCGCATGGCAGCTGGTTCGCGCTGCCGACCTGAAGCACCGTCAGGAGGCCATCATCGAGCTGCTGGAGCAGCGTTTTGCCTACCCCATGTTCGTCAAGCCCGCGGGCACCGGCTCCTCCGTCGGCGTCAGCAAGGCCGCTGATCAGGAGGCGCTGATCCGGGCCCTGAGCTTCGCTGCCAAGTATGACGACAAGATCCTTGTCGAAGAGTTTATCCGGGGCAGGGAAGTGGAGGTCGCCGTCATGGGCAACGACAATCCCGTGGCTTCCATCTGCGGCGAGATCGACTCCGGTGCGGAATTCTATGATTACGAGGCCAAGTATGTGACCGATACCTCCACCAGCTACGTCCCCGCCCGCATCAGCGAGGAGGCTCAGGAGCAGGTCCGGGAGCTGGCCGTCAAGGGCTACAAGGCCATCGGCTGTCAGGGCCTGAGCCGCGTGGATTTCTTCGTCTGCTACGATGACGAGCGCATCGTCTTCAACGAGATCAACACCCTGCCCGGCTTCACCTCCATCTCCATGTATCCCAAGCTGTTTGCCGCCTCCGGCATCCCCTACGCCCAGCTCATCGACCAGCTGCTTCAGCTGGCCATGGAGGCCGGTGTATGAGCAAATTCCCTGTGATGCTGTCCATCCGGGGCATCCAGCGCTATGAGGATCAGGAGCCGGAGATCATCGAGCTGACCACCGAGGGCACGCTGGAAAAGCAGAAGGAGGTCTGGGAGGTCAGCTACGAGGAGAGCGATCTGACCGGACTGGCAGGCGTCACCACCACCTTTCGGGTGGGCCCCCGGGGCGTGGTTCTGAAGCGCACCGGCAACATTGAAAATCAGATGATCTTCATGGAGGGCCGCCGCCACGAGTCCCTGTACCGGCTGGACATCGGCGCCCTGATGATCACCGTCAAGGCCACCAAGGTTCACTCCTGCGTCACGGAAGCCGGCGGCACCATCGACATCGACTACAACATCGAGATCGAGGACACCTCCGCAGGCACCGTGGAGTACCACATCCAGATCAGCCCCATCCAGTAAATGCAGAGCCATCCCAAACGGGATGGCTCTTTTTCTCGGATTTTCTGATTTTGGTATTGTATTTCTGCGGCTTTTGTGCTAAAATAAATTGGTTTATGATACAAACGAGAATGGAGAATCCCTATGCGTTAAGATTTCTTGAATTCCGGAAACCTTACATCTTTTATGGAGTGAAAATATATGTCTGACTTAATCAAAGAAATCTCCCGGCGGCGGACCTTTGCCATCATCTCCCACCCCGACGCCGGTAAGACCACCCTGACCGAAAAATTCCTGCTCTACGGCGGCGCCATTGCGCAGGCCGGTGTCGTCAAGGGCAAGAAGAACTCCCGCGCCGCCACCTCCGACTGGATGGAGATCGAGAAGCAGCGCGGTATCTCCGTCACCTCCTCCGTCATGCAGTTCCAGTACGGCGGCTTCTGCATCAACATCCTGGACACTCCGGGCCACCAGGACTTCTCCGAGGATACCTACCGCACCCTGATGGCCGCCGACTCCGCCGTCATGGTCATCGACGGCGCCAAGGGCGTCGAGCCCCAGACCCGGAAGCTGTTCAAGGTCTGCGCCATGCGCCATATCCCCATCTTTACCTTCGTCAACAAGATGGACCGGGACACCAAGGATCCCTTTGACCTGCTGGATGAAGTGGAGCGGGAGCTGGGCATCGAGACCTACGCCATGAACTGGCCCATCGGCTCCGGCAAGGATTTTCAGGGCGTCTATGACCGGGAAAAGGAGGAGCTGATCTTCTTCACCAGCAACACCGGCAAGCGCAAGGCCGACAAGCTGGAGGTCGATCTGTACGATCCGCAGGTTGCCGAGCTTCTGGATTCCGAGGCCAAGCACCAGCAGCTCATCGACGACGTGGAGCTCCTGTCCGCCGGACGGGAGATGGACATGGAGGCCGTCCGCCACGGCCAGCTGTCCCCTGTGTTCTTCGGCTCCGCACTGACCAATTTTGGCATCGAGCCCTTCCTCGAGAACTTCCTGAAGCTGACCCCGCCCCCTCTGGCCCGCACCAGCGACGAGGGCGTGGTGGATACCTTTGATCCGGGCTTCTCTGCCTTTGTCTTCAAGATTCAGGCCAACATGAACAAGGCCCACCGGGACCGTCTGGCCTTCATGCGCATTTGCTCCGGCAAATTCGAGCGCGACAGGGAATACTACCACGTGCAGGGAAAGAAGAAGATGCGCCTGTCTCAGCCCCAGCAGATGATGGCGGCCGAGCGCGAGATCGTGGAGGAGGCCTACGCCGGCGACGTCATCGGCGTCTTCGATCCCGGCATCTTCTCCATCGGCGACACCATCACCGTCCCCGGCAAGAAGTTCCGCTACTCCGGCATCCCCACCTTCGCCCCCGAGCACTTCGCCCGCGTCTCCGCCAAGGATTCCATGAAGCGCAAGCAGTTCGTCAAGGGCACCGAGCAGATCGCTCAGGAGGGCGCCATCCAGATCTTCAAGGTTCCCTACTCCGGCATGGAGGAGGTCATCGTGGGCGTCGTGGGTACCCTGCAGTTCGAGGTCTTCCAGTACCGCATGAAGAACGAGTACGGTGTGGACCTGCGGATGGAGTATCTGCCCTACGAAGAGATCCGCAAGATCGACGCATACAAGGGCGACCTGAACGACCTGAATCTGGGCGGCGACGCCGAGGTTCTGGAGGACTACCACGGCAACAATCTGTTGGTCTATTCCTCCTACTGGGCCATCGACTTCATCAACCGCCGCAACCCCGGCCTCGAGGTCTCCGAGATCGTGGTCGAAGAGGGCTAAGAAAAATTATGTCAACCGCCGCGGGAAACCGCGGCGGTTTTTGTATATCCAATGCGGATATTTGCAAAAAACCTTTGACAACGGCTGTGAAATATGCTACCATAACACGGTACAAGGCAGTGACGAAGACATGCCCCGGCGGATGATGCCCAGAGAGGAGCCTACATGGTGCGATGGCTCTGCATTCGGAAACCGGCGGATACCACTTCTGAGCCGCTGACCGGAAATGGTCAGACGGGTGCGCCCGTTAAAGCGCCAATGAGTGACGGCGAAAGCCGTAACCAGGGTGGAACCGTGGAATACTTCTGTATCCCACCCCTGATCTTCAGGGGATGGGGTATTTTTTATACCCTCCCCAAAACAAAAGGAGGAAAACATAATGGAAAACAACTTCACTTTCGAGAATCCCGAGTACCGGAAGCTCTTCTGGCACACCAGCTCCCATGTGATGGCGCAGGCCGTCAAGCGTCTGTGGCCCGAGGTTCAGCTGGCCATCGGCCCCGCCATTGACGAGGGCTGGTACTACGACTTCGACGCTCCCTTCGCCTTCACCCCCGATCACCTGAAGCAGATCGAGGGTGAGATGAAGAAGATCGTCAAGGAGCGCATCCGCCTCGAGCGCAGCGAGATGTCCCGGGAGGATGCGCTGGCTTGGGCCGACGAGCATAACGAGCCCTACAAGCGGGAGCTGATCGAGGATCTGCCCGCCGATGCCACCATTTCTTTCTACACCCAGGGTGACTTCACCGACCTGTGCGCCGGCCCTCATCTGGATCACACCGGCCGCCTGCGCCACAACGGCTTCAAGCTGACCAAGTCCTGCGGCGCCTACTGGCGGGGCGATAGCAACCGCAAGATGCTCCAGCGCATCTACGGCATCGGCTTCCCCACCAAGGACGAGCTGGACGAGTACCTGAAGCGCCAGGAGGAGGCTCTGAAGCGCGACCACAACAAGCTGGGTCGTGAGCTGGAGTTCTTCACCACCGTCGAGGAGATTGGCCAGGGTCTGCCCATCCTGCTGCCCAAGGGCGCCCGCGTCATCCAGACCCTGCAGCGCTGGGTGGAAGATGAAGAGCAGAAGCGGGGCTACCTTCTGACCAAGACCCCCCTGATGGCCAAGCGGGACCTGTACC
>JAFWAZ010000138.1 GCA_017507425.1 Oscillospiraceae bacterium | reverse complement strand
GCATACCCGGCGGCCACGGAAATTCCATATGGAATTGTAAGTAATAAAAAAGGCTATGGTACGTACAAAACGAACATCACCATAACCATTCTTGGCAAATATTCCATCGACAACAGCAGTTCTCCCGACTCGCACCTCAAACGATTCTCTACCCTGCCTTCTCAGGTCGCCCCAATGACTGGCTTTCGCCAACGGATAGGAATCTCGATGCCCACGGTATTGGTTCATGCGGGGATTTTGACCCCATTCCCTTTTATAGCCCCAAAGCCTGACATTGCTGCCTTTGCAGCCAGAGGGCCTCTGTTCGATTTGCGCTTCCATTATAGTACACTGTTTTACAAATTGCAAGAGCCGATTTCTTTTCCCTTGAAACGGCTTCTCATCCGTGGTATAATGACACCGTTTCGTGGGAAACAGGTGCAAATCCTGTGCGGGACCGCCGCCGTGATGCATTGCTGCTCAGTCGGTTGCACGGAACAAACCTCTCTTTATAAGCTGCGTGTCCGGCCTGGAAGAAGAATGCTTATTAGGAGAAATGAACATGAAAAAACTGCTTTCCCTGCTGCTGGCTGCGGCCATGATCCTGACGCTGTGTGCCTGCACCTCTGCCCCCGCAGAGACTACCACCACCCCCGCGGAGACCACCTCTGCTCCTGCCGCCGGTGTTCCCTTCACCGTGATCGTCACTGATGTGGACGGCACCGAAAACACCTTCCAGTATACCTCCGAGGCCGCCACCGTTGGCGAGGCTCTGCTGGCTGAGGGCCTGATTTCCGGTGATGAAAGTGAGTATGGCCTGTACATTACCTCTGTCAACGGCATCACCGCTGACTGGGCCACCGAGAATGCCTACTGGGCCTTTTACATCGACGGTGCCTACGCCGAGACCGGCGTGGATGCCACCCCCATTACCGAGGGAGCCGTCTACTCCCTGACCAAGACCATCTCCTATACCCCCATGGGCGAGGGTGCCGCGACCTTCTATCTGGTGGTTCGTGATCTGGACGGCACCGCCGCCAGCTTCGAGATCCATACCGATGCCGAAACCGTTGGCGAGGCTCTGCTGGCACTTGAGCTGATCGAGGGCGAGGTGGGCGAGTATGGCCTGTATATCAATTCCGTCAATGGCATCACCGTTGATTGGGACACCGAGCAGGCCTACTGGGCTTTCTATGTGAACGGCGAATACGCCCAGACCGGCGTGGATACCACCCCCGTCATGGAGGGTGCCGCCTACGAGCTGGTCAAGACCAATTCCTGAGTTTTCAACCATAAAAATCCTGCCGCTGACTACTCAGCGGCAGGATTTTTTACACCCGCAAGCCTCACGCATCAATTTCTGCACTGTTCTGCACTTGAAGTAACCCCTTCTCTTTTCTGCGTTCTGCATGCTCTGTGGGCAGCTTCAGCACCACAGCATGGTCAAGGCGTTCCATCGTCAGTGTGATCACGTTTTTCATTCTCCTTAAACTTTTCAATTCTTGTTTTCATACAGTAATCGTCGTTTCCCCAGCAGATGAAGCCGGTCGCGGTAAACGGACACCCGATGCACCGCTCCGATCTGCGGTACACTGCTCTTTCGTTGCAGCCGGGCGGAGCAGTGATCTTCGGTATTCCGGCCGGGCACCCCACTTGAAGTTACCCATCACAGGAACAGTGCCATTTTTGATAATCTCGCATTGTTGTTCACTCCTTCACTTTCAGATAATAAAAAAAGCCGGCGAATCTGAGAGCTGTATGCTCCCGGACACGCCGGCCAGATTAAGAAATTAAATTATGCTGTTATGAAAAAAGCGGTGCCTTTTTGAAAAGCCGGAGCAAATCAAAAAGGGCACCGCAGTATTTGCGTTTCAAACCGTGGCAACCATGGTAAATGCAGAGAATCTATCCCTGGACATCAAATCGCATCTATGGACTGATTCATTTTCTCGTTCACATTTTCGGGTGAATCACGGTACTTCAACGGTCGTAAATGTTGGCTAAAAACGAAAAGGCACTATAAATGCTGAACTTTTAGGAGTTCACATCTATAGTGTCTAAATCATATGGTCCGAGTGACTGGATTCGAACCAGTGGGAAATGCAGCGCTTCGCGCGGCATTTCCATGCGGCAGATTGAAATGCGCCTGCGGGCGCAGCAAGAGGCCGCCGGTTCTCTGCTCAGAACAAAGAAAAAGAGAGGAAACTTGAGTCGTTTCCTCTCTTTTGGTCCGAGTGACTGGATTCGAACCAGCGGCCTCTTGAACCCCATTCAAGCGCGATACCAAACTTCGCCACACCCGGATATTGTGTCGTGCTCTCGACGACTCCGATATATTAGCACGGACACCTCAAATTGTCAAGCACTTTTTCGCGGTTTTTCAAAAAATCTTTTCCCTCCCCTTTCGGGGAGGGAAATACGGATCATTCCTTGATGTTGATGCTCACGCCGTTGACCTCGACGTTTTCATCGGCGCAGATCAGGATGTACTTGACGCCGCCGATGACTCTCGTTTCGATCAGATCAGACCGCTCGGGGTTGACCTTGATGGTCACGTCGGGAGTCTTGATCTCGAAGCGCTTCTGATCGATGACGTTCTTGGGATGGAGCTGGGTCTCAAAGCCGAAGGCCTCATCGTAGTCCACGCTGAACTTGGCCAGCTTCTCCTCAGAGATTCCGTTCTGCTGGAGCACCGCCTTCACATCCTCCTTATCGAGCATCAGGGGCTCATCCACGCGGCTCTCCTTGTGCATCTGGATCATGGAGCCGATCTCCGCGTGAACGGCCTGCACCACATCGAGGCTGCACTCGTCGTCCAAAGCATTCCCCAGCAGCGCCTCGAAGGATTGCTTCTGCTCTTTTGCGGTCTGGTAGGGCTGGGTGTTGAAGATGGCGGACACGAACTGCTCATGATTGTCCCCTGCGTCCTTGGAGTACAGCAGGGCATTGTACAGGTTGGTGCTCCGGTTGTCGAAGGCCGGGAACAGGAAGCCCAGCACGGGAGCGCTGAGGAGCTGGGTGACAGCGCTGTCGTGGAACTCCTTGATCTCCGCCTTGTACTCCAGAACCGGCTTGCTCAGCTTCACAGGGCACACGGCGCAGAGAATGCAGCGGTACGTCTCATTGGAGCCGTCTGCGGAGAGATTGCCGTCCTTGCCCTTATAGGGCACATCGTAGGCATCCGCGCCAATGAGGATCAGGTAGCCCGTATCCATGGTCACGGAGTCCATGACCTTCTGATAAAAGGCCTCCAGCGCCTCCTCGTCCTTGAGCTGGCTGTCCTTCAGAGCAGTCAGCAGCTTGTGCTCGGGGCTGTCGACGACCTGCGCCGTGCGAAAGGAAATATCGATCAGGTTCTTGCCCAGAGCGCCGGAGAGAACCTTTTTCATCATGGCGAAATACTTCTCACTCTCGTTCTCCGGCATCATGCCGGTGGAGAGCCTGAATTTACTGACGACCTCCTTGCCCTCGCTGACAAAGCAGCCGTGGATGGCGGTCATATTGCTGCGGTCCCGGCGGATATGCCGCCGAAGCTCGCCGATTTCTTTTTCTTTCATGGTATGTACCTCGGGTCAATGAATTTGCAGGAACCATTATAGCGGATTTTTTCGATTTTTCAAGTGCACAATCTGCCGGAGCTCTCCTGTCAGCAGAAAGATCGCCGTCAGATTTGGCACCGCCATCAATCCGTTGACGATTTCCGCCAGTGTCCAGACCGTCCCCGTTTCCAGAAACAGCCCCAGCACCACGGCGCCCCCCTGCAAAAGGCCGAACAGCTTCCAACTGATGCCGCCGAACAGATACTCGGCGCACCTCCCCGCATAGAAGCCCCAGCCCAGTATTGTCGCCAGCGCAAAGAGTGTCAGACAGCCGCAAAGGGCAGCCCCCACCCAATTCCCCAGACTCGCCCGCAACGCTGCTCCCGTCAGCTCCGCCCCGGCGTGGGAGCCGAACGGAATCGGAATATCAGCAGTCAGGATCACCAGCGCCGTCAGGGTGCAGATCACCATGGTATCCAGAAACACCTCCATAATCCCCAGCAGCCCCTGCTTCGCGGGTTCGGCGCCCTCCGCGCTGCCGTGGGCGATGGCCGCGGTACCCATACCCGCCTCATTGGTAAATGTCCCCCGGGATACTCCGAGCCGCAGAGTGGTCATCATGCTCCCCACCGCGCCCCCTGTCACCGCAGCCGGCTCGAACGCCCCCCGTACAATATCCGCAAACACCTGCAGGATTCTGTCCGAGCGTAAGCCTATGGCCACAATGCACAAGAGTATATATATCCCGCTGACCGCCGGCATCAGAAGCTCCGCGGCATTCGCCACCGCCCTTGCGCCTCCCATGACCATCCATGTGACCGCAAAAGCCAGAACCAATCCGGCAGCAACGGTAAAGCCCCGGGATGCTCCGGCGGATTCCAGCGCCGTACAAACCGCATTGACCTGCGTGGCATTGCCGACCCCAAAGGCCGCGCAGAGCCCGAAGAGGCTGTACAGCCACCCCATCCACCGCCACTTCTCCCCCAATCTCCGGCGGATGATGTACATTGGCCCCGCCCTGCCATCTTCCTCCCGGTAACGCACCGCCAGCACGCTTTCCGCCAGCTTCAGCCCCATTCCCAGCACACCGCTGATCCACATCCAGAACACCGCACCCGGCCCGCCGATGGCGATGGCTCCGGCCACACCCGCGATATTTCCCGTCCCCACCGTGGCCGCCAGCGCGGTGCACAGCGCCCGAAACCCTGAGTCCCGGCGTTTCATCCGTTCCCAAAACTCCCTGCATGCGGCAGGAAAGAGCCGGATCTGGGCTCCCCGGGTGGCAACCGTCACCCATACCCCTGCCCCCAGAATCAGAACCAGCACCACCCTGCCCCAAAGCAGCTCATTGATTCTCTCCAGCATAGCCCCTCCAGACAAAAAAGCAGCCGCAAACGCGACTGCTTTCGTAGTTATTTCCAAGTTTCCCAAATTTCGGGGCGGAAGCCCACAGTGGCTTCCCTGCCGTTTCGGACCACGGGAGCCTTCATCAGCTCCGGCAGATCGAAGACCTTGTCCTCCTTGGCCCGATTGTCGTCCATGTACTTCATCAGGGTGACCTCAGGGGATTTGCTCTCCCAATCGATCAGATTGTCGATGCCGCCCACCGCCCGGAGCACTGCGTCAAACTCCTTGCCGGACATGCCGTAGCGCACCAAATCGATGGACTGGAACTTGATGCGGCGCTCCTTGAACCAGCGCTCCGCCTTTTTTGTGTCGAAGCTCTTGGATTTTCCAAAGATCTGAATGTTCAATATCTCACCTCCATCAGGCACAGCCCCTTGCCCGGGGCCAGAAATCCCGCCTGCTCCCGCTTGGCGCCAAAAAGCATCGGGATGGAATCCATCTCCCGCTCCCCGCGGCCCACCTCGATCAGCGTACCCACGAGGATGCGCACCATATTGTGCAGGAAGCCGTTTCCAGTGACGGTAAAATGAATTTCCTCGCCCACACGCTCCACGGAAAAAGCCTTTATGGTGCGCACAGTGGACTTTTTCATCTTTCTGTTGGCACAGAACGCAGAGAAGTCATGGGTGCCCAGAAAGAGCTGAGCTGCCTCATGCATGGCCTCCACATCCAGCTTTTCCGGCATTTCAGCCACATACCGCCGCTCAAAGACGCAGGGCAGCTCCGAATTCCAGACCCGATACCGGTAGGTTTTCTCCAGAGCATTCAACCGGGCATGAAACCGGGGCGACACCTCCCGGCAGGAGTATATGCCGATATCCTCGGGCAGATACCTGCGCAGCTGCGCCAGAAGCTCCGTGCAGTCCATTGCCGCATCGGTGTGAAAATTCACCACCTGACCGATCGCATGAACGCCGGTGTCCGTCCGCCCGGAGGCGGAGATTTCGATGGGCTCGCTTAAGATCCGGCTCAGCGCCGTCTCCAGCTTTCCCTGAATGGTATTGTCGTGGGACGTCTGCCGCTGCCAGCCGCTGTAGCGGGTGCCGTCGTAGCAGACATCAAGCCGAATATTCCTCATAGCTTTCCAGTTCCTCCAATGCCTCCCATTCCGTGTCCGCGGAGAAGAGAAATCTTCCGTTCCGATCGAACACCTGAATGTGGCCGCGTACATGCTTCATAGAATACATTGTCATCACCCTTTCGGTTTTTCTGACAGTATTCTACAAAACATTAAGACCTATAAAACGGACTTTTCCTCCCCATGGATTCCATGGGGAGGAAAGAAAGATATTACATGATGTCCTCGACACAGCGCTGCAGCAGGGTGGCTGCCTGTGCGCGGTTGAGGTTGCCGGTGGGATTCAGGCAGTAGCCGTCCTTGGTCTGGCTGCCCTCCACGAGGCCCGTGGCAACGGCCCAAGTGAACGCATCCATTGCAAAACCGGCCACATGCTCCCGGTCGGCAAAGCCGTTGAGCTCAAAATCGGAATCCACGCCTGCCATGCTGTAATCCACGCAGTAGCGGTAGAAGATGGTGACAGCCTCCTGACGGGTGACGATCCGATCGGGGGCAAAGGTGTTTGCCGTCACACCGTTGACGATGCCGTTGGCATAGGCCCATGCAACTGCGTCGGTGTAGTAGGCGCCGCCGATGTCATTGAAGCAGGCGCGCTCCGCATCGGTAACGGGCATGGCGCCGTCGATCCGGTACAGAACGGTGACCAGCATGCCGCGGGTCATGGCGCCGTTGGGGTTGAAGGTGGTGGAAGAGGTGCCGTTCATGAACTCGTTGCGATAAACGTAGCTGACGGCATCCCGGAACCATGCATTTTCGGGCACATCGGAGAAAGGCAGGCGATCCATGTCGATCTCCACGGAGGGCATCTGCTCCATCTCAGGCTCAGTGGGCTCGGGTTCGGTGGGCTCGGCGGGCTCCTCGTAATCCACAGGGGGCTTCTCAGGCTCCACCTCGAAAGTACCGGACTCCCAGACGGCAGTCAGCTCCAGATTCTCCTCAACGGTATCCCAGATGGAGATGCGCTCGCCGTCGGAAACGGAGTCATTGCTGCGCTTGGTGATCTTCCAGCCCACCAGCGTATAGCCGGAGCGGGTCGCATCCACAAAAGCGCGGTAGTAGTCGCCCACAGGATAGTAGGCTGCGTAATCGGTCTTGCCGTTGGACAGCTTGCCGGAGTTGGTCTTGAAGATCACCACCTTGAAGTGGGGCAGATCGTCGTTGCCCACGACCTCCAGATCGGACTTGCAGTCCTGATTGCCGTAGGCCAGATAGTACTCGCCGTACAGGTAGATCAGAGCCTCGCGGATGCGGCGGTTCACATGGACATAGCTGACGCTGCCGCCGCTTCTGCTCCATGCGCCAAAGCCCTTGACCAGATCCAGCGCGGTGACGGAATTGAGCACCGCATCAGGAACGGAGGAACCGGTGGTCCAGCTGCCGCCGGCGTTGTATGTAAGGTCAAGCAGTGCATCAAACTGCTGCTGGGTGGGCTGCTTGCCGTTTTTCTTGCAGAAGTCGTTGACAATGGGCTCGTAGGTGTCGGCGAGAGCCTTGCGCAGAAGCCGCTCAGCCTCTGCTCTGGTCACGGTAACATCGGAGCCGGAGGCGCGGGTGCCGTAGCCGACCGTCCACTGGCTGTTGTCCCAGTAGGCCTTGGAACGGAAGCCCTCAAAGTCCTTGATCACATCGATCATTTCCTGACTGGTGGACATAGTCTGATACTTGCCGTCGGCGGGAATGTCAGCCATCTCAAAAGTTTCTTCGGCAGCGGAGCTCATCAGCTCCACAGACTGACTCTCGATGCCGGGAACGATGGAGCCGTAGTCGAGAATGGGATCCTCTCCGTCCATCATCTCATTGGCCTGTGCAGTCACAGGGAACACAGTCAGCACCAGAACCAGAGCCAGAAGCAAACCAACAATTCTTTTCATAAACGTTTCTCCTTGCGTTAAGTGAAAATGTTTACAGAAACCTTTGCAAGTATAACAACTTTGTAACCTCTTGTCAATATGATTATGTCAACGAAAACTGTTATTTCCGGTCAAACAGCGAATCTTTGTGCAATTTACCCTATAAATTTCTTCGTTTTTTTGGTTACAAAACCTGTAACCGGCATAAAAAATGCCCTCTGCCGCAGCAGAGGACATTTTGTTTTGTTACTTCCGGATCGTGTAGCCGGCGTCGATGATGGCATTTTCGAGGGCCGAAAGGTCTGCATCGCCCCGGATTGTGACCTGTTTCTGATCCAGATCCGCACTGGCCGCGAGGCATCCGGCGACGCTCCTGCAGGCCTTTTCCACAGCCGCAACACAGTGCTGGCACATCATACCCTCCACCCCGATAACAACAGACGGTGTACTTTCATCGACAATCGGAGCTTCCCCATCTTTGACCGGATTCACAGCCGCAGGTGCAAAGCCGGGCTTGAAGAATCTCAGCCGCAGGGCATTTGTCACCACGAACACGGAGCTCATGCTCATGGCCGCTGCGCCCAGCATGGGACTCAGCTGCAGCCCGAATGCGGGATACAGCACACCCGCTGCGATGGGAATGCCGAGGGAGTTGTAGAAGAAAGCCCAGAAGAGATTCTCCCTGATATTCTTGATCGTCGCCCGGCTCAGCTCCACGGCACCGGCCACCTGCGACAGGGAGCCAGACATGAGCACCACATCCGCAGACTCGATGGCGATGTCCGTGCCTGCACCGATGGCGATACCCACATCTGCGGTGGCGAGAGCGGGCGCATCGTTGATGCCGTCGCCCACCATGATGACCCTCCGGCCCTCACGCTGATACCGTTCGACGATTCCGGCCTTGTCGCCGGGGAGCACATCGGGGATCACATGGTCGATTCCCGCCTGCTTTGCGATGGCCTTGGCAGTCTTCTCATTGTCGCCGGTGAGCATGACCACGTCAAGTCCCAGCTTTTTCAGGGCTTCCACGGAAGATCTGGAGTCGGGTTTCAGAACATCCGCGGCGGCGATGGCGCCCAGATATTTGCCGGATGCATTGGCAAAATACAGGGGCGTTTTGCCCGCGGCAGTCAGGAACGGATACTCCGGCACGGAAACGCCGATTTCCTCCATGAGTCTTGCATTGCCTCCGTAGACCTTGGTTCCGTTATAGATGCCACACACGCCCCGGCCGGGCAGGGTTTCAAACTCCTTGATTTCCCGGATGGAAATTTCCTTTTCCTTGGCATATTCGAGAATCGCCTTTGCATAGGGGTGCTCGGACTTGGCCTCCAGAGCCACAGCCGTACGCAGGAGCACAAATTCTGTCGCATCGCCGGGAAGCACGTCGGTTACTTCGGGCTTGCCGGTGGTCAGGGTGCCGGTCTTGTCCAGCAGGATGGTCTTTGCCCGGTGGAGATTCTCCAGCGCCTCGGCATTTTTGAAGAGCACGCCCATCTTTGCGCCCCGACCCGTGCCAACCATAATGGCCACAGGCGTGGCCAGTCCCAGTGCACAGGGACAGGAGATGACCAGCACTGCAATGGCAGTGGTCAGCGAGAATTCCAGCGTCTGTCCCGCCATCATCCATACGGCAAACGCAGCCGCCGCAATGGTCATGACCACGGGCACGAAAATACCGGCGATCTTGTCTGCCAGCCGCGCAATGGGCGCCTTGCTTCCACCGGCCTCCTCCACCATGCGGATCACCTGAGAGAGCGTGGTGTCCTCGCCCACTTTGTCTGCCCGGAACTCCAGGTAGCCGGAGGTGTTGATGGTGGCCGCTGCCACGGTATCTCCGGGCTCCTTCTCCACGGGGACGCTCTCGCCGGTCAGGGCGCTCTGGTCGACAGAAGCCCGTCCCTCGGTGACGGTGCCGTCCACGGGGATCCGTCCGCCGGATTTGACGATGACGGTGTCCCCCACCCGAACCTGATCGGCAGGGATCTCCGTTTCCTCTCCATCCCGCCGCACGAGGGCGGTCTTGGGTGCCAGATCCATCAGTTGTCGGATGGCGTCGCCGGTCTTGCCCTTGGCTCGGGTCTCGAGGAACTTTCCGAGGGTGATGAGCGTCAGGATCATGGCCGCGGATTCAAAATACAGGTTCTTGCTGTACAGCTCCACGACGTCCCAGTGGCCATTGCCCATGGCCCAGGTCATCCGCAGCAGCGCCACCACGCCGTAGATCAGGCTGGCGCCGGAGCCCACGGCGATCAGGGAATCCATATTGGGACTGCGGTGCCAAAGGGCCTTCAGACCCTTGC
Organism: Oscillospiraceae bacterium; assembly: GCA_017507425.1. GTDB lineage: Bacteria > Bacillota > Clostridia > Oscillospirales > Oscillospiraceae > Faecousia. The sequence goes on along the minus strand of JAFWAZ010000138.1, from coordinate 12,477 downwards.
TGAAATAGGACCGGTTCAGGATCACCGCAGGCAGCGTCAGCAGAAACTGCACCAGCGCAAAGAGCGCTGCATTTTCAAGGCCGTGGAAAATATGGGGCGTTGGCAGTCCTACCATGTGCCCCATGGTCAGATACATCAGCACGATCAGAAATGCGCCGGACCAGATGATCCGGGTTTTCATATCCTTCATGGCATCCTCGGCAGGGGCCTTCGGCTGCTCCTTCTTCTTTCCGTTGTCCACGGCAGCCCCGTAGCCCGCATCGGCCACGGCACTGCAGATGGCACCGCAGACGGCCTCATTTTCTACATCTGCCACCATCCGGCCCGCCAGCAGATTGACCTCTGCGTTTGCAACACCGGGCACAGCCTTCGTCACCTTTTCCACTCTTGCGGAGCAGGCCGCACAGGTCATACCGGTAACATTGAATTTCACTTTCATACAATCACTTCCTTTGTTGACGTTTTTTCTTTGGTATGGTATCATCATATCATAAAATTCCCGAATCGCAAGTATGCACTATTTTGTGCATTGGTATCCTTTTTGATAGTTAGGAGGTATCCCCATGAAATCCGTCTGCCCCGTTGAAACCACCCTCGATCTGATCGGCGGAAAGTACAAGGCCCTGATCCTCTGGCACCTGTCCGCAGGGACACTCCGCTTCAATCAGCTCCAAAAATCCGTCACCGCCACGCCGCGGATGCTGACCCTGCAGCTGCGGGAGCTGGAAACCGACGGCCTCGTGGAGCGGAAGGTCTACGCAGAAGTCCCCCCGAAGGTCGAATACTCCATGACCGATCTGGGCCGCTCCCTCATGCCCATCCTCACCGCCATGCGGGATTGGGGCGCGGAATACCTGCGCAGCAAGGACATCGAGCCGAATTGCTTTATGATGAGCGGGGATGCCCCCGCGGGCAGTTCGTTCTGATCGTCCGGCTGGCAAATCACACCATTGGGTGTCACTCGACCGGTCGCTATGACCCGCTCGGCGTGTCAAAATCATCCAAAACCGCCGTACCGAATTCATCGGTACGGCGGTCTGTCGCTGTTCAATACCTGAAGCTTCCGGAGAATCTTTCATCTGTCATATCTGAAACAGTTAATATGTTATCAACGATATATTGTCTTCTATACAGCATATACAGATCTTTTCTTGAATACAGCCTTCTGTCATTGGAATCCGCATACATCGCTAGAAGGCTTTGGAAATCCGGCACGATGCTGTAATAATCTTGATCCATTCTCTCCAACTCGGTCAGCGTATCTTCAAAGGTTCTCCGCTCCAAAAGCTCCATATTGGACGGAAGCAGAGATAAGGTCAGCACGCGATTTTTAACTGTTGGCAAATCCGTTTTCAGCCACTCCGACGGAGTCATATTGCCGTTTCTGTTGAAGTACTGTTTTGCTGCGGTGCTCAAGCTTTCGTAATCATCCACAGTTATTTTGGAATCCAACAAAGCAATGCCCCGCCCTCCGGAATGAGGTGTGAAGAGAGATATTCTGATTTGCTTCTCCGGAAGCATTGCGATCAGCGCATCGATCTGAGCAATGTTTTCCTTCGTAATTGGAATACCAACCTGCACATCCAGACCTTTCGCCAAGGCAATCTTCAACGAATTCATCATCAGTTCAAAGTCACCTTTTCTGCCCGCAAACCGATCATGATAATCCTTTGTCCCATAAAAGGTAAAATTAATCACCTTAATTCCCAATTCCTTTATGCTTCCGAACAGTTCATGAAGCTCTGCTCTTGACCTCATTTTCATTCCGTCAAATTGCAGAAATTCTCCACCGGGTGAGTTTGTCTCCTGCATAAACTTAATCGCGTCCGGCAAGTCGGGATGCTCCATTGAATATCCGAAATAGTAAACAAAGTTCATTTCCGGATGCTTATTTCTTAGCCAATGATAGAATTTTCGTGCATATTTTGCACTGCGAGCATAATCAATTCCCAAGCATTCCCCATCCCAAGACAGCAAGCAATATTTACAATGGTTATAGCAGCGGACACACAAATTCATAATATTTATCGAAGATGTTTTCATCGTCTGTGCGGCCTCCTTAAGCAAAACCCACCCCTTCCGGGGTGGGTTCCGTCATTTCTTCGCATTTTTTCGGTACAGGATCATCAGCCCTTTCAGCAGCAGCTCCGGGTCGACGATCAATTCATGCTTACAGTGGGGCGCGATGACGCCGGACAGTCCGCCGGTCACGACCACTGTGCATTTTTTGCCCAGCTGGGCCTCGATGCGCTCGATCATGCCGTCGATGCCTGCGGCGTTGTGATAGATGATGCCGTTTCGCATGCAGTCGACGGTATTCCGGCCGATGGCCTCCTTCGGCGGATCCAGACTGATGTGGGGCAGCTGAGCCGTACCGCCGGCGAGAGCGTTGAGGGAAACCATCACGCCGGGCACGATCATGCCGCCGATAAAGGTTTTCGTTTCATCCACCACGCCCACGGTGGTGGCCGTGCCCATATCGACGGTGATGAGAGGCACGGGGTAATGGTTCACAGCCGCCACCGCGTCGGCCACCCGGTCTGCACCCAGTGCGCCGGGATTGTCAATATTGATCCGAAGTCCCGTTTTGATGCCGGGGCCTACGACGACACAGCGCTTGCCCGTCAGATGCTCCACAGCAGGCCGGACATGCATGGTGACAATCGGCACAACGGAGCAGAGGACCGCGCCCTCCAGCGCTCCGTCATCGATTCCCCGGAATTTCAGCACCGAGCGGATGCGGACAAGATATTCCATTTCCGTGGCGCTGCGGTCGGTGGCCATGCGCTCGAGGAAGAGGATCTCCTCCCCCTCAATGCCGCCGAGGACGATGTTTGTGTTGCCGATGTCCACCGCGAGGATCATGACTTACCTCCCCATGAGATGGGCCTTTTCCAAGGCGCCGCAGAGCGCTGCGGTCACGATGGTGGACGCCAGTATCTCGATCACTGCATTGACGCCGACAAACGCCGCGATGAACGCCACTGCGCTGCGGCCCGCCATCAGCTCCTGCAGATAGGGCGTGTCACCGAAGAGCCACACCAATGCACCCATGAACAGAACCGTGTTAAGAAATGCCGCAAAGCAGCCCGCCACACCGCCGGCCAGCGCAGGTTCCGTATTCTTTCGGACGCTCCGGTAGATCACGCCCACCAGAAAGCCCGTGATCAGACGGGGGAAAAAACGCTGCACAAATGCGAGGACAGGGTTGATGCCGAATAAAGTCACACCCATGAGACTGCTGCCGCCGATGCCCAGACACTGCAGAAAGCTCGTAAAACCGAACACAGCGCCCAGAATCGCACCGCCCGCAGGGCCCAGCGCCGCAGCGCCCACAGCCACAGGGATCATGTTGAAAGAGATCGCCAGAGGACCGATGTTCAGATAGCCCAGCGGCGTCATGCTTAATACCAGCAGAATTGCAGTCAGAAGTCCCAGCAGAGTCAGGCTGTGGGAACGGCTTCCAGTTTTCATAAAAATAACCTCCTTGCTGTCGTTCTCCCATGTCAGGAGATACAATGCCCATTCATTATATCACAAAAATTCAAAAAATCCATACCCTTTCTCATGATTGTGTGATATAGTATGGAAAACGACATCCGAAAGGAGCATCGCCATGCTGAAAAACAAAACCGTCGTTCTGGCCGTCACCGGCTCCATCGCCGCCTACAAGATCGCCTCCCTCGCCTCCATGCTGAAAAAGCTCCACGCCGATGTGCAGGTGCTCATGACCCAGAACGCCACCAATTTCATCAATCCCATCACCTTTGAGACACTCACCGCCTCCAAGTGCCTAGTGGATACCTTCGACCGGAATTTCCAGTTCAATGTCGAGCATGTGGCGCTGGCCAAGCGGGCCGACGTGGTGCTTGTCGCCCCCGCTTCCGCCAATGTCATCGGCAAGATCGCCGGCGGCATCGCCGACGATATGCTGACCACCACGGTCATGGCCTGCAAGTGCCATAAGATCATCTCCCCTGCCATGAATACCCAGATGTTCGAAAACCCCATCGTGCAGGACAATCTGGCCAAGCTTCAGCGCTTCGGCTATGAGATCATCCAGCCCGCCCACGGCTACCTCGCCTGCGGCGACACCGGCGCCGGCAAGATGCCCGAGCCCGAGACCCTGCTCCAGTATATCCTCAAAGAGGTGGCCTTCCCCAAGGACCTGACCGGCAAACGCATCCTCGTCACCGCCGGCGCCACCCGGGAGTCCATCGATCCGGTCCGCTTCATCACCAACCACTCCTCCGGCAAGATGGGCGTGGCTTTGGCCAAGGCCGCCATGCTCCGGGGCGCTGAGGTCACCCTCGTCGCCGCCCACATGGAGGCCACGCCCCCCATGTTCGTGGACGTGGTTCCCGTCAAGTCCGCACAGGATATGTTCGACGCCGTGACCTCCCGGGCATGCGACATGGACATCATCATCAAGGCCGCCGCCGTTTCCGACTACACCCCCGCCTCCGTCGCCGACTCCAAGATGAAGAAAAAGGACGGCGAACTCTCCATTGAGCTGAAGCGGACGCAGGATATCCTGAAATATCTGGGCGCCCACAAGCCCGCAGGACAGTTCCTCTGCGGCTTCTCCATGGAGACCGACAACGTCATCGAAAACTCCCGCAAGAAGCTCCATTCCAAGAACTGCGACATGATCTGCGCCAATTCCCTGCGCACCGCCGGCGCCGGCTTCGGCACCGACACCAACATCATCACGCTGATCACCGCAGACGGCGAAACCGAGCTGGAGCTCATGAGCAAGGACGCCGCCGCCCATGAGATTCTGAACGTCATTCGGGATAAAATGGCATGACGCAACTTCAGGTTGCCAAAAAGCAATGCAAAGTTGGTGGACGAAATACCCGCCTTTTGCTAACATGAAGATACAATCCAACCAAAGGAGGAATCATCATGTCATTTGCAGACCGACTCAAAGAATATCGCAGGGATCGGGGATTCTCGCAGGAAGACCTTGCTGATCAATTGGATGTCAGCCGTCAGGCCATCGGAAAGTGGGAACAGGGACAGTCCTACCCCGAGGTGGAGAAGCTGCTTGCCCTTTGTGAAGTGCTTCATGTGTCTATGGATGCTCTGATGGCAGATGAACTGCCGGAAGCCTGCCGCGCGCCAATTACCACCCCCGCTGAAAGCATCCTGATTCTGGCAGAAAACGGCATCAATCTGGTCCGGTGCGTCAATATCATGTGCTCACAGCCCTATAAGAGCCGCAAGGGGCCGAAATACGCACTCTTTGGCATCAGCGGCTATACACCCTTCTGGGGACCCCACAACAATCTTCTGGGCTGGTATGCCGACGAGCCGTCGGTCCAGCAGGAGATCCGGGCTATCCGGGAAGCCATGCGCAGGGGCGAATCTGACTACACACTGCAGTACAACGCCAAGGTCCGCAGGCGGTTCGGCAGAATCGAAATCATAGAGAATCAATCATGAGCAAAAATTCAGGGAACGGCACACAGGCCGTTCCCTACTTTTATTTCCTCCGGTTTTCCCAAAGCAGAATCCCGCCTGCCATGGTGACCAAACCTCCGCCGATCAAAATGGCGCAGTTCCTGAAAAATTCCTGGGGCAGCACCCGGATGATCTGGTCTGCGTGCCAGTCGAAGACCCAGTTGGTCTTCCCCGGGAAGAAAAGGCTGTGGAAGATGACAAATGCCCGGTCAAAATCCAGAGACGCCAGTGCACCGATCATGATCGGTGCTGTCAGCAACAGCACCGCCGCCCAGAACGGCGCCGACCGCTTCCCCAGCCGGTAGGGGCCCCACTGTTTCCGCATCATGAAAAGCAACACCAGAACAGCTGCAGAACCCGCCAGAATCACTGCATTCAGGTCAAACAGGCCCTTGCAGTCTGCAAAATGGGCCCTGCCATCCTCGGAGTGGGGCATCACGCCGGTGCCGAATTCCCTCCCCGGCAGTGTCAGATAGTCCAGCACCTCGTCATAGGCCTCCCGGATCTCCCCGGCCGTGTAGCCGCTGCGCTGGGGCAGGTCAAAGGCTTCGATGTGGGTATAGTAAAAAGGCCGGATGTAAATGGGCAGACCAATGGACGCGGTCAGCAGGAAGAAAAACAGGCACACCGCGCAAAGGACAGACAAAAACCGTTTCATGGCAACCTCCGAAATTTGATGCCCCCATTGTAGCACATCCACTTTTTCCTTGTCAAATCCCCCTGCGGTTGGTATACTGGAACCAGTACACGAAAAGAGGGAATTCTATGAACGAACGACTCTTACTGGAGGCCGCGGCCACACTGGGCTATCGTTTGGCCATGGCCGGAGCGGAAACATTCCGGGTGGAGGAAACTATCATCCGCGTCCTGAAAACCTACGGCTATCAGGCCGAGGCCTTTGCTATTCCCAACTGCCTGATCGTCAGTATCATCACCGCAAACGGCAAGCCCATGACCCGGATGCGCCGCATCGGCCCCCACGGAAACGACCTCGACGCCGTGGAGCAGTACGCAAACCTCAGCCGCCGGATCTGCGCGGAGGCGCCCGAACCCAAGATCTTCCTCAACTGGCTCCAGCACGTGGAGGACAACCGCCGCAGCTATTCTCTGAATACCCAAGCCGCCGCCTTTTTCCTGTCTGCTTTCGGCTTCTGCTTCACTTTTGGCGGCACCTTTCCCGATGCGCTGGGTGCAGGACTCTGCGGCCTGATCGTGCTGGTTGTGGACCTCATCATGGAAAAGCTCAATTCCACCCAGTTCTTCCGCACCGTCATCGGCGCCTTCTCCATGGCCCTGTTCGCCTATTTCATCCACAGTCTGGGCCTTGTCGGCAACGCCGACGCCACCATCATCGGCGCCTTGATGCTCCTTGTGCCGGGACTGCTGTTTACCAACGCCATGCGCGATGTGATGTACGGCGACACCAATTCCGGACTGAACCGAACCGTTCTGGTGCTTCTGATCGCGGTGGCCATCGCACTGGGCACCGCTGCAGCCCTGAAGATCTCCACCGACCTCTGGGGCGCCCCCATCGGCACAGGACTGATGGATTACGGCCCTGTCATGCTGAACATCGGCTGTTTCGTCGGATGCATCGGCTTTTCGATCTATTTCAACATCCACGGCCCGGGCATTCTGGTCTGCGCGGCAGGCGGCGTACTGACGTGGAGCGTGTATCTGCTTGCCCTGCACCTCGGTGTTGGCGTCATCTATGCCAACCTCATCGGCGGCATCGTGGCGTCGGTCTATGCGGAAACCATGGCCCGGATCCGCCGTTTTCCGGCGATCTCCTATCTGGTCGTGTCCCTGTTTCCCCTGCTCCCCGGCGCAGGCATCTACTATGCCATGGCCTACGCCGTGGAGAATGAGATGACCCGCTTCGCCCAAAAGGGCTTCCAGACGGCCGCCATCGCCGGCGCACTGGCGCTGGGCATCCTGCTGGTGTCCACATCCTTCCGGATCTGGAGCAACTATGCAATGAAGAAAAAAGCAATGCATTGACAGAAAATCCCGCCCGAAAGGGCGGGATTTCCAATTATACGTCACTTTTCAGAGCACGGAAGCTATTCAGAATACACAGCATCGCAACGCCCACGTCGGCGAACACCGCCATCCACATGTTGGCGATGCCGGGGATAGACAGCAGCATCACGCCGAATTTGATGATCAGCGCAAAGGCAATATTCTGCTTGGCGATTGCAACGGTGCGCCGGGCGATTTTCACCGCCTTAGGCAGTCCTGCCAGATCGTCCTTCAGCAGCACCAGATCGCTGGCCTCCACGGCGGCATCGGAGCCCACACCGCCCATGGCCACGCCCACATGGGCAGCAGACAGCACCGGCGCATCGTTGACACCGTCACCCACAAAGGCGACCTTTGCGCCCGAATCGAGAAGCTTCTCCACCTCGGTCAGCTTATCCTGCGGCAGCAGGCCCGCCCGATAGTCGGTCATGCCAAGGGTTCCGGCGGCGATCCGCGCCGCAGCCTCCCGGTCTCCGGTGAGCATACAGGTGTGCCGTACACCGAGATCATGGAGTGCCTGAATACTCTCCCGGGCTCCCGCCTTGACGGTGTCCTCCAGCACGATGGCGCCGGCATATTCGCCGTCCACCACCGCATAGACCATGGTGCTGCCCTCCACCTCAGGAGCGGTCAGTCCCAATGCGTGAACCATGCGCAGATTGCCCGCGTGGACGTCGTGACCGCCCACCCGCGCAAAAATGCCCTGACCGGGGATCTCCCGGATATCGGAGGCATCCAACTGGGCTTTCGCCTCCCTGACGATCGCTTTCGCGATGGGGTGATGGGACGCCTGTTCCGCTGCAGCCACCAGCTCCAGCAGATCGCTGCGCTGAGATTCCACCTTGACCACCCGGAAATCACCGGTGGTCAGGGTTCCGGTCTTGTCAAAGACGAAAGTGTCCACCCTCGCCAAGCTTTCCAATGCAATGCCGCCCTTGGCGATCATGCCCGCCCTGCTCACCGCGCCCATACCGCCGAAATAGGCCAGCGGCACGGAGATCACAAGGGCGCAGGGACAGCTGACCACCAAGAAATTCAGCGCCCGGTGTACCCATGTCGCAAAGTGGAAGCCCGTGAACAGCGGTGGGATCAGGGCCAGCGCCAGCGCCGCATAGACCACGCAGGGGGTATAGACCTGTGCAAAGCGCGTGATGAGGTTCTCCGTATGGGAGCGGCCCTCGCTGGCGGAGTCCATCAGATCCAGAATTCTCGCCACCGTGGAGGATGCAAATTCACTCTCCGCCCGGATGGTCAGCACGCCGGAGAGGTTGATGCAGCCGGAAAGCACCGGATCCCCCGCCGCAAGGTCGGCGGGCACGCTCTCGCCGGTGATCTTGGAGGTATCCACGGAGGCAGCGCCCTCCACGATGACGCCGTCCACGGGAATCCGCTCGCCGGGATTCACCCGGATCAGATCCCCCACGGCCACGTCCTCGGGGGCGCTCTCCTCCCATTCCCCCTCCCGGAGAATGTAGGCCACGTCTGGCCGCAGATCCATCAGCGCCGCCACACTCTTGCGCGAGCGCTCCACGGCAATGGATTCAAACAGCTCTCCTACTTGGAAAAACAGCATCACCGCCGCCGCCTCCACAAACTCACCCAGCAGCAGGGCACAGACCGAGGCCACGGTCATGAGAAAATCCTCGTCAAAGGGCTTTCCTCCCCTGATCTTCTCCAGTGCGTCCGTCAGCACTTCCCGACCGGCCGCAAACCACGCAGCGGTCAGCAGCACCTCACCGGCAACCGGCAGAAAGCACTTCAAAATCAATCCGGCGGCAAAGAACCCAAGGCCAACGCCGATCCGCCGGGCCATTCTCTTTTGCTTCTTGTTCATCATCTGACGATGGTGCAGTCCTTTTCATAGCCCCGCATGATCTTCTGGGCCCGGTCGAGGACATCGCTGAGGTCGGCGCCGTCATCCACGGTGATGGACATACGGCTGGTCATAAAGGTGATCGTGCACTTTTTCACCTCAGAAAACTGGGAGATATCCCGCTCCATCTTGGCGGCGCAGTTGGCGCATTCCAGATTTTCAAGCTCAAAGGTCTTTCTCATGTTTATTCCTCCAAATGTTCTTTCGCCATCCCGAGGATGGTCTTGACGTGGTCGTCTGCCAGCGAGTAGCAGACCTGCTTTCCATTCCGTCGGCTGCGGACCAGCCGCGCCTGCTTCAGAAGCCGGAGCTGATGGCTCACCGCAGACTGGCTGGAGCCGGTGGCCTCCTGAATCTCCTGAACGCACTTTTCCCCATCGAAAAGCACGGACAAAATCTTGATTCTCGTGGAATCGCCGAACATTTTAAACAGCTCTGCCATCTCGATCAGCTCATCCTCATCCAGCAAAAGCTCCTCAGCGTCCAGATACAGTTCTTCTTCCATGAAACAGCTCCTTTCAAATATTTTCATATGAGCGTTTGTTCATATCTTCATTATACATAGAATTCTCTCTTTGTCAAGAAAAAAAGACGGGACATCCTCCCGGATGTCCTGCCTTTTCTTATAGCTGTTCAAAAATCTTTCCCAGACTCTCATGGAACACCAGATCCGCATGGCGGTCATAGGGCGTTGCATCCCGGTTGATGAGCACCAGCCGGTTGCCCCGGTAGTAGTTGATCAGGCCCGCTGCCGGATACACCGTCAGACTGGTTCCGGCAACGATCAGCAGGTCAGCGCTGTAGATGGCGCTCACCGCCCGCTCGATGGTATCCTGATCCAGCCCCTCCTCGTAGAGCACCACATCGGGCTTGACGGTGCCGCCGCAATCGCATTTGGGCACGCCGGTGCTGTTCTTGACGAATTCGGCGCTGTGGAATTTTCCGCAGCGCATGCAGTAATTGCGCAGGACGCTTCCGTGGAGCTCGCAGACATTCTTGCTGCCCGCCTTCTGGTGCAGTCCGTCGATGTTCTGGGTCACAACGGCGGAGAGTCTCCCCTCCTCCTCCCATCGGGCCAGAACCTTGTGGGTGATGTTGGGCTCAAAGCCCAGAGGCATCATCTTCTCCCGATAAAACCGGTAGAAATACTCCGGACGACGCTCAAAAAAGGTATGGGAGATGATCTGCTCCGGCGGGTACTCAAACTTTTGGTTGTACAGCCCGTCCACGCTCCGGAAATCCGGAATGCCTGACTCCGTGCTGACGCCTGCACCGCCAAAAAAGACGATGCGGCTGCTCTCGGAAATCCACTGCTTCAGCTTTTCGATCTTATCCATGATACCGCCTCCTTTGCATATATTGTACCGCTTTACGAATCAAAAAGCAACACCCGCCAAATCGGCGGGTGTCATTTTGCATTCAGTATTCTGCATGATCTTCCTCTTCCATCTCTTTGAGCAGTTTTTTATCCTGCTTGGAAGAGAGATCCAGCTTTTCGTACATATCGGGCCGTCTGGCCTTTGTCCGCCGCAGGGACTGCTTTCTGCGCCACTGGCGGACTTTCTCGTGGTTGCCCGAGGTCAGGATCTCCGGCACCGCACGTCCGTGCCAGACAGCAGGACGGGTATACTGGGGGTACTCCAGCAGGCCGTTGTAGTGGCTCTCGTCCTCAAAGCATTCGGGGTCAGCCAGCACGCCGGGCACCATCCGGCAGATGGCATCCGTCACCGCCATGGCCGCGATCTCGCCGCCGGTAAGGACGAAGTCGCCCAAGCTGATCTCCTCGTCCACGCACTCGTCGATGAAGCGCTGATCGATGCCCTCGTAGTGGCCGCAGACGATGATGATGTTATCCATCTTGCTCAGGCGGATGGCATCCGCCTGCTTGAAGGTGTGGCCGCAGGGGCTCATATAGATGGTGTGCACCGGGCCGCCGGCCTCGTCGCAGATGGCCTCCCAGCAGCGGTAGAGGGGGTCTGCGGTCATCACCGCGCCCCGGCCTCCGCCGTAGGGATAGTCGTCGGTCTGGTTCTGCTTGTTGGCGGTGTAGTCCCGGATCTGGTGGGCCTCAATGCGGATGATGCCCCGATCCTGTGCCCGGCCCAGAATGCTCTCAGACATCACATCTCCCAGCGTGTCCGGGAACAGCGTCATGATATCAACCCTCATCGACAGCCATGCCCTCCAGCAGCTTCACATCCATGCGGTTTGCATCGATATCCGTGTTCAGAATGAAGGCCTTGACCGCAGGGATCATATAGGTCTTCTCTCCCTTAACCACATACACAGAGTTGCCGGGATAATCCAGCACCTCGGAAACTTCACCGATCTTCTCGCCGTTCTCGAATACCTCCACGCCGATCAGCTCGGCGGCGAAAATCACCTCGGGATCGATGTCCTCCCGATACAGCAGCACGGTCTTACCCCGCAGCTTCTGAGCGTCCTCGACAGTATCCACGCCTGCCAACTTGATGAGCGCGCAGGTCTTCTGAACCCGCACCAGCTCGATTTCATAATCCTTCCGGGCAATGCGGCAGCGCTCAAAGTCCAGCAGATCCTCAGGGCTGTCCACCCAAGGCAGCACCTTGATCTCGCCGTGGAGTCCGTGGACGTTGACGATCTCACCGCCCTCTACAAATTGGAGTCTCATAATATATCCTCCCTATTCAATCGCCGGGATGATAACCCAGCGGAATCCTCCTACTAAATCCAATACGCCGAGCGGAAACTAGCGACCAGTCGGGCGGTTTGACTCGCTTTACAACTCGCAGAATCCCAAGGCTCGAGGTGTCACCGGGCACTGCCCGGAAACAGGAAATGCGTGACGACTATTCGCCACGCATACCCGTTAATCGACAATTTCGACCGTGACCTTCTCGCCGTCACGCTGGGCGACGGTTTTGATGATGGTACGGATTTCCTTGGCGATGCGGCCCTGACGGCCGATTACCTTGCCCATATCCTCAGGGGCGACCCGGAGCTCCAGCACCAGACCATCCTCGTCGGAAATTTCCTTGACAGAAACCGCGTCGGGATTATCAACCAGATTCTTTGCCATATACAGCAAAAGCTCTTTCATTGGGATTTCTCCTTTGCGGTATCTTACAGAACGCCAG
>JAFWAZ010000137.1 GCA_017507425.1 Oscillospiraceae bacterium | reverse complement strand
ACGGGCTTGAACACATCGTCGTTGCCGAAGAGCATCCGGCCCAGGAAGCCGCGGAGGTACACATCGTCCATCTTGGCGCTGTACTGGCGCAGCCAGTCCACCAGCTCCATCTTGTTGCCCTCGAAATACTCGGTATTGTCCTTGGGCAGGTAGGAGCGGATGGTGGAGATGCCCCACTTGATGGAGCCTTCATCGGGCTCCAGCTCGCCCATCAGGACCTTCATCAGAGCGGTCTGGGCCAGCTCGTTCTCGCCGACGAAGGCGATCTTGTCGGTGCGGTTGACGGAGAAGTAGACCTTGTCCAGCAGCTTGACGCCGTCGACGGTGACGGAGACGTCCTTGACGGTCAGCACGTCCTTGCCCAGGTCACGCTCCGGCATGAAGCCCACGAAGGGATAGCGGCGGGTGGAGCAGGGCATCTCCTCGACGGTCAGCTTGTCGAGCAGCTTGCGGCGGGCGGTGGCCTGCTTGGCCTTGGACTTGTTGGCGGAGAAGCGCTGGATGAACAGCTGCAGCTCCTCGATCTTCTCCTGGTTGCGCTTGTTCTTGTTGCGGATCATGGCCTGGACCATCTGGCTGGACTCGTACCAGAAGTCGTAGTTACCGACATACATCTTGATCTTGCCGTAGTCGATATCCACGGTGTGGGTGCAGACGGTGTTCAGGAAGTGGCGGTCATGGGAAACGGCGATGACCATGCCGGGGAAGTCCAGCAGGAAGTCCTCCAGCCAGTTGATGGCCTCGATGTCCAGGTTGTTGGTGGGCTCGTCGAGCATGACGATGTCGGGGTTGCCGAACAGGGCCTGGGCCAGCAGGACCTTGACCTTCAGACGGGGGTCGGTGGCCTCCATCAGATCATAGTGCATGTCGGTGCCGATGCCGAGGCCCTGCAGCAGGCGGGATGCGTCGGACTCGGCTTCCCAGCCGCCCATCTCAGCGAACTCGGCCTCGAGGTCTGCGGCGCGGAGGCCGTCCTCGTCGGAGAAGTCCTCCTTCATGTAGATGGCATCCTTCTCTTTCATGACCTCGTACAGATGCTTGTTGCCCATGATGACGGTGTCCATGACGGTGTATTCGTCGTAGGCGTTCTGGTTCTGCTTCAGAACGGAGACGCGCTTGTCGGGGTCCACGTGGATGTGGCCGGTGGTGGACTCCAGCTCGCCGGTGAGCATGCGCAGGAAGGTGGACTTGCCGGCGCCGTTTGCGCCGATGATGCCGTAGCAGTTGCCGGGCAGGAACTGCAGGTCGACGTGCTGGAACAGCCACTGACCGCCGAACTGCATACCGAGGTTGGAAACAGTGATCATTTCAATCTCCTTAATAATGTATTATTCACAAAAACGTACATAGGGTATTGGCCCTCAGGCCATAGTCATACAGCTTAATCATAACATATTTTTGCACAAATGCAAGGGCTGAAGCGCGGAAAAACGTATCTTTTCCGCTGTTGGCAGAAATCAAATATGAACAATCGAATAACAATCCAAAATGGGGCTTGCATTTTCTGAAAAGCGCGCTATAATATTAGCACTCACATACAACGAGTGCTAAAATCATGAAAGGAAGCGAACAAGCACTATGGAAAAAATGCAGTTTAAGGCCGAGAGCAAGCGCCTGATGGATATGATGATCAACTCCATCTACACCCACAAAGAGATCTTCCTGAGAGAGATCATCTCCAACGCCTCCGACGCCATCGACAAGCTGGCCTACACCGCCCTGACCGATCAGAACGTGGGTCTGAACCGCTCTGACTTCGCCATCACCATCGCCCGGGATCAGGACGCCCGGACCCTGACCGTCTCCGACAACGGCATCGGCATGGACCGCAATGACATGGAGGAGAATCTGGGCACCATCGCCAAGTCCGGCAGTTTGGCCTTCAAGAAGGATATGGAAAAGCAGGAGGACATCGACATCATCGGCCAGTTCGGCGTAGGCTTCTACTCCGCCTTTATGGTGGCCGACTCCATTACCGTCATCTCCAAGAAGTACGGCGATGACACCGCGTGGAAGTGGACCTCCGACTCCGACGGCTATACCGTCGAGCCTGCCCAGCGTGATGCCGCCGGTACCGACGTTATCCTGACCCTGAAGGCCGACACCGAGGACGAGAATTACTCCGAATTCCTCGAGGAGTATCAGCTCCGCAGCCTGATCCGCAAGTATTCCGACTACATCCGCTATCCCATCCGCATGGAGGTCAGCAAATCCCGGATCAAGGAGGGCACCGAGGACGAGTATGAGGACTACACCGTGGTCGATACCCTCAACTCCATGGTGCCCCTGTGGCAGCGGGCCAAGAAGGACGTCACCGATGAGGAATACGATTCCTTCTACCGGGAGAAGTTCTGCGACTACCAGAAGCCTCTGGGCCATATCCACGTCAGCGCCGAGGGCTCCGTCAGCTACAAGGCTCTGATGTACATTCCCGCCAAGGCTCCCTACGACTTCTACACCAAGGATTACAAGGCCGGTCTGCAGCTGTATTCCTCCGGCGTGATGATCATGGAGAACTGCGAGGATCTGGTCCCGGAGCACTTCCGCTTTGTCCGGGGCGTCGTGGACAGTCAGGATCTTTCCCTGAACATCTCCCGCGAGCTGCTGCAGCACAACCGCCAGCTGACCGTCATTGCCCGGAATCTGGAGAAGAAGATCAAGGGCGAGCTTAAGAGCATGCTGGAGAACGACCGGGAGAAGTACCTTGAGTTCTACGGCGTCTTCGGCCGTCAGCTCAAGTACGGCACCGTGGCCGACTACGGCGCCCACAAGGAAGCCTGTCAGGATCTGCTGATGTTCAACTCCGCCAAGGAGGGCAAGCTGATCTCCCTGAAGGAGTATGTGGAGGCCATGGCGGAGGGTCAGGAGAAGATCTACTACGCCCCCGGCGAAAATGTGGAGCGCCTGAAGAAGCTGCCTCAGGTGGAGACGCTGCTGGGTAAGGGCTACGATGTGCTCCTGATGACCGACGAGGTGGACGAGTTCATCCCCCAGACCCTGATGACCTACATGGAGAAGGGCTTCTGCAACGCCATTTCCGAGGATCTGGGCCTGCAGTCCGAGGAGGAGAAGGAGGAAGCCAAGAAGAAGGCCGAGCTGCTGAAGGGCTTCCTGAGCTTCGTCTCCGAGAAGCTGGGCGATGCCGTCAAGGAGGTGCGCCTGTCCCAGAATCTGGGCAGCCATCCCGTGGCGCTGGTGCCCGAGGCCGGCATGAGCTTCGAGATGGAGAAGTACATGAAGCGGGTCAACCCCGAGTTTGCCATGAAGGTGGGCCGCATCCTCGAGCTCAACGAGGAGCACGAGGCCGTCAAGGCCATGCAGCTGGCCATCGGCACCGACCCCGAAAAGGCCGAGGGCTATGCCAAGCTGCTGTACGCGCAGGGCTGCCTGATGGCTGACCTGCCCATCGACGATCCCGTGGAGTACACCCGTCTGGTGTGCAGCCTGATGAAGTAAACTATAAAAAAGTGGTGCTGATTCGTCAGCACCACTTTTTTATGATTCTTTTTCAGATGATTCCCCGCAGCACCAGCACGTAGAGGATGCAGGACACCAGCAGCACCGCGGCGAAGACGGTGACGCCGATCTTGGCGCTGCCGGGCTTATTGGCGGTGGAGGGCATCAGGCCCGCCCGGCGCAGTCCCATGACCACAGGCTTGTACAGCAGCAGGACAATAGAGCTGTTGAGCAGGGCCTTGACAAGATTGAAGGGCAGGAACACCGGCAGCAGCATCCCGGCGATGTCGGAGCGGGAGGTGCCGGTCATATACAGGGGGGTAATGAGGTAGTTCCACAGCAGCATGGTGACCACCACACACACGGTGCCCGTCAGCAGGCCGGCCATGGCGCCCTTCACGGTGTGTCTGTGCTTGTAGATGAGGGCGGCGGGGAAGGCGAAGGCACAGCTCGACAGCAGATTCATGATGCAGCCGATGATGCCGGTGTCGGAAATGGTGAACATCTCCAGCAGGGCGACCACGCCGGTGGAGATCAGCACCGCCTGCGGGCCGAGCAGGAAGCCGCCGATGGTGATGACCACGTCCTTGGGCTCGTATTTCAAAAACAGGATGATGGGGATGCGGACGCAGCACACCAGCGCATAGGCGATGGCAGTGAGCATGGCCAGAGTGGTCAGCTCCTTGGTGGTCATTCTTTGCTTGTTCATGGCAGTCACCTCAAAAGAAAAATGCGCACTGAGAAATACACTCAGGGCGCAAATGACGGAAAAACCGATCTTCTACCATCCAGACTTTGAACTGTCGGTATTGGAATTTCACCAATTCAGCCTTACGGCTCGCGGACTGTACCGCCGGTCGGGAATCACACCCTGCCCTGAAGATCCTCTGTTCACTTGTGTATACAATAGCACCGTCAGCGATGCTTGTCAAGAATTATAATGTATGGTATGATAAATCCACAATGAGGTTATTCCTGACTGCGCCCGAAACCCTGAACCTTGCCGCCGGGGGTGGTGTCGGTGATATCTCCGCCGATGATCCGATCCTTGTAGACCAGCAGCGTGGCGTAGACCGGCTCCTGAGCACCGGCGTAGTTGTTGACCTGATAGACGTAGCGCATGACCTTTTTGCCTGCAAATTTGCTCAGGTCGTAGCCCATGCTCTTTTGCAGGGCGTTGTAGCGGTCGAAGACCTCGTCGGCGCCCTTGGGGATCTTCACCTCGGTGGCTTCGGCGGGGGATGCGGTGACGTCCCAGCCCAGATCCGTCAGGAATTTGACCCGGGCGTCGTTGGTATCCGCCGTCGGTGCGGTGGATGCGGATGTGGGGGCGGCTTCCTGCCCGCCGCCGAGGAAGAGCAGCGCCGCAATGGCGGCCAGAATCGCGGCTGCGGCGATCAGCAGCTTGCGCTTATCGACCTTTGTGGTCATGATGAACATACTTCTACCTCCTGTCAGGTTTGTGTAAGACAGCCTATGCCGGAGGGAAAAGGGATATGACGGAGGTATTATGGAACGACTGGACAAATTTCTGACCAATGCGGGCGTGGCCACCCGCTCCCAGATCAAGGCTATTTTAAAGACGGGCAGAGTCTGCGTGGACGGAAAGCCCATGAAGGACGGCAGCGCCAAGATCGATCCGGAAAAGCAGACTGTGACGCTGGACGGCGACGTGATCGGCGGAAAAAAGCGGATGGTGATCATGCTCAACAAACCCGCCGGTTTCGTCACCTCCACCGACGATCCCCGGGATCGGACGGTGATGGAGCTGCTGCCCAAGGAATACGCCCATCAGGACTTGAAGCCTGTGGGCCGGTTGGACAAGGCCACCGAGGGGCTGCTGCTCTTTACCAATGACGGCGACCTGCTCCATCGGCTGATCTCCCCGAAAAAGGAGGTGCCCAAGGTCTACTATGCCCGGCACGAGGGCACGGCAGGGGAGGACGATGTCGCCGCCTTTGCCGCCGGACTGACCCTCCGGGACGGAACGGAGTGTCTTACCGCAAAGCTGGAGCCCCTCGGCCCCGGCGAGAGCCTCATCACCGTCTGCGAGGGAAAATACCATCAGGTGCGCCGGATGATGGCGTCGAGACAGATGACGGTGCTCTATCTGGAGCGTTTGAGCGAGGGCGGCCTTGGCTTGGGCGATCTGGCGCGGGGCGCGGTGCGGGAGCTGACCGCAGAGGAGCTCCAGATATTGGAAACTCAGGCAGAATGACGAAATCGGAACCGATCACTCGCGGACAGGTGTGCGCAGAATACGGATACCCATGGGATTTTTCATAAAAAAACCGAGTGGATTTTCAATAATTCGTCAAAAGGTACTTGCAAAATGCCGAAAAGGTATGTATAATAGTATCAGAATTTTGTATGAAGCGTGCTTATGCACTTTTCTAAGGAGGAGCCAAAAATGTCTAACAGTGTTTTCCAAAGCGTGATTATGCAGCTGAAGGATGCCACGGATCGTGTGCTCGGTGTGATGGATGCCGACGGCACCGTCGTTGCCTGTACCGACGTCTCCGTTCTGGGTGAGCGTTGGACCGATGCCGCACTGAAGATGGGCGCGAGCTTCGAGGGTCCTGTGGTCTGCGGGCAGAAGACGTTCAAGCCCATGGTCAGCTCCTCCAATTATGTGGAGTATGCTGCGTTCTGTTATGGCGAGGACGATCTGGCCCGGGCCATGTGCGTGGCCGCCTACGTGGCCCTGAGCGATGCCAAGAACTACTACGAGGACAAGCATGACCGGGGCACCTTCGTCAAGAACATCATCATGGACAACATCCTGCCCGGCGACATTTACATCCGGGCCAAGGAGCTCCATTTTGCCACCGACACCCCCCGTGCCGTGTTCCTCGTCCGCCAGCTGGGCCATGGCGAGGTCGCCACTGTGGATGTGCTGGGCGGCATGTTCCCCGACAAGCTGCAGGATTTCGTCCTGAGCATCAATGAGACGGACATCGCCGTGGTCAAGCAGATCAGCGCCGCCACCACGCAGGAGGAGCTGGAGCGTCTGGCCGCCTCCATCGAGGAGACCCTGCGCAGCGAGCTCTTCGTCAAGACCGTCATCGGCATCGGCACCGTGGCCGAGCATCTGCGGAATCTGGCCGACTCCTACAAGGAGGCTCAGACCGCCATTGACGTGGGCAAGGTCTTCGACACCGAGCGCAGCATCCTCAACTATGAGAATCTGGGCATCGGCCGTCTGATCTACCAGCTGCCCACCACCCTGTGTGAGATCTTCCTGAGCGAGGTCTTCAAGAAGAATTCCATCGACTCCCTCGATCAGGAGACTCTGTTCACCATCAACAAGTTCTTCGAAAACAACCTGAACGTTTCCGAGACCTCCCGGAAGCTGTTCGTCCATAGAAATACTCTGGTCTACCGTCTGGAGAAGATCAAGAAGCTCACCGGCCTCGACCTGCGGGAGTTTGACCATGCCATCATCTTCAAGGTGGCTCTGATGGTCAGAAAGTATCTGTCCAGCCGCGAAACCCGCTGATATTGCTTATACGAAAGAACCGCCGAGCAGGCGGTTCTTTTTTGCAGGAAAACCCATCAGACCGTAGGGGCGATTCACGAATCGCCCACTTTTTATTGGAACGGTCAAAGAATTTTTATGAAGCTCTGTCACATTTTCCTGTTTCATTCGTTTATAGGGTGAAAGGAGGTTGAAAGCGATGGATCACGAAGTCTTGGAAGCACTGTATCGCCGGCATTACAGCGCGGCCCTGCTCTACTGCATCACCCTATGCTGCGACGAGCACATGGCTCAGGATCTGGTGTCTGACGCTTTCGTAAAGGCTTACCTGAGTCTTCCCGATGATACGCCCTCTTTTCAATACTGGCTGCTGCGGGTGTGCAAAAACCTCTGGATCGATCATCTGCGGAAACAGAAGCTTCTGATCTCAGCGGAGAAGCTGAACCGGCTTGCCGATCCTGTGACCCCGGAAACGGCATACTTACAGGATCAGGAGCACAGAGCCCTCTGGAATGCTATCCGTTCCCTCTCTCCTTTGGACCGGGAGTTGGTGACGCTTCACTATTTTTCAGCACTCCCGCTGACACAGATCGCGCCCTTGCTGGGAAAAAGCCACGCAGCCGCCCGGCAGCGGCTTGTCCGTCTGCGGAAGATTCTTAAACAACGAATGGAGGAACAAGGCTATGGAAGATAACAACATTTTTGAAAAAGAACCTCAATGGGGGGAAGATGGTGCCCCGATCAGCGAGATCCGCAAAATTCAGAGGACCATCCGCAGGCGCAGCTGGAAGAACATCTCAATCAGTGTGATTCTGGCAGCGATACTGCTGACGGTGAGTGTCTTCGGCATTATCCCCTGGGCGGAAAGCCTCTATTGGAACCCGGACGAGGCTGCATACAGAGATTGCACTGATCTGGAAGTAACTCTGAACGCCTATACGGAGCTGTTCGCCCCCGGGTATAACTCAATTTTGGTTACCCATCACCGCACCGGCTTTGCCAGCTATGAGCTACAGATTCACCTTGCCTCTAATGCGCAGGACGAAGTGCTTACCGCAAGGGGCTCTCTGGAGCGGAACGTCCTCCATCTGGATGATTTTCTCGTATCCCCGGAGGGGAAAAATTATCCGATCAGCAGGAGAATTCTTCCCGATGTGCCCCCGACTCCCTCGGAAACAGAAGCGCTGCGGGTGCAGCTGCGGTCACTGCCGGATTATGTCCGTCTGGAAGCGGCGGTAACCTTCTCTGAGGATTTGTCCATGGAGGAACTGGTGACATTTTGGGAGAATGCGATGCAGCATTCCATGGATATCACATGGGTGGCTGTGCGTTCTGTGGAGTCCACGTTTGAACCTTTGGAGAGGATTCGCCTTAATAAGTGGATCCCGCAGTGCGGCATGGATCCCTTTACTGGCGGCAAGGTATATCCGGGGGTGGACCTAGACTATCGCTATTATAACAAGCCGGATAGCTTCGAGCCGGAGCAGCTGGAACAGCATTTCATCAGCCTGCTGCAATACTCCACTGACCAGCTGGAAAAGGGCAGAGGAATCGCACACTATGGAGATGAGGAGCTGTATGCTGAGATTCTGGACTACGTGGAGGAAAACGGCGTCAAAACCTACGGCGTCGTGGTCACCGCTACCCCCAAGACCCTTCTGGAGCTGCTGGACAGGGATTCGATCTATGACATCCGGCTGACAGACTGCTGGATCGATATTGGATGATCTCATAACAGTCTCCCCACCTTTTTTGAAAGACCCGGTACCGTCTGGACGGCGGTATCGGGTTTTGTTGTATGCAAATGTAGAGGCGCACCTGCGTGTGCGCCCGGGCCGGCACACAGGTCGGCCCCTGCAGTGTTATACGGAGGCTGTGTGATTTTTGAACAGAGCTGCAGAAACAGGGAGTGGGCGGGCAGTCAATCTGTTTAAAACCACGGCAATCATTATGAAATTATGAATTTTTCCAAACCGCATTGACAGAGCAATCTGAATGTGTTACAATTTGGTTACATTTTTAACAGGAGATATAGAAATATGATCCAGTTTACGGATGTTACAAAATCCTATACCGAGGGCAACACTGCGCTGAACGGTGTCAGCCTCCAGATTGAGGACGGCGAGTTCGTCTTTCTGGTGGGCCCCTCCGGTTCCGGCAAATCCACCATTATGAAGATCATCACCGGTGAGCTCAAGCCCACCTCCGGACAGGTTCACGTCAACGGCTTCAACCTCGAGCATATCCGCAAGCGGGACATTCCTCACATGCGGCGTACGCTGGGCGTGGTGTTTCAGGACTTCCGCCTGATCCCCAAAATGACCGTCTACGACAACGTGGCCTACGCCATGCGTGTCATCGGCGCCAGAGAAGCGGAGATCAGGGAGCGTGTGCCCTACGTGCTGGATCTGGTCGGTCTGACCGGCAAGGAGCGCCGCCATCCCAATGAGATGTCCGGCGGCGAGCAGCAGCGTCTGGCCATTGCCCGTGCGCTGGTCAACAACCCCTCGACCATCATTGCAGACGAGCCCACCGGCAATCTGGATCCTGCCCGATCCTTTGAGCTGATGTCTCTTCTGGAGGAAATCAACAAGCTGGGCACCACCGTGCTGGTGGTCACCCATGAGCAGGAGCTGGTGAAGCACTTCGACAAGCGGGTCATCGCCATTGACGAGGGCGTGGTCATCAGCGACGGAATGGACGGGTATTATCGCTATGAAAATGAATAATCTGGGCTATCTGCTCAAAGAGGGCGTCCGCAGCATCTTCTCCCACGGACTGATGTCCTTTGCCAGCGTGTGCGTCACGGTGGCGTGTCTGATCATCGTGGGAAGCTTCTCCATCCTGATGTACAACCTGAACATCATGGTGGAGGAACTGAACCAGACCAACGAGGTCATCTGCTACGTCAGCAGCACCTATACCGACGCAGAGGCCAAGAGCGTCCATTCGAAGATCAATATGATCGAGAATGTGTTTCAGGCCAACTACGTCTCACGGGAGGAGGCGCTGAAGAACTTCGTCGAGGATCATGACAACGATGCCGCTTTTCAGGGTGTCGAGGCTGAGGATCTGCGCCACCGCATCGTGGTGGTGCTGGAGGACAACAGCCGGATGAAGGAGACGGTCGCTCTGCTGGAGCAGGTGGAGGGTGTGGAAATGATCGACGCCGAGTTTGAACTGGCGGAGGGCTTCACCACCATCAGCAATGTCCTCGCCATCGTGTCCACGGGCATCATCGTCATTCTGCTGGCAGTTTCTCTGCTGATCATCTCCAACACCGTCCGTCTGGCCATGTTCGACCGGAAGAACGAGATCGCCATTATGAAGATGGTCGGCGCCACCAACGGCTTCATCCGCTTCCCCTTTATTGTGCAGGGCTTCTTCCTCGGCATCGTGGGCGCGGCTCTGGCCTTCGCCGCAGAGTGGCTGCTCTACGATGCACTGGTCAAAAACATCGCCGAGGTGGATGCGCTGGGGCTGTTCAACTTCGTTCCTTTCCGGGAACTGCTGATGCCCATGGTGGTCACCTTCTCTGCCGCAGGCCTGTTTGTCGGCGTCTTCGGCAGTATTTCCGCCATCCGTAAGTTTATGGATGTGTAAGCAAGGAGTAAATGAATGAAAAATCACAAACGGCTGGTTTCCATTCTGGCGGGTATCATGGCGGCCATCATGCTGCTGACCCTGCTGGTCGGCATTCTGCCCGTGTCTGCCTCCGCCAAATCCTCCAAGGAAATCAAGGAGGAGATCAATTCCCTGAAGGGCGACCGCAGCGCGATCTGGGCCGAGCTTGAGGCTCTGGAGAGCGAGCAGGACGCCAACTGGGAATCCATTGAGGAAATGGTCGCCTTGAAGGACAACATCGACCAGCAGATCGCTCTGCTGTTTACTGAGGTCGAAAACATCAACGCCCAGATCCGCAGCTACACCGAGCTCATCGCCGCCAATCAGGAGGAGCTGGATGCCGCCGAGGCAAAGCTTCAGGAACTGAACGAGAAGAACAAGGAGCGCATTCAGGCCATGGAGGAGGAGGGCGACATCTCCTACTGGTCCGTGCTCTTCAAGGCCAAGAGCTTCACCGACCTGATCGACCGCCTGAACATGATGAAGGAGATCGAGGAGGCGGACAAGCGGCGCATGAATGAGCTCAGCGAGGCTTCTGCCGCTGTGGCAGCTGCCCGTGAGGAGCTGGCTGCGGAGAAGGCCGCGCTGGAGGAGTCCCGCGACGAGCTGAAGGAATCTCAGGCTGCGCTGGATGAAAAGCGCGCCGAGGCAGACGAGCTTTTGGCCAAGCTGAATGAGGACAAGCGTGCTCTGGATGCACTGGAGGACGAGTGGGAGGCCGAGGAGGCCCGCGTCGCCGCGGAGATCGCAGCTGCCGAGGTGGAGTACACCAAGGCCCTGAGAGCCGAAGAGGAAGCCCGCCGCAAGGCAGAGGAAGAGCGTAAGCGCAAGGAAGAAGAGGAGCGCAAGAAGCAGGAGGAAGCCAACAAGAAGCCCGGCAACGGCTCCGGCAACTCCGGCGGCAACAATGGCGGCTCCGGCGATTCCGGAAATTCCGGCGGCAGCTTTGTCTCCGGTGAGAGCTGGGCACGTCCCTGCTCCTGGATTAAGCTGACCTCTCCCTTCGGCTACCGTACCCACCCCGTTACCGGCCAGTACAAGTTCCACAACGGCGTGGACCTGGCCAACAATCAGGGTACCCCCATCTATGCCGCCCGCAGCGGCAAGGTCACCGTGGCCACCTACGGCGGCACCTATGGCAACTATGTCACCATCAACCACGGCGACGGTTATTCCAGCCTCTATGCCCACATGACCCACTACGTGGTCCACAAGGGCGACACTGTGAAGAAGGGCCAGCTCATCGGCTACATGGGCTCCACCGGCAGAAGCACCGGTCCCCATCTGCACTTCTCCATCTTCTACAACGGCTCCGCCGTGAACCCCATGAACTACATCTGATGCTTCTACGGAACGTGCCGCATTTGCGGCACGTTCTTTTTTGTGAACAGCACGCAAATTTCTTCAATTCCTGTTGTATTTTTCCGGAAAAGGCATTAGAATATAGGATATCGAAATCGGGCGCAGCCCGGAGTATGAGGTGTCCTATGAAGAATCTTTTGAAACTGACAAGCTACATTCTGGTTGCCGCGCTGGCCAGTGCGGCGACGTTTTTCCTGGCGGTGCCCCAGATGCCCGGCGGGAACGAATACAGCAAGCTTGCGGAGCTGCAGGCGCTGCTGGATGAGAGATTCATCGGCGACATCGACTGGAAGGCAGCACAGGACAGCGCTGCTGCCGGCATGGTGGAGGGCCTCGGCGACCGGTGGAGCTACTACATGAGCGCGGAAACCTACGAGCGATATCAGGAGCAGATGAACAACTCCTACGTGGGCGTGGGCATCACCGTCACCGAGCGGGAGGACGGATATCTGGATATCCTCGAGGTCACCGCCGGCGGTCCTGCGGAAAAAGCCGGCGTGGAGCCCGGCGGCATCATCATCCGGGTCGGGGAGCAGGATATCTCCGAAATCGGCATCGACGGAGCCACCGGACTCATCAAGGGCGAGGAGGGCACCGATGTGTCCCTGACTGTCCGCTATGGCGATGCGGAGCAGGTGTTCACCATGACCCGCTCCTACTTTGAGGTCACCGTGGCATGGGGCCAGATGCTCGAAGACGGCATCGGTATGGTGACCATTGAGAATTTCGACGGCCGCTGCGCCGACGAGACGATTGCCGCCATTGAGGAGCTGCTTGCTCAGGGCGCGGAAAAGCTGATCATCGACGTGCGCAACAACCCCGGCGGCTACAAGCATGAGCTGTGCGAGGTTCTGGACTACCTGCTGCCCGAGGGCCCCCTGTTCCGCAGCGAGTACTATGACGGCACCACGCAGGTGGATGAGTCCGACGCAGACTGTCTGCAGATCCCTATGGCGGTGCTGATCAATTCCGAGAGCATCTCCGCCGCGGAATTTTTCGCCGCTGCCATGGACGAATACGACGCCGCCACCACCGTGGGCGAGCAGACCATCGGCAAGGGCTACTTCCAGCAGGCATACGAGTTGTCCGACGGCTCTGCCGTGGGCCTGTCCGTGGGCAAGTACACCACCCCCAACGGAGTCAGCCTTGCAAACGTGGGAATCACCCCCGAGGTGGAGGTGGAAGTCGACGAGGAGCTCTTCTGGCAGATCTACTACGGGAATGTGGAATGGCAGGATGATCCGCAGGTTCTGGCTGCGGTGGAAGTTCTGAAAAATGCAGAATAATCCTTGACGATAGCGGAAAAATCCACTATAATATAGGTTGCAAATTTATAAACTCTTCTTTTGAGAAAGGATATATGTATTATGGCAAAGGAATTCAAGATCACAAGCCTGCGTCTGGCAGATCTGGAGAAGGAACTCAATTACCTGAAGACCACCCGCGAGCGCGAGGTCGCCGCCATGATCGCCGAGGCCCGCTCCTACGGCGACTTGTCCGAAAACTCCGAATACGATGCCGCCAAGGACGAGCAGGGCAGACTGTATGCCCGCATCGCCGAGATCGAGGACATTCTGGCCCATGCCGTCATCATCGAGGATGAGAACGAGGCTTCCGGCCGTGTGGGTCTGGGCTGCTCCGTCACCGTCCGGAACCTGAAGACCGGCGTGGAGACTACCTATAAGATCACCGGCTCTCAGGAGGCCAACCCCATGCTCTTCAAGCTCTCCGACGATTCCCCCTTCGGCCGCGCAGCCGTGGGTAAGGCAGCGGGCGAGAAGTTCCTCGTCAATGCTCCCGCCGGCTCCTATGAGATGCTGGTGCTGGACGTCACCCGGGAGGGCTAAGCCATGGCAAAGTTCGTTCCCCAGCCTGAGCTGTCCGTCTCCGAGCAGGCTCAGGTTCGCCGCGACAAGCTGACCGCGCTCCGTGCAGAGGGCCGCGATCCCTTTGTCCAGACCAAGTTCGACTTCACCGCCGACTCCGCCGCCATCAAGGCTGACTACGAGGCCTACGAGGAGAAGACCGTCCGGGTCGCCGGCCGTCTGATGTCCAAGCGCGGTCAGGGTAAGGTCATGTTCTGCGATCTGCAGGATTCCACCGGCCGCATCCAGCTCTTCGTCAAGATCGACGAAATGGGTGAGGAGGCATATGCCCGCTTCAAGAAGAATGACATCGGCGACATCGTCGGCGTCGAGGGCGCTGTCTTCAAGACCAAGACCGGCGAGATCTCCGTCCGCGCTACCTCTGTAACCCTGCTGAGCAAGTCTCTGCTGCCCCTGCCTGAGAAGTACCACGGCCTGACCGACAAGGAGACCCGCTTCCGTCAGCGCTATGTGGATCTGATGGTCAACCCCGATGTCAAGCGCAACTTCATCATCCGTTCCCGCTTCATCAAGTTCATGCGAAACTATCTGGACAACATGAACTACATCGAGGTGGAGACCCCTGTCCTGAACACCATCGCCGGCGGTGCTGCCGCCCGGCCCTTCATCACCCACCACAATACTCTGGACATCGATATGTTCATGCGCATCGCCACCGAGCTGCCCCTGAAGCGGCTCATCATCGGCGGCATGGATCGTGTCTATGAGATCGGTCGCATCTTCCGCAACGAGGGCATGGATCCCAAGCACAACCCCGAGTTTACCACCGTGGAGCTGTACCAGGCCTACGCCGACTTCCACGACATGATGGACATT
>JAFWAZ010000136.1 GCA_017507425.1 Oscillospiraceae bacterium | reverse complement strand
TGGTTGAACATGGCGATGAACATGGTGGGCACGCCGTTCATGGCGGTGATGCGCTCCTGGTTGATGCAGGCGAGGGAGGATTTTGCGGAGAAATAGGGCAGGGGACACACGGTAGCGCCGTGGGTCATGGAGGAGGTCATGGAGAGCACCATGCCGAAGCAGTGGAACATGGGCACCTGGATCAGGAACCGGTCGGCGGTGGAGAGCCCCAGCCGGTCGCCGATGCACTTGCCGTTGTTGACCACATTGTAGTGGGTCAGCATGTCGCCCTTGGGGAAGCCGGTGGTGCCGGAGGTGTACTGCATGTTGCACACGTCGTCGGGATGGATGGCGGCGGCCATCCGGTGGACCTCCTCCAGCGGCACCAAACTGCTGCGCTCCATGGCCTCGTCGAAGGTCAGGCAGCCGGGCTGCTTGAAATCCACGGTGATGACGTTGCGCAGGAAGGGCAGACGCTTGCAGTGCAGGGGCTGGCCCGCCTTGGTCTGCGCAATTTCAGGGCAGATCTCGTTGATGATGTTTTTATAGTTGGAATCCAGCGCGCTTTCGATCATCACCAGCGTGTGGGTATCGGACTGGCGCAGGAGGTACTCGGCCTCGTGGATCTTGTAGGCGGTGTTGACGGTGACGAGGACGGCGCCCAGCTTGGTGGTGGCCCAGAAGGTGATGTACCATGCGGGCACATTGGTGGCCCAAATGGCCACTTTGGAGCCGGCCTTGACGCCCATGGAGATCAGGGCCCGGGCGAAATTGTCCACATCGTCCCGGAACTCGGAATAGGTGCGGGTGTAGTCCAGGGTGGTGTACTTGAAGGCGTATTGGTCGGGGAATTCCTCCACCATCCGGTCGAGGACCTGGGGGAAGGTCAGGTCGATCAGATCGTCCTTTTTCCAGACGTACTGGCCCGTGCCGTCGTGGTTGTAGTACAGGGACTTCTTGCGCTGGCGGGTGGAGCGGAACCGGGACATGAAGTTGACGAAATGGGGGAAGATGATCTCCCGGTCCTGAAGATCCTCCATCCACTCGGGCTTCCACTCCAGAGAGATGAAGCCGTCGTAGTTGATGGAAGACAGGGCCCGCATCATGTCGCTGACGGGCAGGTTGCCCTCGCCGATGAGGTTGTAGGTGTTCGCATCGTCGGAGTCCCGGAGGTGGACGTGTCGGACGTAGGTGCCGAGGTTCTTGATGGTGGCGTCGGCGCTCTCGCCGAAGTCCCGGTAGGGATGGTGCATATCCCACAGGGCACCCAGATAGTCGCTGGCGTACTGCTCGAGGAAGGTCCGCAGCCGGCCGGTGTCGGCGAAGATGCCGCTGGTCTTGATCAGAATGCAGATGCCCAGCTCCTCGGCCATGGGCAGCAGCCGGGCCATGCTCCCGTGGAGCTGCTTCAGCCCCGCTTCGTCGCCATGGGAGGCCCAGCAGACCACGTAGGGCACCTGCAGGGCCTTGGCGGAGCGGATCAGCTCCGCAACGGTGTCTGCGTCGGCGGCGCAGTCACTTAAGTCCATGGAGGAGTCCAGACAGGGGATGGAGAGCTTCTTGTCCCGCAGCTGCCGGAGGGTGGCGGCCAGCTTATGGGCGTGGAACGGGCCGCCCCGGCCCGTCAGGGCGGGGAACTTGAAGAGATTGTAGACCTCAATGCCGGTGAATTTCATTTCCAGAGCGGTTTCGACCAGCGTATCGAAGCTCAGGTCACCCCAGCCTCGGGTGGAAAAGGAGAGTTTCATACGGTTTCCTCCTCGTAAACGATCTTGTTCAGCGCGTTGATATAGGCGGCGATGCCGGAGCCGACGATGTCGGTGGAGATGCCGCGGCCGGAGTAGACCTTGCCGGAGCTTCTCAGCTTCACCACGGTCTGGCCCATGGCCTCCCGGCCCTCGGTGACGGACTGGATCTGGAAATCGTCCAGCTCGTAGTGGTGGCCGGTGATCTGCTCGATGGCGAGGAAGGCGGCGTCGATGGGGCCGTCGCCGAGGGATACGCCGGAGAGGGGCTTGCCGTCCCGGACAAGGCGAACATGGGCGGTGGCGGAAATGGTGTTGCCCGCGGTGACCACGAAGCTTTCGAGGGTGTAGGCCGGAGGCACCTGCATGGCGGCGGAGGCCACGATGGCGTCCAGCTCCCGGGCGCTGACCTTGCCGCGCTTGGCGGCGATGGTCTGGAACGCGGCGTAGACCTGAGCGCCGTCTTCGTCGCTGAGGTCATAGCCAAGCTGTGCGGCCACCTTCAGCACGGCGGTCAGATCGTCGTGGGCGGTCAGATACAGCCCCTCGCCGTCCTCCCGGACGCCGTTGTCGAAGGGGGAGGTCTCGCTGCGGCCCGTGCGGCACATCCACGCGATTCTCTCGGTGATGCGCTTCATGGAGGTGGTGCGCAGGGAACAGGCGGCGTTGTAGAC
Source organism: Oscillospiraceae bacterium (assembly GCA_017507425.1). Taxonomy (GTDB): domain Bacteria; phylum Bacillota; class Clostridia; order Oscillospirales; family Oscillospiraceae; genus Faecousia. The sequence goes on along the minus strand of JAFWAZ010000136.1, from coordinate 3,174 downwards.
ATCGCCCTTGGCGGAGAGGAGCTTGGCCACATTGGGCAGGGACACGGTGTTCCGCCGGTAGGCTGCGGCCTTGATCTCTCCGGCGCCGTAGCGGATGGCGGCGAAGGCACAGGAGTCGGCCATGGACAGGTCGTCGGCACAGGAGATGCCGAGACAGACGCTTTCGAGCTGGGGGACATTGGCATAGAGCGCCCGGAGAAATGCGGTGAACTCGTTGGGCAGCATGGCGCCGGCGGTGTCGCAGACGGTGACGGTTTTGGCGCCGGCCTCAATGGCGGCGGCGAGGATCTCGTAGAGGAACTGGGGATCGCTGCGGGTGGCGTCATCGGCCACGAATTCCACGTCGGGGCAGAGGGCCAGACAGTCGGCGACGGTCTGCCGGACGGCGGCGATCATGGCGTCAGGCTTCTTGTGCAGCAGATACTCCATCTGCACGGGGCTGACGGGGGCGCAGACCTGCAGCCGTGCCCGCTTGGCTTCCTTCAGTGCGTTCCACGTCAGGGCGACGCTCTCGGGATTCAGGGCCACGGGGACGGCGATGGCGCTGTGCTTCACGGCGCCGGCCACGGACTTGATGCGCAGGGAATCGATCTTGGGCTGGGTGATGGGCTCCAGTTCGATCAGATCCACGCCCAGCTTGTCGAGCAGCTTGGACATTTCGATCTTCTCCCGGAAGGACAGGGAGAGGGCCTGCTTCATGGTCACATCACTGATTCTGATCTGCTTCATAATGGTTTGCTCCTTTATCAGAGGATAATAATACCGTAATGTAGGGAACGGCCTATGTGCCGTTCCTGTGGATTTTGGCTCAACAAGGAACAAAATCCACGATTCCGTATTCGCCGGAGATGCTTGTAAATCAGATATATGGTACTGCGGAACGGCACGCAGGCCGTTCCCTACGGTGTTGGTGGATTCAGTAGGGAATGAAAAAAGCCCCCGGAGCCATACTTGGCTCCAGGGACGAATCATTGATCCGCGGTACCACCCTGCTTATCTCCCGGGGGAGATCCCTTCGGGCTCCGACAAGCCCTATCCCGGTAACGGGGGAAACCGTGTTCCATTACTGGGCAAGGCCGTTCACGGAACCGACTCAGGAACCAGACCTCCAAATCTGCTGCACCGGCTCGCACCGAACGCCGGCTCTCTGGAGCACCCGAATGGGGAGGATTTTTCCGTCAGTGTCTTTAAGATGTATACAGATGACATTTAATCACAAACACCGCCGTTTGTCAACCGCTTTGTATCAGAAAAATGTATACAAATATACACCGAGGAATTCTGTTCCGTTTTGTGAAACAATGGGACTTGACTTTTATTTTGTGCCGTGCTAAAGTGTGGTCATCAAAGCGAATATCACAAACGGCTGTGACGAAGACGGTCCGGCAGTTTGGACTTTCAGAGAGCCGGCGGTTGGTGCAAGCCGGCAGTCCATCGCCATCAGACCCATCACTTCCGAGCCGGTGCGCCGAGCCCAAGCTAAGCGCACCCGTCTGCCCGCGTTAAGGGATAGGACTTGTCGGAGTCCGAAGTGGCGGCGAAATGCCGCAATTTGAGTGGTACCGCGGGTATTGTTGTTACTCGTCTCAAGAAGAAGGTTTCTTCTTGGGGCGTTTTTTATTTTACAATGAAAGGAATGAATCGTATGAGCAACCAGAACCCTGCGACCCAGCTGATGGAGGTGGCAAGCCGAATTCGCAACATGCGCGAGCTGCTGGGCTACAGCATGCAGAAAATGGCGGAGCTGACTGAAGTTTCTGAGGAAAGCTACAAGCTCTACGAGAGCGGCGAGGCCGATCTGCCCTTCTCCTTTATGCATAAATGCGCCAAGGTCTTCGGCGTTGAGATCACCCTGCTCCTCGAGGGCAGCAGCGCCAAGCTCTCCGGCTACACCGTGACCCGGAAGAACAAGGGTCTGGTCACCGCCAGCGAGGACGGCATCACCATTCAGGATCTGGCGCCCATGTTCCGCAAGAAGCTGGCCACCCCCTACTGGGTCACCTACCAGTATTCCGAGGAGCTGCAGGATCAGCCCATCCACACCACCACCCACGCCGGTCAGGAGTTTGACCTCGTCATCAAGGGCGCTCTGAAGATCCGGGTGGGCGAACACGAGGAAGTCCTCCACGAGGGCGACTCCATCTTCTACAAATCCTCCACGCCCCACGGCATGATCGCCGTGGAGGGTCAGGACTGTGTGTTCCTGTCCATGATCATGGCCTCCGACACCACCGACCAGCCCATGTTCATCTCCGCCCGGGGCAAGGCCGATCCCGCCGACCGGCTGCTGTGCGAGAAGTTCCTCCACGCCAGCGAGGACGGGAACGGCGCTCTGACCGGCATGACCTTTGACGGCGCCGAGGAGTATAACTTTGCCTTTGACACCGTGGACGCCATCGCCCGCCGGACCCCCGACAAGCTGGCCATGGTGCACATCGCAAACGATATGACCGAGCGGCGGTTCACTTTCAAGGATATGAAGGACGCATCCTCTCAGGCCGCCAACTACTTCAGCTCTCTGGGCATCACCAAGGGCGACCGGGTCATGCTGGTGCTCAAGCGCCACTACCAGTTCTGGTTCGCCATTCTGGGTCTGCACAAGCTGGGCGCCATCGCCATCCCCGCCACCAATCAGCTTGTGGAGAAGGATTTCGTCTACCGCTTCCAGGCCGCCGATGTCAACGCCATCGTCTGCACCGCCGACGGCGATACCGCCCATCAGGTGGAGCGGGCGGAGAAGACCGCCGGCATGGAGCTGACCAAGATCCTCGTGGGCGGCAGCCGCAGCGGCTGGCACGATTTCGACAATGAGTATCACTTCTTCTCCCGCCGCTGGATCCGCACCAAGGACGCCCCCTGCGGCTCCGATCCCATGCTGATGCTCTTCACCTCCGGCACCACCGGCTATCCCAAGATGGCCATGCACTCCTACAAATACGCCCTGGGCCACTACGTCACCGCCAAATACTGGCACATGTGCGAGTCCGACGGCCTCCACTTCACCATCTCCGAGACCGGCTGGGGCAAGGCCCTGTGGGGCAAGCTCTACGGCCAGTGGCTGTGCGAGGGTGCGGTCTTCGTCTACGATTTCGACCGCTTCGACGCAGAGAAGATCCTGCCCATGTTCGCAAAGTACAACATCACCACCTTCTGCGCTCCCCCCACCATGTACCG
>JAFWAZ010000135.1 GCA_017507425.1 Oscillospiraceae bacterium | reverse complement strand
GGGCGCCATCCTCAAGAGCTACTACGCCGAGAATAAGGGCATCGATCCCAAGGACATTTTCGTTGTGTCAATCATGCCCTGCACCGCCAAGAAGGACGAGACCCAGCGTGAGCAGCTGCAGGTGAACGGCCTGCGGGATGTGGATGCCGTTCTGACCACCCGGGAGCTGGCCAAGATGATCAAGCGCGCCGGCATCCTGTTCCAGCGTCTCCCTGACGAGGAGTTTGATCAGGATCTGATGGGTGAGTACACCGGCGCAGGCGTCATCTTCGGCGTCACCGGCGGCGTTATGGAAGCTGCCCTGCGTACCGTCTACTTCGTCCTGACCGGCAAGGAGCACGAGGCCATCAAGTTCGAGCAGGTTCGCGGCTTTGAGGGCGTCCGTGAGGCTTCCATCGAGCTGAACGGCATGACCGTCAACGTGGCCATTGCCCACGGCATGAAGAACGCAAAGGTCCTGCTGGACGAGATCCGTGAGGGTCGATCCAAGTACCACTTCATCGAGATCATGGGTTGCCCCGGCGGATGTATCGCAGGCGGCGGCCAGCCCATCGTCCGTTCCTGCTTCCTGCCGAATGAGGATGATGACATTCAGGACACCTTCCGGGCCAAGCGCGCCGCTGCCCTCTACTCCGAGGACGAGCGCCGGCAGCTCCGTCAGTCCCACAACAATCCTCAGATCAAGCAGCTCTACGCAGAGTTCCTGGGCGAGCCCAACTCCCACAAGGCCCACGAGCTGCTGCATACCCACTACAAGGCAAGAGTCGGATTCAACTAAGCACACAGGCGCGCCTGCGGTAATCACTGGAACACAATGAGGGGAAGATTATGGAACCGAAAAAGCTATCTAAAAATTTGCTGATGCGACTGCCCCGGTATCTGGAATATCTGGAGGCGCTGCCTGATACAGTCATCGACATTTCCTCCGGTCGGATCGCGCAGGATCTGGAGCTGGGAGCGGTCATGGTCCGCAAGGATCTGTCCAGAATTTCCGACGGCGGCCGGCGCAGGCTGGGCCACGTCCGGAAAATGCTGATCCGGGACATCCGGAACTTTCTGGAGCATAATATCTCCACCGATGCCATCGTCATCGGCGCGGAAAAGCTGGGACAGGCTCTGCTGGACTATGAGGGCTTTGAAGCAGCGGGACTCAACGTCATGGCCGGCTTCGATGCCCATGCGGCACAGAAGCGGATCTTCTGCGGCAAGCCCATCTATCCGATGCCCAGATTGGAGCATTTCTGCGAGGAAAACCGGATCCGCATTGCCATCCTGACGGTGCCCGAGGCCGAAGCCCAGCAGGTCTGTGACAAGCTGGTGTCCTGCGGTGTGCAAGCCATCTGGAACTTTGCGCCGGTGCCGCTGAATGTGCCTGACCACGTGGTCGTCCAGAGCGAAAATCTCGCGGTTTCTCTGGCAGCTCTGCAAATGCAGCTGAAAAGCCGCGAGAATCGAGTAAACTGATCGCAATACCGATAGGGGCGACCAATGGTCGCCCCTCATCTGCCGCTTTTAAGGAGAATCACAAAAATGAATTATTTCGAGCTGAAGTACGGCTGCAACCCCAACCAGAAGCCTGCTTCTCTGTATATGCATGACGGCAGCGAGCTGCCCATCGAGATCCTGAACGGCCGTCCCGGCTACATCAACTTCATGGACGCCCTGAACTCCTGGCAGCTGGTCAAGGAGCTGAAGGAGGCCACCGGTATGGCCTGCGCCACTTCCTTCAAGCATGTTTCCCCCACCTCCGCCGCCGTGGGCAAGGTGCTGCCCGTGGAGCTGAAGAAGGCCTGCTTCGTCGAGGACGTGGAGGGTCTGGACGAGAATCCTCTGGCCTGCGCCTACGTCCGGGCCCGCGGCGCCGACCGCCTGTGCTCCTTCGGTGACTGGGTGGCCCTGTCCGACGTCTGCGACGAGCTGACCGCCAAGCTGATCGCCCCCGAGGTCTCCGACGGCGTCATCGC
>JAFWAZ010000134.1 GCA_017507425.1 Oscillospiraceae bacterium | reverse complement strand
CAATGATCCGGGCACCGGTCTTTTCGTCACCGTGCAGGGTGGCAATCAGCTCTTCCACAGCGGCAATGGCATTGACCTGAGCGGTACCGCCGCCGGCCACGATGCCCTCTTCCACAGCGGCGCGGGCAGCGTTCAGAGCATCTTCCACTCTCAGCTTCTGCTCCTTCATGGCAACCTCGGTCTGAGCGCCGACCTTGATGACGGCAACACCGCCGCTGAGCTTTGCCAGGCGCTCCTGCAGCTTCTCGCGGTCGTAGTCGGAGGTGGTGGTGGCGATGCCGGCACGGATCATCTGAGCCCGGGCAGCGATCTCGGAAGGATGGCCGTCGCCATCGACAATGGTGGTGGTGTCCTTGGTGACCACGATCTGACGGCAGTGACCCAGATCGGTCAGCTGTGCGTCAGCCAGTTCCATGTTCAGCTGGCTGGAGATCACGTTGCCGCCGGTGAGAACGGCGATGTCCTGCAGCATTTCCTTGCGACGGTCGCCGAAGCCGGGAGCCTTGACGCAGACCACATTGAAGCGGCCCTGCAGACGGTTCAGCAGCAGGGTAGCCAGAGCGTCACCCTCCACGTCCTCAGCAATGATCATCAGCTTGCGGCCAGCCTTGACAATGGGCTCCAGAATGGGCAGGATGTCCTGAATGGCGGCGATCTTCTTGTCGGTGATCAGGATGTAGGCATCGTCCAGAACGGCCTCCATCTTGTCGGTGTCGGTGACCATGTAGGGGGAGATGTAGCCCCGGTCGAACTGCATACCCTCGACGACCTCCAGACCGGTCTCGGCGGTCTTGCTCTCCTCGATGGTGATGACGCCTTCGGTGCCCACCTTTTCCATAGCCTCAGCGATCAGACGGCCGATGGACTCGTCGCCGGAGGAAACGGTGCCGACTCTGGCGATGTCCTCGGAGCCGGAAACGGGAACGGAATTGGCGCGGATGCATTCCACTGCGGCGGCAACGGCCTTGTCGATGCCCTTGCGCATGACCATGGGGTTTGCGCCGGCGGACAGGTTCTTCAGACCCTCGCGGGTGATGGCCTGAGCCAGAACGGTGGCGGTGGTGGTGCCGTCACCGGCAACATCGTTGGTCTTGGTGGCGACTTCCCGGATCAGCTGGGCGCCCATGTTTTCGAAGGCATCCTCCAGCTCCACTTCCTTGGCGATGGTGACACCGTCATTGGTGATCAGGGGAGCGCCGTACTTCTTGCCCAGGACAACGTTGCGGCCCTTGGGGCCCAGCGTGACTTTCACGGTGTTTGCCAGCTGGTCAATGCCGGACTGGAGCTTCTTGCGGGCTTCTTCGCCGTAAACGATCATTTTTGCCATAGTATGTATCCTCCCTTAGTCAGCGACGACAGCCAGAATGTCTTCCAGCTTCACAAACTTGTAATCGATCTTGTCCAGAGTCACATCGGTGCCGACGAACTTGCCGACGATGACCTTTTCACCGGGGGTCACGGTCATGGTCACATCCTTGGTGCCGGGGCCGACGGCCACGACTTCATAGATCGCGGGCTTTTCCTTGCTGGCGGATGCGATCAGAATGCCGGCAACGGCGGTTTCCTTTTCCTCATGGGCTTTCAGCAGAACGTTGTCTGCCATGGGCTTCAGTGTCATAAATGGTTCCTCCAAACTGTGAGATGTATTTAGACCGCAGGGAAACCCTGCATTTATCTACGTGGTTAGCACTCTTATTCTTTGAGTGCTAATACATAATACCATATCCGGAAAAAAATGCAAGAGGAAAAATGACGATGGCCCGTAAATAAATTATGAACCAGCCGCTACACCTGTTCGTCAAATTGGAATTTGGCGAACACCATCTGTTCCTTTCTTGTCTCCGAACAAGAAAGGAACCAAAGAAGTCGGCATAGGGGCGGCATTGAGACGATTGCTCCCGCAATCGAAGCCATCCGCCCCTATGTACCCCACCCGGCGCGCACTTGGCGTCTGCAGCACATCTTATCGACTGAAGAAAGAAAGACGTATGGCCTTACTGTTGGCGGCGGCTCCGCTCTCGCCGCCCTGCCGGCACAGGAAGTATGTTACTTCAGGCAGAAAATCGGGACATTTTCTGCCTGAACAGGATCTAAGT
>JAFWAZ010000133.1 GCA_017507425.1 Oscillospiraceae bacterium | reverse complement strand
TGGGGGTGTGGGAGTCGGACCCGATGAGAGTCTTGCCTGGCTTACCAAACCGTTCCAGATGGACCTGATGACAGATGCCGTTGCCGGGCCGGGAGAAGTGAACACCGTGCTTGGCAGTAACAGTCTGCAGATACCGGTGGTCATCACTGTTTTCAAAGCCACACTGCAGGGTATTGTGGTCCACATAGGCGATGGACAGTTCGGTCTTCACCCGGGGGATGCCCATGGTCTCGAATTCCAGATAGGCCATGGTGCCGGTGGCGTCCTGGGTCAGGGTCTGGTCGATCTTCAGGGCAACCTCGCTGCCCGGCGTCATATCGCCGGCCACCAGATGGGCGGCGATGATTTTCTGTGCAATGGTCATTCCCATATTACTTCGCTCCTCCGATCATATGCTCCTTGGCATGGATGATGTGCTGGGTGGTCAGCTCCTGGGCCAGCTCCGCGTTTCCGGAGGCGATGGCCTGAAAAATCGCCTTGTGCTGCTTCGTGGTGTCGGTGGTGCGGTCCCAGTCGTCGATGGCCACCCGGCGGTAGCGGCGGGTCTTGCGCATCAGGGGGATCAGAGTGTCGGAGATGACGCTGCGTCCGCTCATGATGCAGATCATGTCGTGGAACTGGTCATCCACCTGACGCAGGTGCTCCTTGTCCTTTTTGGAGAAGTAGAACTCCTGCAGGTCGACGATGTGGGTCAGCTCCCGCAGACTCTCGGGGGTGATATTTTTGGCGGCATAGTAGGCGGCGAGGCCCTCGATCCGCTCGCGGATGTTCATGATGTCCTCCAGATCCTCCATGGTGATGCCGAGGACGCGGCTGCCCTTGCCGGTGTCTTCGATGAGACGCTCCTGCTCCAGACGGCGCAGGGCCTCCCGGATGGGGGTACGGCTGACGCCCAGCTGCTCCACCAGCTTCAGCTCGGTGAGGATCTCGCCCCGGGTGTAGGTGCCCTGAATGATGTCATTCTCCAGCTTCTCAAATACCTGATCGGCAAGAGAGGTGGCTTTGTAGGTTCTCATTGCGCTTCCTCCTTACTTCTTGCAGTAGCGGCCGGGGGCCAGCTCCTGAATCATGGTGTCCAGCTCATGGTCGGTCATAACGGTCTGGCGGCCGTCCTCGTAGGCGGCGTCGATGCGCTCCTTCATTTTGACCACCAGTTCGTCACGCTTGCTGACGGCGTCCTCGCCGGTGAGACCGTAGGCGCCGTTGATCCAGTAGGCAATGCCGGCAAGGCCGGAGGTTTTGCTGATCTGGACGGCGGCGGGCTTGCCGAGGATCTTCTTGGTGTCGAAGATGGTGTAGATCTCCTCGTCCTTCATCAGACCGTCGGCGTGGATGCCGGCCCGGGTGGTGTTGAAGGCGGAGCCCACGAAGGGGGTCATGGGGGGGATGTCGTAGCCGATGTCCTTCTTGAAGAAGTCGGCGATCTCGGTGATGACGGTGGTGTCCATGCCGTCGAGGGAGCCTCTCAGAGAGGCGTACTCGAAGACCATGGCCTCCAGAGGCACGTTGCCGGTGCGCTAGCCGATGCCCAGCAGGGAGCAGTTGACGGCGCAGGCGCCGTAGAGCCATGCGGTGGAGGCGTTGGTGACGGATTTGTAGAAATCGTTGTGGCCGTGCCATTCCAGACATTCGCTGGGAACATCAGCATAGTGCTGCAGGCCGTAGATGATACCGGCAACGGAGCGGGGCATGGCAGCTTCCGTATAGGGAACACCATAACC
>JAFWAZ010000132.1 GCA_017507425.1 Oscillospiraceae bacterium | reverse complement strand
GTGAGGCCGGCATCATGCCCCGCGCCATCGACCGTGAGATCGCCACCGCCATGCACATGACCCACATGGGCAACTCCTCTCTGGCTGAGGCTCTGATCCGCCAGTCCCTGCGCGCCGGCCTGTCCGACGGCTGGGGCGGCTCCATGATGGGCACCGAGTTCTCCGACGTCATGTTTGGCACCCCCCGCCCCATCGACACCGAGGCCAACATCGGCGTCATGGAGAAGGACAACGTCAACATCGTCGTCCACGGCCACGACCCCTCTCTGTCCGAGATGGTGGTCTACTACGCCAATGACCCCGAGATGATCGCCTACGCCAAGTCCATGGGCGCCAAGGGCATCACCGTTTCCGGCGTCTGCTGCACCTCCAACGAGGTCACCATGCGTCACGGCATCCCCATGGCAGGTAACTACCTGAACCAGGAGAACGTCGTCCTGACCGGCGCCTGCGAAGCCATCGTCGTCGACGTTCAGTGTATCTTCCCCGCACTGGGCCCCCTGTCCAAGTGCTTCCACACCAAGTTCATCACCACCTCTCCCATCGCCCGGATCCCCGACTCCGAGTTCATCCAGTTCTCCGTTGAGTCCGCCGGTGAGTCCGCCAAGGCGATCGTGAAGATGGCCATCGAGAACTTCAAGAACCGCAACACGGATCTGGTCAACATTCCCAACCAGAAGCAGAAGGCCCGCGTCGGCTACTCCGTCGAGGCCATCAAGGGCGTTCTGGACACCGTCGCCAACTCTCAGCTGGATGAGTTCGGCACCACCAAGCCTCTGGTCGAGTGTGTCCACTCCGGCGTCATCCGCGGTGCTGTGGCCATGGTCGGCTGCAACAACCCCAAGGTTCGTCCCGACACCGCCCACATCGGTCTGATGAAGAAGATGCTGGAGAACGACATCATCGTCATCACCACCGGCTGCTCCGCTCAGGCTGCTGCCAAGGCCGGTCTGATGGATCCCGTTCAGGCTCGCGAGTACTGCGGCGCCGGTCTGAAGCGCGTCTGCGAGCTGGCCAACATTCCTCCCGTGCTGCACATGGGCTCCTGCGTTGATATCTCCCGTATGATGGTTCTGGCCTCCGACATCGCCAAGGACTGGGGCATCAACATTTCTCAGGTCCCCGTGGTCGGCTGTGCTCCCGAGTGGATGTCCGAGAAGGCCGTCTCCATCGGCAACTACGTCGTCGCCACCGGCATCGAGACCTTCCTGGGCGTTGATCCCTACTCCAAGGGCTCCGAGGAAGTCACCCGTCTGCTGCAGGGCGAGGACGGCGTCAACCAGTGGGTCGAGGCAAAGTTTGTTGTCGACACCGATATCGACGCTCTGGGCGACAAGATGATCGCCTGCATTGAAGCCAAGCGCGCTGCTCTGGGCATCTGATCAGCGGATCTTTTTCCGCAGCTCGGCACAATCCAAGCCTTGGAATACCTTGGTATGCCGTCGGCTTTGATTGCTTGATCTGCGAAAAAATCTCTCGCTGTCATATCTTTACTTAAAAATTCGAGGTCTTTTTCCAATGAAAGTTGCAATTACCGGCAAGGGCGGCGTGGGTAAGACCACCCTGTCCTCCACTCTGGCCCGGCTCTACGCCGACGAAGGACGCACCGTCCTGGCGGCCGACGTGGATCCCGATGCCAACCTGGGTCTGGCCCTGGGCCTGAGCCAGGAAGAGGTGGATCAGATCATCCCCATTTCCCGCATGAAGGACCTGGCAAAGGAACGCACCGGCGCCAGCGATGACAATAAGTTTTATAAGCTGAATCCCTATGTGGCCGATATCCCCGAAAAGTATGCCAAGACCGTCAACGGCGTAAAGCTGCTGGTGATGGGCACGGTGGACCTGGGCGGCAGCGGCTGCGTGTGTCCCGAGCATGTGATGCTCAAGTCCATCCTTTCCGCACTGACCTATCGGAAAAACGATGTGGTGGTGATGGATATGGAAGCGGGCCTGGAACACCTGGGCCGCGGCACCGCTGCCAATATGGATCAGTTTATCGTGGTCATCGAGCCGGGCAGCCGCTCCGTGCAGACCTATCATAATGTTAAGCGTCTGGCCAATGACCTGGGCGTGAAGCGGGTGCGGGTGGTGGCCAACAAGATCCGGGATCAGCGGGACGAGCAGTTCGTCCGTGACGCCATTCCCGCGGAGGATCTGTTGGGCTGTATCCACTACAATCCGGAGATCATGGATGCCGACCGCAACGGAAAATCACCCTACGATTTCAGTCCTACGGCAATCGAAGAAATTCGACAAATCAAAGCGATCCTGGATCGTGATGAAACTTAATTAGGAGGAAATACCGTGACACTTTTTGAAAGAGTTTTTGGCGGTAACGACTACAACTACAATCGTACCGTAGCTGCTATTGACGCCGCTATTGCGCAGTATGGCGAAGCTGAGCCTGTTGCATTCCCCAACACTGCTTATGCTCTGCCCTGCTACTATGGCGTTACCGGTGTTAAGATCACCAACCTGGGCGAAATGAAGGCCGCCATGGAAACCATCAAGGCCAACATGACCCGTAACAACCGTCTGCAGGACGTTTTCGACAGCGGCATCGCTTCCGCCCTGTGCGCAGAGTTCCTGGAAGCTCTGAAGTACCTGCATGGCGCTGAGCCCTATGCCGAGCCCGAGATGGGCTTCCTGACCGACGCATTCGTCCGTAACCTGGGCGTGCCGCTGGTTACCGGCGATATCCCCGGTGTTGCCGTTATCATCGGCGGCGCTGAGAATCCCGAAGAGACCGTTGAGCTGGCTAAGTCCTACCAGGCGCAGGGCATTCTGGTCACCCTGACCGGTGACGCTGTGAAGCATTGCGCCGAGGCCGGCATGAAGCTGGGCGAAGGCGTCCGCGTCTGTCCCCTGGGCTACGAGATGCAGTCCGTCATCCATGTCGTTTCCGTTGCTGTCCGTGCCGCTCTGATCTTCGGCAACGTGACTCCCGGCGACTTCAAGACCCTGGCCAAGTACACCATGGACCGTGTTCGCGCTTTCGTCAACGCTTACAAGCCCCTG
>JAFWAZ010000131.1 GCA_017507425.1 Oscillospiraceae bacterium | reverse complement strand
TATGTTCTTCGAGGACGGCCGTATCGGACCCTTCCGTGAGATGATCTGCTCCGACACCAAGGAGGAGCGCGAGGCCGCTCTGGCCAAGATCCTGCCCATGCAGCAGGCTGACTTCGAGGGCCTGTACGAGGCCATGGAAGGCATGCCCGTGTGCATCCGCTTCCTGGATCCCCCCCTGCACGAGTTCGTCCCCACCACCGAGGAGGACATCGCTGCTCTGGCCGAGACTCAGGGCAAGACCGTTGCCGACATCAAGGCCATCATCGCTTCCCTGCACGAGTTCAACCCCATGATGGGCCACCGCGGCTGCCGTCTGTCCGTCACCTATCCCGAGATCGCTGACATGCAGACCCGCGCCGTCATCCGCGCTGCCATCACCACCAAGAAGAATCATCCCGACTGGAACATGGTTCCCGAGATCATGATCCCCCTGACCGGCGATGTCAAGGAGCTGAAGTTCGTCAAGAACGTGGTTGTCAAGGCCGCTGACGAGGAGCTGGCTGCTGCCGGTATCGAGATGCGCTACGAGGTCGGCACCATGGTCGAGATCCCCCGCGCCTGCCTGACCGCCGACGAGATGGCCAAGGAGGCCGAGTTCTTCTGCTTCGGCACCAACGACCTGACTCAAATGACCTTCGGCTTCTCCCGTGACGATGCAGGCAAGTTCCTGAACGCCTACTACGAGTCCAAGATCTACGAGAACGATCCCTTCGCCAAGCTGGATCAGAACGGCGTCGGTCAGCTGATGGAGATGGCCGTTGCCAAGTCCAAGGCCACCGGCAACAAGCTGCACTACGGCATCTGCGGCGAGCACGGCGGCGACCCCGTCTCCGTGGAGTTCTGCCACAAGATCGGTCTGGACTACGTCTCCTGCTCCCCCTTCCGCGTGCCCATCGCCCGTCTGGCCGCCGCTCAGGCTGCCATCAAGGGCTAATCCCCTGATATAATCGATCCCCGGCTCGAAAGAGCCGGGGATTTTTTCTGGAAGAATCGCTCTTTTTGTGATATAGTAGCCACGTATCCCTACAAATTTACAAATAGGAGCAATCTATGAAAAAGCTTTTACTGTTTGACATTGACGGCACTCTGGCGGTGCCGGGGCGGGGCCCCTCTGAGGCCACGTTGGCGGCCATCCGCGGGGCCCGGAAAAAGGGGCATCTGGCATTCATCAGCACCGGGCGCACCTTTGACAGCGTCCCGCCGGCGGTGGCGCAGATCGGGTTTGACGGGGGCGTATTCAGCTCCGGCGGCATCACCAAGCTTGGAGACGACGTACTGGCCCAGCAGTTCATGGAGGAGCGGTACGTGGAGCCGCTCATCCGGCTTCTGTCGGAGAACGGCATTTTCTTCGCACTGGAGACTCCGGAAGGCCGGATCCACAGCGACAACGGCGAGCTGGTGCTTTCCAGAATCGATCTGGACGGGCTTCCCGAGGAAATGCGGCGCTTCACCCGGAATGTGATCTTCGACCCCACCGCGCTCCCCTACTCGGCCTACGCCGGACAGCCGGTGTACAAGATCGCCTATTACAGCGCCGATCCCGCCGTCACCGACTGGCTGGCTGACCGGCTGCGGGGCAGTCTGAATGTGGTGCCCTTCTGCGATGTTCCCGGGTTTCCCCTGACCTTCGGCGAGATCTCCGACCCGACCGTCACGAAGGGCCGGGCCATGGCTGAGCTGTGCCGTCATTTTCAGATCTCCCCGGAGGACTGCATTGCCTTCGGCGACAGCATGAATGACGCGGACATGCTTCAGGCCGCCGGACTGGGCGTCGCCATGGGCAACGCGGTTCCCGAACTGAAGGCACTGGCGGACAGGGTCTGCGATTCCTGTGAAAACGACGGCGTCGCCAAAACGCTCCGGGAACTGGGGCTTCTTTGACGGGCGAACCGAAAAATCCCCGGCTCCGAGGAGCCGGGGTTTTTTAATCAGTCGAGCTTCAGGTCGCCGTCCTTGATCCAGCCGAGCTTGCGGCAGGGGATGCCGATGAGCCACGTGAGGACCGCCGGGAGGACGATGCAGATGAGCAGCAGGGCTGCCCAGTCGGCGGCGGTGATGGCATCCTTGACGCCCATGGCCACATCGTTGACCCAGCCGGCATAGACGCCGATGGGGCCCACCATGCCGCAGGTGCCCATGCCGGAGGCCACGCCGCCGGCGGGGTCGTTCATCTGCAGCCGGAACAGGCAGGTGGCGATGGGGCCGGTGATGGCGGAGGCCAGCGTGGGGGGGATCCAGATCTTGGGGTTACGGACGATGTTGCCCATCTGGAGCATGGAGGTGCCGAGGCCCTGACTGACCAGACCGCCCCAGCGGTTCTCCCGGAAGGACAGCACCGCGAAGCCCACCATCTGGGCGCAGCAGCCGGCCACGGCGGCGCCGCCCGCCAGCCCCGTCAGACCCGTGGCAGCACAGATGGCGGCGGAGGAGATGGGCAGGGTCAGGGCGATGCCCACCACCACGGACACCAGAATGCCCATGAGGAAGGGCTGCTGGATGGTGGCCCACTTGACGAAATCGCCCACGGAGGAGGCCGCGGTACCGATGGCGGGGGCCACGAGGGCGGAGGCGCCCACACCCGCGAGGATGGTCACGAGGGGGGTGACGAGGATATCCACCTTGGTCTCCTTGCTGACGGCCTTGCCACACTCGGCGGCGAGGATGGCCATGACCAGCACCGCCAGCGGGCCGCCGGCGCCGGGATTGCCCGAGAGGGTGGTGGAGCCAAGGGCGTTGGCGGCGTAGCCAACGGTGGCCAGCGAGAAGAGCACCAGCGGGGGCGTCTGGAGGGCGTAGCCGATGGCGCAGGCCATGGCCGGGCCGCTCATGGCGGAGCAGTAGCCGCCCACCTCCACGAGGAAGGGGATGGAAAACTGCTGGCCCAGAGTCTTGACGATGGTGCCGATGAGCAGGGAACAGAACAGGCCCTGGGCCATGGCGCCGAGGGCGTCGATGCCGTAGCGCTTGGCGGAGAAGACGATATTCTTCCGCTTGAGGAATTCTTTCATGATGTACACTCCTTTGTAAATTCAGGTGTCTTGTCAGTTATCGGTATCATTATACTCATTGACAGGCCGTTGTCAAGACAGTATATTCTTTTCTCACGGAGATTTGACATTTTCCCCAAATTGTGGTACAACGATAGCAGAATTTCGAGGAGGGATCACCATGAACGGAGAACAGCGCAGAACGAAGATCCGGCAAATGCTGGCCGTGGCCCAGCAGCCGCTGACGGGCACGGGCCTTGCAAAGGAGCTGGGCGTGAGCCGGCAGGTCATCGTACAGGACATCGCCCTGATGCGGGCAGAGAATACCGCCATTTTGTCCACCAACAAGGGCTACCTGCTGCGGCAGGACGACAGCGGCGATGTGCAGCCCAAGCGGGTCTTCTTCGTCCGGCACAGCACGGAGCAGGTGCTGGAGGAGTTCATGGCAGTCATCGATCTGGGAGGCCGCATCCTCGATGTGGCGGTGGAGCATGAGCTCTACGGCTCCATCCGGGCGGATCTGCTGATTGAAAATGCGCAGGATGCGCGGGATTTCGTGGGCCGGCTGGAGCACTGCCGGGACAACCTGCTGAAAGTCCTGACCGACGACTGCCACTACCACACCGTGGCCGCGCCCTCGGAGAAGCTGCTGGATCTGATTGAAGCAGAGCTGCGCCGCAGAGGGATCGTGCACGACATTGCCTGAATCACAGAAAAAAGCCTGACCTTGCGGTCAGGCTTCAGACTGTCAAAGAACCTATATGTAGGGGTCGGCCTCCCGGACGACCCGTTCAAAAATGTTGCGAATTCGCCGAAAACCTCAAAATAACGCGGGATTCTACCGCCGGGACGTCGAGGACGCCGTCCCCTACGGGTTGAATTCCGGGTTTTTTTGACACACTGAAAAGCCTGACCTTGCGGTCAGGCTTTTTTTGCTTGTCAGAAGCCGATGCCGGCGAAGGCCTGTACGGCCAGCCAGATGCCGAGGGCGCTCATGACGGGCGCCAGACGGGCGGCGGGGCCGGTGGAGAGCCGATCCTGCAGATCCGTGAAGACGAAGGTGCAGAGGCTGAAGACGGCTGTGCCGGAGATCATCAGGCTCAGGGCATCCTCCACCCGAACCAGCATTGCTACCATAGGCAGAACGCCGAAGGTCAGGGCCGCAAACACAGGAATGCAGATCCAGCAGCGCTTGGCGCCGGGGGCCAGATAGTGGTCGAGCACCAGAGCGGTCAGGGAGATGGCGGTCAGGGTGGGGATGTCGAAGACGGGCAGGATGATGTTGGGGGCGAAGGCCCGAAGGGCCACCATGGCCAGCAGCACTGCGCCGAACACGGCGATCAGCACCGTATTGAGGGTGTAGGTCTTGTTTTTCATGGCTTAACCTCCCCAAGAAGTGGCTTCGGTGGTGGCATCGGCACCGGTGACGTAGCCGACTGCGGAGTTGACACAGCGCACCACAGCCTTGCTGGTGACGGTGGCGCCGGTGATGGCGTCCACGGAGACAGTCTCGCCGGAGGACTCTGCCTCGCCGGAGGACTCTGCCTCGGCGGTGGCACCGGCGAAGGCGTCTGCACCGGAGGTATTGACCTCAAAGGAACCGGCGCTGTTGAGGAACTGGCTCAGGAATACGTGGTCGGTCAGGGCGTTGCCGCCGAGGCCGAAGGTCTCATGGGCGTCGCGCACCACGACTCCGGTGACTTTGCCGGCGTTGTTCACGCCCACGAGCACGGTGATCTCGCCAGCGTAGCCGTAGGTGGAAGTCTCGATGACGAAGCCGATATCGGATTTATGGACGGACTTGATGTTGGCATCCTCGCCGGCGTAGGGCTCCACTTCGAACGCCTCCGCGCCGGGCAGGAGCAGCTGCATCATCTCGAGGTGGGCCTTTGCGGCATTTTCCTTGGCGACGTTCCGAAGACCGACGCTGGCGCCAAACAGGACGATCATCGCCAGCACCAGAGCAAACAGGGGCTTTTTCATTTGGCGTCGCCTCCTTTCACGGTGCCGAAGCGGCGGATGGGGGTCAGCCGGTCAATGAACCAGACGAAGGCGTTCATCAGCAGGATCGCATAGGTGACGCCCTCGGGGAACAGGCCGAAGTAGCGGAAGAACACGGTCAGTGCGCCGCAGCCGATGCCATAGACGATCTGGCCCATGGGTGTCGCGGGGGAGGTGGCGTAGTCGGTGGCCATGAAGATGGCACCCAGCATGACGCCGCCGGAGAAGAGGCTGTAGAGCATCCAGTCCACGGGGGCATCGGTCTTGTGGAAGATCAGGGTCAGGACTGCCACGGTGCCGAGGTAGGCGGCGGGGATCCGGCCGGAGATGACTCTGCGCCACAGCAGGTACGCGCCGCCGGCTAGCAGGGCCAGCGCGGAGATCTCACCGATGGAGCCGGGGCAGCTGCCGAGGAACATGTCGAGGACGCTCTCCTCGGGCAGGGCGGGCATGACCATGTGGTGCAGCGGGGTGGCGGCGGTGACGCCGTCGACGCCCATATAGCGGGTCAGGCCCACGGGGTACACCGCCATCATGGCGGCTCTTGCAGCGAGGGCGGGGTTGAAGATGTTCTGGCCCAGACCGCCGCAGAGACACTTAACAAAGAGAATGGCGAAGACGCTGCCGCCCGCTGCCAGCCAGAGGGGGCAGGTGTGGGGCAGGGTCATGGCCAGCAGCATGCCCGTCACCAGCGCGGAGCCGTCCACGGTGGTGTTGCGGGTGCGGGTGAGCAGGCTGTAGAGCCACTCGGCGGCCACGGCGGAGGCCATGGACACCAGCGTCAGGATCAGCGCGTCCATGCCGAAGCGGACCACGCCCACCGCCAGCGCGGGGGTCAGGGCGATTATCACATCGGCCATGATCCGGTTGGTCCGGAAATTGCCGCGGATGTGGGGGGAAGATGCAACGGTCAGTTTCATTTTTTCTGGGCCTCCCTTACCATTTGCTTGCCCTTGCGGAAGGTCTCCACCAGGGGCAGCTTGCCGG
>JAFWAZ010000130.1 GCA_017507425.1 Oscillospiraceae bacterium | reverse complement strand
CGAAGCGCACATGGAATTCCAGGATCTGGTTCCGCTCGATTTCCGCCCGGGTCTCATAATACTCGATGAGCATGGTCAGACTGGAATGGATCTGACTGCCCAGGATCATGGGGCGGTCCCTGTTCTTGGGGATCGTGGTGCGGTACTCGCCGGGGCGCACCCGCTGGCGGTAGGCATCCACCGTGCCGGCCATCAGGAGCTCGTGGAGCTTCCGGATGAATCTGGTGTCCAGCGGCTCCATCACATGGTCCAGGATGTAGTCGACGCAGTGGATGTGGTTCAGTGCCTCGATCACATCGGACACCTTCAGCGGCTCGAAGGATTCCCGGATCTTGCCCTTACGGTAAATGCTCTCCACCTGGCCACGGGTCAGGCGGTTGCTGGCCATGCGGCAGGAGGAGTAGGTCAGGTCGATGACCACATAATCGTACAGCCCGTGGAAATTCTTCTTTTTCTTCTGTTTTCTCAAGATTTTGGCCAGTTCCGGCAACTTATCTTCCTCTGCATACTTAAATACTGTCCGCATACTGCGGACTGCGTCCTCCGGGATCCTCCAGACCCCGTCCTTGCACACAGCTCCGGAGATCCGTCCCTGTCTGCACAATCTTCTGATCAAAGATGAGGAAACTCCCCATTTTTCGGCAATATCCCTTGCTAATACATACTGCATAGTTTCGTCCTTTCTGTTGGGGTATCGGGCTGAAAAGGGTGGAACACCCCGGTACCCGGAACACTTTTGTCTTGAATTTATCCTGAAATACGACGAAACACAGTGGTCCAGCTGGCACATAATGGATTGATATTCAATGATTTTGGACTATATGTACCGATTATACCAATTGTATGCACCATGTCCCCAGCAAAAGGACATGGCATTCAAGAGGTCAGCGGTTCGATCCCGCTTATCTCCACCAAGACCAACCGAAAGGTTGGTCTTTTTCGTTGTCTGAGAGTCTTTCAGGCAAACAACATCGCTGTAAACAGAAAGATCGCAGCCCGCTATTGCACATTGCCTTCTCCCGCGCTATAATTGCAACAGGAACAATAGCTTTTGTCAGACCACTGGCACCGGCAGCGAGTCGCTGCCGGGCAGCGCAAATCCCACGTATTCGCTTCGCTCAGACGAACTGCTTGCGGTATTACCGCACACGCTGTGTGCTCTGGATACCCCTGCGCACTTCGCTGTACAGCATTGTATTGTTCCAAACCTGCAGCAAGGGAGGAAAGCAACATGATCGTATACAGGGAGCTTTCCTCCCTTGAACGGGATCTCGGCATCCGCGCCAAGACGCTCTATGCCGTCAGCAACAACATCGGCAAGCATTACCGCATGGTAAAGCTCCCCAAGAAGCGCGGCGGCTGCCGCGATCTGTCCGTTCCGGATGAGGTGCTGAAATCCATTCAGAGGCGGATCGCCGAGGTGCTTCTGATCCACATGCCCGTGTCCCGCTATGCCAAGGCCTATCGGTTCGGCAGCTCCACCCTGCGCAATGCGGAGCTCCATGTGGGCAAGCAGGTGGTGCTGAAGCTGGACATCCTCCACTTCTTCGACAGCATCCGCTACTCCACCGTGAAGGACAGGGTGTTTCCGGAGGAAATCTACGCGGAGCCTCTGCGGATCCTGCTGACCATGCTCTGCTATTACAGGGATGCCCTTCCACAGGGCGCGCCCAGCTCTCCGGCCATCACCAACATCATTCTGTATGAATTTGACGAGCTGGTCGGTCAGTGGTGCCGGGAGCGTGGAATCGCCTACACCCGGTACTGCGACGATATGACCTTCTCCGGCGACTTTGATCCGGCGGAGGTCATCCGGTTTGTCAGACCGGAGCTGAAGAAGCTGGGCTTCCTGCTGAACGGGCAGAAAACCAAGGTACAGCGCCCCGGTCAGCAGCAGAGCGTCACCGGCATCGTGGTCAACGAGAAGCTGAGCATCCCCGCGGACTACCGCCGCAGGCTCCGGCAGGAGCTGTATTACTGCCAAAAATTCGGCATCCGGGAACATCTGCAGAAAATCGGTCCGGAGATCCCGGAGGAGACTTATCGGATGCAGCTATCCGGCAAGGTCAACTATGTACTTCAGTTTTCTCCTGATGATAAAGATATGCTGGAAGCCAGAACGTGGCTGCGGCAGTCAATCAAATAAGCAATCCCTCCTGCGGCTTGGTCACCGCAGGAGGGAATTATCATGGCAGCTCTATTTTCACACTTCGTCCGGCTGCTGGCCGTCGTGGGCCAGCCATTTGCATTCCGTCAGCTCCATGTCGGTGAAGACCGCCCTGAAGGAGGAATCCTCCGGAGAGCAGGCGTAGATGCCGAAGCGGATCTTTCCGCCGCCCTGCCACATATGGCACACCCGCATCTGGGAAAAATGCACGCCGTCGGCGGAGCACTCGATGCAGTAATCGTCCTCCCGGCGGCTGAGCCGGTACCACATGGACTTGACGCCGGCATCGATTTCGGTGGTGGCCCAGTCGGAATAGCCCAGATTCGTGACCACGCTGCCCAGATGCTGGAAGCGCTCATTTTCATATTCGATGGAGCCCTTGAGCCAATTGTCACTGTCGAGATACATCACGATGCCGCACTGGTCAAACCGATGGTGGCTCTCTTCAAAGGATGTCTTCACCGTGAAGCTGAAATACTTCTCCTCCGTCTCCATCTGGAAGACCGGGGCATTGTCGTTGCGGAAGTGATAGTATGTCCGCTGCCACAGGTCGGTGTGGGGTCCGGTGACGATCTCCACCCTGTCCTCGGACACGGCAAAGGCCGCCGGCTCCCGGGTCCATTTAAAATCACGGATGCTGAATTTCATAGGTTTCTCCCCTTTCATTTCGGTACTATGGTAATCGTTTTCGATTCCTGTGTCAATCCTATTTACAAAAACCGCAAATTATGGTATAACAAACCCATAAAAATCTTTTCAGAAAAGGAGAAAATTATGGAAAAAATCCGTATTCAGGACGATCTGTACACCTACGTCAATCAGGCAAAGCTGGACGAGCTGGTGATCCCCGACGATATGCCCGTTATGGGCAGCCCCATGGCCCTCATGACCGGCATCGAGAAGCTCATGATCGGTGAGTTCAACACCATGTGCAAGGAGGGCGCCTATCCGGGCGACCATATGGCCCGGGCCTGCACCCTGTACCGCCTTGCCAAGGATGTGAAGCGGAAGGCAAAGCACGGCATCAAGCCCGCCGTGAAGCACCTGTCCATCCTCAAGAAGCTCGGCACCATGCGCAGCTTCAACCTGCACGCCAAGGAGCTGCTCCTGCGCAGCATCGCCATGCCTCTCGACCTCGCCGTGGAGCCCAACATGACCGACACCAATCATCACTGCGTGATGATTCAGGGCCCCCGGGTGATCCTGCCCGACGCCTCCTACTACGCCGAGGGCAAGGAGCAGCAGCGCGATCAGCTGCTCACCCTGTGGAGCGGCTTTGCCCGGCAGATCCTGACCCACGCCGGCCACAGCGCCGAGGAGATCGATCTGCTGCTGGGCGACACGCTGGCCTTCGACGCTGCAGTCGCCAAGTACGTCAAGACCCGGGAAGAGTGGTCCGAGTACGTCAAGATGTACAACCCCATGAAGACCGGCCGGGTGGCCGGCATGGTCAAGCCCCTGAACCTGAAGAAGCTGCTGAGCGACCTGTTCGGCTATGTGCCCGAGGAGATCATCGTCACCGAGCCCCGGTTCTTCAAGAATTTCAAGGAGGTCTTCAACGCCGACACCTTTGAGATGTACAAGCGCTGGGCCTATGTGCTGACGCTGGTGGGCAGCTGCAGCCTGCTTTCCGAGGAGCTGCGGGAGCTGGGCGGCGCTTTCAGCAGAGCCCTCTCCGGCATCGCTGCCGCACCCAAGGCCGAGAAGTTCGCCTATCAGCTGGCCTCCAGTGAGTACAGCGAGCCTGTGGGCCTGTACTACGGCGAGAAGTACTTCGGCGAGGAAGCCAAGAAGGACATCACCGACATCGTCCGGCAGATCGTGGCCACCTACCAGAAGCGCATCGCCGAGAACGACATCCTCGAGCCCGAGACCAAGGAAAAGGCCATCCTGAAGCTCAACAAGATGGGCCTGAAGATGGCATACCCCGACCGGGTGGAGTCCCTCTACGACAAGCTGGTCTTCGACGAGCGCAAGTCCCTGTTCGACATTGTCACCTCCCTCCACCGCGTCCGCATGGAGGAGAACTTCGCCAAGCTCGGTCAGGATGTGGACCGCACCCACTGGGCCATGCCCGGTCATCTGGTCAACGCCTGTTATGATCCCTTCGTCAACGACATCACCTTCCCCGCCGCCATTCTGCAGCCCCCCTTCTACTCCATCCATCAGTCCAGAAGTGAGAATCTGGGCGGCATCGGTGCGGTCATCGGCCACGAGATCTCCCACGCCTTCGACTCCAACGGCGCTAAGTGCGACGAGCTGGGCAACCTGAACAACTGGTGGACCAAGGCCGACGAGCGGAAGTTCCAGAAGAAGGTCAACGCCATGATCAAGCAGTTCGACGGCATCGAGCTGCCCTGGGGCACCGTCAACGGCAAATTCACCGTCAGCGAGAACATCGCCGACAACGGCGGCATGGCCGTCACCCT
>JAFWAZ010000018.1 GCA_017507425.1 Oscillospiraceae bacterium | reverse complement strand
GACCAACTACTCCAAGGACAAGAACCTGTGGCACCTGAGCCACGAGGGTCTGGATCTGGAGGACACCGGCAACGAGCCCATGTATGAAAAGGAAGGCTTCCTTGAGATGGGCGTTTCCCCCATTCAGGCTCCCGATGCTCCCACCTACATCACGCTGGATTTTGTACAGGGCATTCCCGTGGCGCTGGACGGCCAGCAGATGAGCGCCAAGGACATCATTCTTGCTCTTAACAAGGTTGGCGG
Organism: Oscillospiraceae bacterium; assembly: GCA_017507425.1. Lineage (GTDB taxonomy): Bacteria > Bacillota > Clostridia > Oscillospirales > Oscillospiraceae > Faecousia. The sequence goes on along the minus strand of JAFWAZ010000018.1, from coordinate 5,630 downwards.
CGAAAACGGCATCGGTCTTCTTGACATCGTGGAAAACCGTCTTGTCGGCATGAAGTGCCGCGGCGTCTACGAGACTCCCGGCGGCGCCATCCTGTACAAGGCCAACTCCGTTCTGGAGTCCATCTGTCTCGACAAGATGACCCTCCACGAGAAGCAGAGACTGGCCATCACCTACGCCGAGCTGGTCTACAACGGCCAGTGGTTCACTCCCCTGCGGGAGGCCCTCGCCGCCTTCGTCGACAAGACCCAGGAGACCGTCACCGGCAAGGTTCGCCTGAAGCTGTACAAGGGCAACATGATCAACGCAGGCGTCTGGTCCGACTACTCCCTGTACTCCGAGGAGATCGCCACCTTCGGTGAGTCCGATTACGACCAGAAGGACTCCGCCGGCTTCATCAACCTCTACGGCCTGCCCATCAAGGTCAAGGCCATGGTCGATGCCAAGAACAAGAAGTAAGAAAACGAACCACACCGTAGGGGTCGGCGTCCTCGACGACCCGTCGGAAAAGCAGGACCTCGATGGGCCTGTTTTTCCGCATACCGAGCTGCCGCCTGGCGGCGGTCGGGATGTCGGGGACGCCATCCCCTACGAGCATAGATTGGAGATTTTTACGCATGGCAAAAATGTGGGCCGGCCGTACCGACGGCATGACGGAGCAGATCGCGGACGATTTCAACTCCTCGATCCATTTTGACAGCCGGATGTACCGGCAGGATATCACCGGCTCCATGGCCCACGCGGCCATGCTGGCGGCGAAAAGCATCATTACAAATGAGGACGCCGATCAGCTGATCGCCGGTCTGGAGCAGATCCTCCATGACCTCGATTCCGGCGCGCTGGAATTCGACATGACCTGTGAAGATATCCACATGTTCGTGGAGCAGGTGCTGACCCAGCGCATCGGCGACGTGGGCAAGAAGCTCCACACCGCCCGCTCGAGAAACGATCAGGTGGCGCTGGACATCCGGATGTATCTGCGCAGTCAGATCGACGAGATCTCCCAGCTGGTCACCGATTTGATCCGGGCCGTCACCGAAAAGGCCGAAGCCTACAAGGCCTCCATCATGCCCGGCTACACCCATCTGCAGCGGGCCCAGCCCATCACCTACGGCCACCACCTGATGGCCTACGCCATGATGCTGCTGCGGGACCGGGAGCGTCTGGCGGACTGCCGCAAGCGGATGAATCTGTCCCCCATCGGCTGCTGCGCATTGGCCGGCACCACCTATGACACGGACCGGTATCTCGAGGCGGAAAGATTAGGCTTCGACGGCATCTGCCGCAATTCCCTCGACGGCGTAAGTGACCGGGATTTCTGCGTGGAGCTCATGAGCGCCCTGAGCGTGCTGATGATGCACCTGTCCCGTTTCTCCGAGGAGATCATCCTGTGGTCGAGCTGGGAATTCAAATTCGTGGAGCTGAGCGACGCCTACACCACCGGCTCCTCCATCATGCCCCAGAAGAAGAATCCCGACATGGCCGAGCTGGTCCGGGGCAAGACCGGCCGGGTCTACGGCGACCTGATGGCGCTGCTGACCACTCTCAAGGGCCTGCCCCTTGCCTACAACAAGGATATGCAGGAGGACAAGGAGGCCGTCTTCGACGCCGTGGACACGGTGCAGATGTGCCTGAAGGTCTTCACCGGCATGGTCGCCACCATGACCGCCAACGAGGCGAACATGAAGCGGGCCGCTCAAAAGGGCTTCATCAACGCCACCGACCTTGCCGACTACCTCGTCAAGAAGGGCATGCCCTTCCGCTCCGCCTACAAAATTTCCGGATCCCTCGTGGCCCTGTGCATCCGGGAAAACACCGTTCTGGAGGAGCTTCCCCTCCAGACCTATCAGACGTACAGCGATCTGTTTGACGCAGACTTGTATGAACATATCGATCTTGTGACCTGCGTGGAAAAGCGGATCAGCGAGGGCGGCACCTCCACCGCTTCCGTGGCAGCCCAGATCGAATGGGTGAAAACCCAAATCTGACCAATCCCAAGAAAAGAAAGGAATCTGAATTATGAAAAAGCTGATTGCCCTCATTCTGACCACTCTGCTGGTTCTGTCCTGCCTGACCGCATGCTCCTCCGGCAAGACGCTGGCCGACATTGAAAAGGCCGGCAAGCTGACCGTTGCCACCAGCCCCGACTTCCCTCCCTTTGAGTATCTGGATGAGAACAGCGCCGTCGTCGGCATTGAGATCGACATCCTGACCCTGGTCTGCGAGGAGCTGGGCGTGGAGCTGGACATCCAGCAGATGGACTTCGACTCCGTCCTCCCCGGCGTCCAGACCGGCAAGTATGACCTCGGCGCCTCCGGCATCTCCGTGACCCCCGACCGCGAGGAGAACACCCTGTTCACCGTCCCCTACTGCATGGCTGCACAGGCCATCGTGGTCCTGAAGGACTCCGCCATTACCTGCAAGGCTGACCTCGACGGCAAGATCGTCGCCGTTCAGACCGGCACCACCGCCGAGGAGTTCTGCATGGGCGCCGGCTACGACGTCAATGCCTACACCGCCAACACCGACGCCCAGCAGGCTCTGCTGTCCGGCAAGGTGGACGCATGGGTCATCGATGATCTGACCGCCGCCGACATGGTCAAGCTGTACAACGCCGAGAACGGCGAGACTCTGGTGGTCCTGTCCGAGGCCATGACCTCCGAGCCCTACGCCTTCGCTTTCATGAAGGGCAGCGAGGATTTGGCTGAGCCCATCAACGAGGTCCTGAAGAAGCTCCTCGACGACGGCACCATCGCCGACATTTTCGCCAAGTACGAGGCTCCCTACACCGCTCCCAACGCAGGCTAATACTGTTTTCAAATAGAAATCTTTAATTTCTATTTGAAAGACACCGCCTGCCGGCGTTGTCGATTCTGTTATTTTTGATATTGAAAATAACAGAATCCCGTCTCATTATGATCTTCATAATAAAAACTTCAATCCTTCGGCTTAAAGTTTTTATTTGAATATCAGTATAAATAACCAAAAAACCTGAAAGGATGTGGTCTGACCGGCCACATCCTTTCGGTGGTATCTAAGGAAGGAGAAAGCCGACCGTGAACACACTGTTAATTGCGCTCGAAGCTTGGGTCGCAAAGCTGGACAAAACCTTTATCCAGTCCGGGCACTACAAGATGATCCTCGAGGGTCTGGTCACCACGGTGCAGATCACCATGGGTGCGCTGGTCATCGGCGTCATCATCGGTCTGATCATCGCCCTGATCAAATATCTGGCAGAGGACAGCCGGCTGCTGAAGCCGCTGGCGGCGCTCTGCGATTTCTACGTCACCGTCATCCGCGGCATCCCCGTGACGGTACTGCTGCTGATCTTCTACTACCTGATCATGGTCACCTGCACCGACGGCGTGCTGGTCGCCACCATCACCTTCGGCATCAACTCCGGCGCCTACATGGCGGAGCTGATCCGCTCCGGCATCAACGCCGTTGACCGGGGCCAGATGGAGGCCGGACGCAGCCTCGGTCTTTCCAAAATGCAGACCATGCGCCGGATCATTCTGCCTCAGGCGGTGCGCTATGTGCTGCCCGCCGTGGGCAACGAGTTCATCGCTCTGCTGAAGGAGACCTCCGTCGCCGGTTATGTGGCGGTGGTGGATCTGACCAGAGCGGGCAACCTCGTCCGCAACAACACCCACGACATGTTCAATCCCCTGATGCTGGTTGCCATCGTCTACCTTGTGATGGTGGTCATCCTCACCAAGGCTCTGGGAATTCTGGAAAGGAAGCTGGATAAGTATGATAAGCGTTAAGAATCTGAGAAAAAGCTTCCATGGACTGGAAGTCCTCAAGGGCATTTCCACGGAGATCCGAAAGGGTGACGTGGTCTGCGTCATCGGCCCCTCCGGCTCCGGCAAATCCACCTTCCTGCGGTGCCTGAACCGGCTGGAAACCCCCGACGGCGGCGAGATCCTCTTTGACGGCGAGGATCTGGTGTCCCGCAAGGCGAACCTGAATCTGCACCGGCAGAAGATGGGCATGGTCTTCCAGCAGTTCAACCTGTTCCCCCACATGACCGTGCTGGAGAACCTGACCTGTGCCCCCGTGATGCTGGGGAAGATGAACAAGACGCAGGCCGAAGCCAAGGCCATGGAGCTGCTGGGCCGCGTCGGCCTTGCCGACCGGGCCGGAGAATATCCCAACAAGCTCTCCGGCGGCCAGAAGCAGCGCGTGGCCATTGTCCGTGCCCTGTGCATGGATCCCGAGGTGATGCTCTTCGACGAGCCCACCTCCGCCCTCGACCCCGAGATGGTCGGCGAGGTTCTGGACGTCATGAAGTCCCTGGCCCGCCGGGGCATGACCATGATCGTGGTCACCCACGAGATGGGCTTCGCCCGGGAAGTGAGCAACCGGGTGCTGTTCATGGACGAGGGCATCATCATGGAGGACAACACCCCGGAAGAGCTGTTTACGAATCCCAAATGCGAGCGTCTGCAGTCCTTCCTTGCAAAAGTTCTGTAAGAGAGGTAACAACTATGAAAGGTTCATCGTTTCTGAAGCTGCTGGATCTGACCCCCGCCCAGATCGGGGAGCTGCTGGATCTGGCCGCCGATCTGAAGGCCAAGAAGAAGGCCGGTATCCCCCATCGACTGTGCGAGGGCAAGAACATTGTCCTGCTGTTTGAAAAGGACTCCACCCGCACCCGCTGTGCATTCGAAGTGGCCGGTCATGACCTCGGCATGGGTGTCACCTATCTGGGCCCCACGGGCTCCCAGATGGGCAAGAAGGAGTCCATCGCCGACACCGCCCGGGTGCTGGGCCGGATGTATGACGGCATCGAGTACCGGGGCTACGGCCAGCAGATCGTGGAGGATCTTGCCAAGTACGCCGGCGTTCCCGTCTGGAACGGCCTGACCAACGAGTTCCACCCCACCCAGATCCTGGCGGACTTCCTGACCATCCGGGAGCACTTCGGCGGACTCAAGGGCAAGAAGCTGGTGTACTGCGGCGACGCCCGGTACAACATGGGCAACTCCCTGATGGTGGGCTGCGCCAAGATGGGCATGCATTTCGTCGCCTGCGCCCCCGAGGCCTACTTCCCCGCCCCCGAGCTGATCGATCAGTGTCAGGCCATCGCCGCCGAGACGGGCGCCACGCTGGAGTTCATCACCGATCCCATGACCGCCACCAAGGGCGCCGACGTGATCTACACCGACGTGTGGGTCTCCATGGGCGAGCCCGACAGCGTCTGGGCCGAGCGCATCGAAGCCCTGAAGCCCTATCAGGTGAACGCCGCCATGATGGCCAACGCAGGAAGCCAGTGCCGCTTCATGCACTGCCTGCCCGCCTTCCACGATCTGAACACCGTCATCGGAAAGCAGATCCACGAGAAATTCGGCCTGACCGCCATGGAGGTCACCGACGAGGTCTTCGAGAGCGAGCAGAGCATCGTCTTCGACGAGGCCGAGAACCGTCTGCACACCATCAAGGCCGTCATGGCTGCTACCTTGGCCTGATCCCATTTCCCACAGTCGAAAAAGGACTTCCGCAAAATTTGCGGAAGTCCTTTTTCTTTGTCAGCCGATCCCTGCGGACAGGCTCGCCGCAAAAAGGGCGGCCCGAAAGGGCCGCCCTCTGCGATTTGGAAGATTACTGTTTCAGATGTGTACAATGCCGG
>JAFWAZ010000129.1 GCA_017507425.1 Oscillospiraceae bacterium | reverse complement strand
CCGCGTCAGCGGCAAATAAAATCAAAATCATTTTCTGTCGGGGCGTGTACCTGACAGAAAATACTTCTCAGGCTGCAAGTGTGCGAGTTGTGCGCCAAAGGCGCACAAGGAGTGCGCGCAGCAGACTGCAAAAAACTGGCGGAAAAGGCCGGAGGCCTTTTTCGACAAGCTAGAAGGACTCCCGGAAACGGGAGTCCTTTTTTCAATTTGGAAACAGGTTGAATTTACAACCGAATGTGTATATAATAGAAAAGCATATGATGCGCAAACCGGAGTGCCCTACAGAATGTAATTCTTCCACAAAAGGAGTACCAAATATGAATGTATTAGACCGTTTTCTGAAATACGTTACCTTTGACACCCAGTCCGATGAGACTTCGAAGACCTGCCCCTCCACTGACAAGCAGCGCGTCCTCGGTGAGGCGCTGGTGGAGGAGATGAAGGCCATCGGCATCGCCGATGCTTTCATGGACGAAAATGGCTACGTCTACGGCACCGTGCCCGGCGACCCCAGCCTGCCCACCATCGGCCTGATCGCCCATATGGACACCGCCCCTCAGGCCCCCGGCGCCAACGTGCAGCCGAAGGTGGTGGCGTTCACCGGCGAGGATGTGTGCCTGAACGAGGAGCTGGGGATGTACCTGTCTGCCAAGGACTACCCCTACCTGAACAACTGCATCGGCAAGCGTCTGGTGGTCACCGACGGCACCACCCTGCTGGGTGCCGACAACAAGGCCGGTGTGGCCGAGATCATGGCCTGTGCCGAGTACCTGATTCAGAATAAGCCCCGTCACGCCACCCTGAAGATCGGCTTCACCCCCGACGAGGAGATAGGCCGGGGCGCGGATGAGTTCGATGTGGACGGCTTCGGCGCGGATTACGCCTATACCGTCGACGGCGGTGAGCTGGGCGGCGTGGAATTTGAGACCTTCAATGCAGCCTTCGCAACCGTCAATGTCAAGGGCCGCTCCATCCACCCCGGCGCCGCCAAGAACAAGCTGATCAACGCCTCTCAGGTGGCCATGGAGTTCCACGCCATGCTGCCCGTCCACGAGCGTCCCGAGTCCACCGAGGGCTATGAGGGCTTCTGCATGCTCCGGGATATGACCTCCAACATCGAATCCGCCAAGATGCACTATATCATCCGCGACCACGACGACGAAAAGTTCGAGCAGAAGAAAGACCGCTTCTACCAGATCGCCGTCTACCTCGATTCCCTCTACGGCGACGGTACCGTGGAGGTGGAGATGGAGGACAGCTACTACAACATGCGCCGGCAGATCGAGCCCGTCATGTATGTGGTGGACCGAGCCAAGGCGGCCATGGAGCGGCTGGGCATCACTCCCTATTCCGTCCCCGTCCGGGGCGGCACCGACGGCGCCCGCCTGAGCTATATGGGTCTGCCCTGTCCCAACCTGTGCACCGGCGGCCAGAATTTCCACGGCCGGTATGAATATGCCGTTGTGGAGGAGATGGAGGACTGCGCCCGGATTCTGGTGGAGATCCTGACCGATCCCAGCCTTTAAACAGGATACACGCCATTGCGGTGCCTCCGCGATGGCGTGCTTTTTTCTTTGGGGGCTTGCAAAATTTGCTTTCGTTGGTATAATGGGGGAAAATAGGCATCCTATGTCAAGGAGGAAGAACTATGGAAGAACGCATCAGCAGCCGGAAAAATCCCCTTTTGCAGCAGGTGAAAAAGCTGCTGACCAGCCGCAGCGAGCGCCGGAAGACGGGACTTTTTGTGGCTGACGGCACCAAGCTTCTGGAGGAGGCGGTGAAATACTGGCCCGGCTTGCAGACGGTCATCCTCTCCGAGGGCGTGCAGGCGCAGGTTCCGGAGCATGTGCGCGTTGTCCGGGTTCCCGAGGACGTGATGGCGTCCATCTCTCCCATGGAGGCCCCGCAGGGAGCGCTGTTCCTCGGCAAGCTGCCCCAGCCGCAGAAGTTAGTTCCCCAAAGGGGCATGCTGATCCTCGATGGCGTGCAGGATCCGGGCAACGTGGGCACCATTCTGCGGACCGCTGACGCCATGGACGTTCCCGTGGTGCTCCTCGACGGCTGCGCCGATCCATGGAGCTGGAAGGTCATCCGCTCCACCATGGGCGCGGTTTTCCGTACCCCTGTGGTGCAGGCCGGCTGGGAGGAAGTGCTGACGGCCTGCCGGGAGGCGGGCATTCCCATCGGCGTCACGGCGCTGAGCGACCGGGCGGTGGACATCCGCACGGCAAAGGTGGCCGACATGGCGCTGGTCATCGGCAGCGAGGGCCGGGGCGTCCGGCAAGAGGTTCTGGACAACGCTGATTACGAGCTCATCATCCCCATGAATCCCCACTGCGAGAGCCTGAACGCGGCCATCGCGGCAGCCATCGTCATGTGGGAGATCAGAAGAAGCTGACAGGGAACGGCCTGCGTGCCGTTCCATGGTATCAAATCTGAGGAATGGGGAACGGCACATAGGCCGTTCCCTACGAAAAGAAAGGAGGACATATATGCTGATCCACTGGATCTGGTTCGCCACCCGCACGGGGATGGGCGACAAAACAAAATACGCCCTCCTTTCCCATTTCGACGACCCGGAGGCCATCTACTTTGCACCGGAGCTGGAATTCGAAAGGTTTGAGGACCTTTCTCCCGCTGCGGTGGAGAGTATCATGGACAAGGATCTGACTCCATGCGAGGAGATCCTGCGGCAGTGTCAGGATAAGGGCATCCACATCCTGACCGTTCAGGACGCGGCCTATCCGAACCGGCTGAAGAACATTCCCGACCCGCCCATGGTGCTCTATTACAGGGGCACGCTTCCCGCTTTCGATGAGCTTCCCGTCATCGGCGTGGTGGGCACCCGGCAGGCGAGCCTGTACGGCATGACCGCCGCCAAGCGGCTGGGCTATCAGATCGCGGCCTGCGGCGGCTTGGTGGTCAGCGGAATGGCCACCGGCATCGACGCTGTGGCCATGAAAGGGGCCCTGACCGCGGGCGGAAAGACCGTGGGCGTGCTGGGCTGCGGTGCGGATGTGGTCTATCCTCTGTCCAACCGATGGCTGTATGCCGATGTTGAGAAGTACGGCTGCATCCTCACGGAATTCCCGCCGGGCACGCCGCCGGTCGGGCGGAATTTTCCCCGGAGAAACCGGATCATCAGCGGCCTGAGCTGCGGCGTTCTGGTGGTGGAGGCCCCGCAGAAGAGCGGCGCGCTGATCACCGCGCGGCTCAGCGCCGATCAGGGCCGGGATGTGTTCGTGGTTCCGGCCAACATCGACGTGGAGACGGCCAAGGGAAGCAATGCCCTCCTGCGCGAGGGCGCCATCCCTGTGTCCTCGGGCTGGGATATCCTCAGCGAATATCGCTGGCAATTCCCCGGAAAGGTGCGCCAGAGGACTGGCGGCGCCAGTGTGACGGCCAGCCCCGAGGAGCTGGCACAGGAGCGGGAGGAGCCTGCCAAGGTTGCCGAAAAACCCAAAAAACCGACCAAAAACAAGGCTGAAAATCCGGCCTCTCGAAAAAAAGTCATTGACAACGGCGAAAAGAGTGCGTATAGTGACTTCAAAAAGACCCAAACTGTCCTGACTGCCGACGAGCAAACCGTCGTGGATCTGCTGGCAGAGGGACAAAAGCTTGTGGATGACGTGATCGCCCAGTCGGGCAGGGCGCCCGGCGCAGTGCTGGCCAGCCTGACTTTGCTGGAGGTCAGGGGCATCGTCCGCAGGCTTCCCGGGCGTTTCATCGAATTGACCGGGAAATAAACACTGATGGAGGAATTCCATGGCAAATGCAAGCAATCTGGTGATCGTCGAGTCGCCCTCCAAGGCCAAGACGATCGGTAAATATCTGGGCCCGGACTATCTGGTGAAAGCCAGCATGGGCCACCTGCGGGATCTGCCCAAGAGCGTCATGGGTGTGGATCTGGAGAGCTTCGACCCCAAGTATATCCCTGTCAAGGGTAAGGAGGCCATCATCTCCGAGCTGCGCGACGCGGCCAAGCAGGTAGACACGGTCTACCTCGCAACCGACCCGGACCGCGAGGGCGAGGCCATCTCCTGGCACCTGAAGGAGCTTCTGAAGCTTCCGGACGGGAAGGCACACCGGGTCACCTTCAACGAGATCACCCAGCGGGTGGTGCGTGAGTCCATCGCCAATCCCCGGGCCATCGATATGGATCTGGTGGACGCCCAGCAGGCCAGAAGAATCCTTGACCGGATCGTGGGCTATCAGCTCAGCCCCCTGCTGTGGAAGAAGGTCCGCCGGGGCCTGAGTGCAGGCCGCGTTCAGTCCGTCGCCACCCGTCTGGTGGTGGATCGGGAAAATGAGATCCGCGCATTCCAGCCCGAGGAATACTGGTCCCTGGACGTGAAGCTCAACCGCATCGGCAAGCCCGGCTCTTTCATGGCCCGCTACTACGGCAGCCCCAAGAAGACGGAGCTGGAGAACGAGGAGCAGGTCAACAGCATCATCCTCGACATCCACGGCAAGGAATTCACCGTCACCCATGTGAAAAAGGGCGAGAAGAAGCGCTCCGCTGCGCCTCCGTTCACCACCTCCACCCTCCAGCAGGAGGCATCCCGGAAGCTGAACATGACCCCCAAGCGCACCATGGCCATCGCCCAGCAGCTTTATGAGGGCGTGGACGTGGCGGGGGAGGGCACCCTCGGTCTGATCACCTACATGCGTACCGACTCCCTGCGGCTTTCCGACGAAGCCATGGCTGCTGCGGCCGATTTCATCAAGACCCGCTACGGCGCGCCCTATTATTACGGCAAGTTCCACGTCTTCAAGACCAAGTCCGGCGCACAGGATGCCCACGAGGCCATCCGTCCCACCCATGTGGAGCTTGACCCCGAGAAGATCAGGGATTCCCTGACCAAGGAGCAGTACCGGTTGTATAAGCTGATCTGGAGCCGCTTCCTTGCATCCCAGATGGCAAACGCTGTCTACGATACCGTGTCCATCGACACTGAATGTGCCGGCCACGTGTTCCGTTCCTCCCATTCCTCCCTGAAGTTTGCCGGCTTTATCGCCGTCTACGAGGAGGGCAGGGATGACGAGGGCGAGGAAGCTCTGGGCTCTGCACTGCCCGACCTGCAGGAAGGCGAGCAGACCGTCCATTCCGACATCAAAAAGGAACAGCACTTCACCCAGCCTCCCGCCCGGTTCACCGAGGCCACGCTGGTCAAGGCCATGGAGGAAAAGGGCGTTGGCCGTCCTTCCACCTATGCCTCCATCGTCTCCACCATCCTCGACCGGGAGTACGTTCTGAAAAAGGACAAGCGGCTGGAGCCCACCCCCCTCGGCGAGGTGGTGACGGGGCTCATGATCGACCGCTTCAACGATATCATCGATGTGGAGTTCACCGCCAACATGGAGCGCAAGCTCGACTCCGTGGAGGAGGGCAAGCAGGAGTGGAAGGCGCTTCTTTCCGAATTCTATGCGGGCTTCCACAAGGAGATGGAGGATGCAGAAGCAGCCCTCGAGGGCGTCCGGCTGAAGGTGCCCGACGAAGAGACGGAGGAGATCTGTGAGGTCTGCGGACGGAACATGGTCATCAAGTCCGGCCGGTTCGGACGGTTCCTCGCCTGTCCCGGGTTCCCCGACTGCCGCTTCACCAAGGCCATCGTCGAGCACATGCCCGGCCGGTGCCCCAAGTGCGGCGCGGGCATGCTCAAGCGGAAGAGTAAGCGGGGCTTTGCCTACTACGCCTGCGAGACGGGCTTTGACTGCGGCTTCATGAGCTGGGACGTCCCCACCGAGGAGGACTGCCCCTCCTGCGGCAAGTCCCTCTTCAAAAAGAGCGGCAAGGGCCGCATGAAGCCCTTCTGCATCAATGAGGAATGCGCCAACTTCCTGCCCGAGGATCAGCGGGGCTACCGCCGGAGGGTCAAGACCGAAAACAATGACCCCGAGACGGCCATTGTGGAGGAGCTGCCTGCCGAGGAGGAAAAGAAGCCCGCCAAGAAGGCCTCTGCCAAGAAGACCGCAGCGAAGAAAACGACAAAGAAGACAACTGCCAAGAAAACGGCAGCGAAGAAGACCGCCAAGAAGGCAGCAAAGGAGGCCGAGGAATGAATCAAACCGTAACCGTCATCGGCGCGGGCCTTGCCGGCTCCGAGGCCGCATGGCAGCTGGCCCAGCGGGGCATTCAGGTCAATCTGATCGAGATGCGCCCGGTCAAGTCCGGCCCCGCCCACCACACCGGGAATTTCGCGGAGCTGGTCTGCTCCAACTCCCTCCGGGGCGACCGGCTGGAAAATGCCGTGGGTCTGCTGAAAGAGGAGCTGCGCCGGCTGGACAGCATCATCATGGAGTGCGCCGAGGCCACGAGAGTGGAGGCCGGCGGCGCGCTGGCTGTTGACCGCCACGGCTTTGCCGCCATGGTCACCGAAAAGATCAAGAATCATCCCAACATCACCGTTTCCCATCAGGAGGTCACCGAGGTTCCCGAGGGCCCCGTCATCATCGCCACCGGCCCTCTGACTTCTGACGCCATGAGCGAAGCCATCGGCCGCTACTTCGGAGGCGAGGAGCAGCTGCACTTCTTCGATGCCGCCGCCCCTCTGGTCACCTATGAGTCCATCGACATGGACAAGGCATGGTGGCAGAGCCGCTATGACCGAGGCAACGCCGACTATATCAACTGCGCCATGAACAAGGAGGAGTACGACGCATTCCTCCATGAGCTCATCAACGCCGAAGAGGCCGAGGTTCACGGCTTCGAGGACAAGAATGTCTTCGAGGGCTGCATGCCTGTGGAGGTCATGGGCCGCCGGGGCTACGACACCCTGCGCTTTGGCCCCCTGAAGCCCGTAGGCCTGAAGGATCCTGCCACCGGCAGGGAGCCCTACGCCGTTGTTCAGCTCCGGCAGGACAACGCCGCCAAGTCCGTGTTCAATCTGGTGGGATTCCAGACCCATCTGAAGTTCGGCGAGCAGAAGCGGGTCTTCTCCATGATCCCCGCGCTGAAGAATGCAGAGTTTGTGCGTTACGGTGTCATGCACCGCAACACCTTCCTCCAGAGTCCCAAGCTGCTCGACCGCTTCTACGCTGACCGCCGCAATCCGCTGGTGGCCTTCGCCGGACAGATGACCGGCGTGGAGGGCTATGTGGAGTCCGCCGCCTCCGGCTGGCTGTCTGCCGTGGCCATGGCCGCCAAGGTCATGGGCGAGGAGCCTGTGGAATTCCCCAAGGAGACTGCCATCGGCGCGCTGGGCCTGTATGTCAGCGATGAACGCATCACCGACTTCCAGCCCATGAACGTCAATTTCTCCATCATCGCGCCGCTGGAAAAGCGCATTCGCAAAAAAGCGGAAAAGAATCTGGCCATCGCCCTGCGCAGCCTCGCCATCATCGACGAGATCAAGGCAAAGGGCATCTGACAGAAAGAGGTGTAACATATGAAGATCATTCTCGACGCCATGGGCGGCGACAATGCCCCCGAGGCTGTGGTCCTCGGTGCGCTGGCTGCGGCGAGGGATTTTAACACCGAGATCATTCTGGTGGGCAGGGGAGAGGACATCCTCGCCGCCATGAAGAAAAACGGCATCAGCGATCTGCCCGTAGGCGTGGCCATTGCCAACGCCGACGACGTGGTGGATATGCACGACGATCCCGCCGCCGTTCTGCACAAGCGCAAGAACAGCTCCATGGTCGTCGGCCTGAAGATGCTCTCCGAGGGTCAGGGCGACGCTTTCGTCTCCGCCGGCTCCACCGGCGCGCTGCTCACCGCTTCCACGCTGGTGGTCAAGCGGGTCAAGGGCATCCGCCGGGCGGCCATGGCTCCCTGCCTGCCCAATAAGGTCGGCGGAAAGTTCATGATCGTCGACTGCGGCGCCAATGCCGAGTGCACGCCCGAGTTTTTGCTGCAGTTTGCCCTGATCGGCTCCCTGCAGTACCGGAGGGACTACAATGTGATCAGTCCCCGAGTGGGCCTGCTGAACATCGGCACCGAGGACTCCAAGGGTACCCAGCTCCAGCTGGATGCCTACAAGCTGCTGACCGAGGCCCACAATCAGGGCCTGATCAACTTCATCGGCAACGTGGAGGCCCGTCAGGTGCCTCTGGGCGATGTGGACGTGGTGGTCTGCGACGGCTTCAGCGGCAATGTTCTGCTCAAGGCCATCGAGGGCACTGCCATGTTTATGGGCAGCGCCATGAAGAAGGTGTTCAAGAAGAGCGTCTTCTCCAAGCTGGGCTACCTGCTGTGCAAGTCCGGCGTGAACGACATGATGAAGCTGCTGGACTACCGGGAAATCGGCGGCACGCCCTTCCTCGGCATCAAGAAGCCCGTCATCAAGGCCCACGGCTCCTCCGATAAGCGCGCCTTCTACAATGCCGTCCGTCAGGCAGTCAAGGCCGCCGAAAACAACACCGCCGCTGAGCTGGAGATCGCGCTGAAGCAGATCGCCGCAGCAAAGGAGAAGGCCTGATATGTTACATGAACTGGAGAAGGCCATCGGTCACAGCTTCCGGGATCCCTCTGTGCTGGAAAATGCGCTGGCCCATTCCTCCTATGCCAATGAGCGCTGGCACAACTCCCTCCGCAGCAATGAGCGGCTGGAGTTTCTGGGAGACTCGATCCTCGGCATGATCGTTGCCGACCACCTGTATCGGAATTTTCCCGACCGGCCCGAGGGCGAGCTGACCCGGATGCGGGCGGATATGGTCTGCGAGCAGAGTCTGGCTCTGATCGCAAACAAGATCGGCCTCGGCAATTACCTGCTGCTGGGCCACGGCGAGGAGCGCTTCGGCGGCAGAAACCGCAATTCCATACTGGCAGACGCCGTGGAGAGCGTCATCGCCGCCTGTTATCTCGACGGCGGTTTCGAGGCGGCGTGGAAGTTTGTCACCGCGTTCGTCCTCAGCGACGTGCCCGTGGCGAAGCTCCACAATGTGGACTACAAGACCGCCCTGCAGGAAAAGGTGCAGCAGAAGAAGAACCAGACCCTCAGCTACCACCTGACCGGCGAGGAGGGCCCCGACCACGACAAGCGGTTCTGCGTGGAAGTCCGGCTCAACGGAAGCCCCATCGGCACCGGCACCGGCACCAGCAAGAAGCGCGCCGAGCAGGATGCTGCAAGGGCCGCGCTGGAAGGATTCGTGAAATAATAAAAAAGCAGCGTACCGATTCGGTACGCTGCTTTTTTGGTGCGGTTCAGCCTTCGTGCTTCTTGCGCAGGACTTCCACCATGCTGCAGATCACGGATGCCTCTGCATCGCTCAGATCGGAGATATCCACAAACCGCTTCTCCTGGCGGCAGAGAAGATAGTCCACGGTGACGCCGAAGACGTCTGCGATGCGCATGATGACGTCGTAGGAGGGCAGGCGGATGTCCGTCTCATAGGAGGAGACCATGGAGGGCGTGACGCCGATCCGGCTGGCCACCTGAGCCTGAGTCAGATGCTTGTCCTTGCGAAGCTGTCTGAGTCTTGTTGCAAATTCTACCATAATAGATCACCCCTGACAATAGTGTAGCGGGCATTGCTTTTCTGAGAGAAAGTATTTATTAACATATTTGACGATTGCGTTAAAAAATATAACGATTGTGTCAGATAATCACGGGATTGGAAGTTGGGGTTGTTCCACTGAAAAGGCAGGAAAACAGAATATAGTAAAGAAATTTACTATAATAATGAAGGATGGTCTGTTTCGACAGAATGGGAGGAAGTGCATGAAAAAAACCTTGCATTTATGCGGATTCCCCGGTATAATAAACTGATTCATTATAGACATTTGAGGTTACGCAAGTGGTTCTTAAATCATTGGAAGTACAGGGCTTCAAGTCCTTCCCGGATAAGACCTTGATCCGCTTTGGCGATGATATCACCGCCATCGTCGGTCCCAACGGCTCCGGCAAATCGAATATTTCTGACGCCATCCTCTGGGTCATGGGCGAGCAGAGCAGCAAGACCCTGCGCGGCGCCAAGATGGAGGACGTCATCTTCGGCGGCACCCAGAAGCGCAAGGCCGTGGGCTTTGCGGAGGCCACGCTGACGCTGGACAATTCCGACCGGGCGCTGCCCTATGACGCCGACGAGGTCATGGTCACCCGCCGGTACTACCGCTCCGGCGACAGTGAATTCTACATCAACAAGCAGTCCGCCCGCCTGAAGGACATCCATGAGATGTTCATGGACACGGGCCTCGGCCGGGAGGGCTACTCCAACATCGGTCAGGGCCGCATCGACGAGATCCTCTCCCTGAAGTCCGGCGACCGCCGGGAGATCTTCGAGGAGGCCGCGGGCATCAGCAAGTACCGCCACCGCAAGGAGGAGACCGAGCGCAAGCTCGCCCACACCGAGGACAATCTCCTGCGCATCGGCGACAAGGTTTCCGAGCTGGAGCTGCAGCTGGAGCCTCTGAAAAATCAGTCCGAAAAGGCAAAAAAGTATCTGGAGCTGAAGGACGAGCTCATGGGCGTGGAGGTGGCCGTATGGCTGGACACGCTGGATAAGCTCTCCGCCGCTGCCAAGAAGGCCGAGGAGGACTATGCCTCCGCCGCGTTCGTTCTGCAGCAGGCCAAGGACGATCTGGATTCGCTGTACCGTCTGTCCGAGGAGCTGGGCACCCGGCTCCGGGAGGAGGACGCAAAGCTTGAGAGCGTGCGCATCGAGTCGGGTATGCTGGAGGCCTCCCGGGAGCAGCTGGCGGGCCAGATGGCCGTGCTGCGCAGCAACGTGGAGAACAATGACCAGAACATTGCCCGTATCCGGGAGGAGCTGGCAGGCTCCGAGAGCCGCTCCGGCGGCATCGATGTCCAGATCCGGGAGAGCCGGGAGCGCATCGCCGCGCTGGACGAAGCGCTGGCATCCCACCGCACCGAGCTGGATCGGCTGCAGACCGAGCTCACCGCCATGACCGCCAACGCGCAGGGACGCACCCGGCAGTTTCTGGAGCTGCGGGCGAAGCAGACCACCCTCACCGCGGAGATCGCGGGCCGGGAGGCCGACGTCCGGGCGCTGGAGGAGAGCATCCGACAGAGCAAAGAGCGTCAGGAGCAGCTGAACGAGGATATCGCCGCCGGCTCCGGCAGACGCCGGGATGCCCAGAGCGCCATGGAAGCCTGCGACCGGACGCTGAATGGGGCCAAGGAGCAGGTGACCGCCGCCCAGAACACCATTTCCGGCTACGAGCTTCGGCGCAATGCCCGCGCGGGAAAGCGGGATGCCCTGTCGCAGGACATCCGCAGCCTGACCGGCGCGCTCGACAGCGTCAGCGCCAAGGCCAAGGTTTTCCGGGCCATGGAGCGGGACTTTGAAAGCTATCAGAAATCCGTCCGTATGGTCATGCAGGAGGCCCAGAGGGGCCGTCTGCAGGGCATTCACGGGCCCGTATCCCGGCTGATCCGCACCGACGATGAATTTACCGTCGCCATCGAGATCGCCCTCGGCGGCGCCATGCAGCAGATCGTGGTGGGAAATGAAAATGACGGCAAGGCCGCCATCGGCCACCTCAAGCGTACCGGCGGCGGACGGGCCACGTTCCTGCCCATGTCCACCGTCACGGGCAGAAAGCTGCAGGAAAGCGGCTTGGAAGCCCAGCGCGGCTTCGTGGGCGTGGCCAGCGAGCTGGTCCGATGCGAGCAAGCCTACCGGGGCATCGTGGAGAATCTGCTGGGCCGCACCGTCATCTGTGAAAACATCGACTGCGCCATCGCCATGGCGAAGCAATATAGGAACCGGTTCAAGATCGTCACCCTCGACGGACAGGTCATGAACCCCGGTGGCTCCATGACCGGCGGCTCCGTCAACCGCGAAGCGGGCATCCTCTCCCGGGCCAATGAGCTGGAAAAGCTGACTGCTCGGGAGCAGGAGCTGACCGAGAAGCGCCGGCAGCTCCAGCAGGAGTTTACCGAGGCCCAGCGGAGCGTGGACGAGGTGGAGTTCCAGATCACCGCCGCCCGGGATCGGCTCCGCGAGGCGGAGGATCAGGTGCTGCTGCTGCAGGGCCAGAAAAAGCAATACGAAATTCTGCTGGGAGCCGTGGAGGAAGCCGCGGAATCCGCCCAGCGGGAGCAGAATACCATCACCGAGCGTCTCGACACCGACCGCCAGCGTCTGGCGGCCCAGCAGGCGAAGATTCAGGTCTTTGCCCTGCAGCTTGCGGAAACGGAGGGCACCCTCGCCACACTGGAGGGGGAGGAGTCCGAAACCGCCATCCGCTCCAATGAGCTGACCGAACGGGCAACACAGGTTCGGACGGAATCAGCCGCCATGGAGGCCGAGAAGACCACCGCCATGAGCCACATCGAGGATCTGCAGCAGCTGCAGCGCTCCCTCGAGGGCGACCGGCAGCAGAAGCTGTCCGTGGCGGCGCTGATGGAGGAGGACAACCTCCGTCTGCACAGCCAGATCAGCGTCATCGCCCAGCAGCAGGCCCAGAACGGGCGGGATCTGGATGCCGTCAAGGAGAAGCTCACCCGTGTCCTCGACTGCCGTGCGGATACCGAAGCGGCCAAAACCAAGACCGAGCGGGAGAGTCAGGAGAAGAGCAAGGACATCGTCAATATGGAGCGGGCCTGCGCTCTGCTGGAGCAGAAGAAGCTCACCGCCAATATGGAGGAGCGGCAGATCGTGGACAAGCTCTGGGACAGCTACGGTCTGACCCCCGGCACCGCCCCCGAGAAGCGGGGAAAGATCGATTCCGTCACTGCCGGCAACCGCCGCATCGCAGAGCTCAAGCGCAAGATCGCGGCACTGGGCACCCCGAACCTGGGCGCCATCGAGGAATATGCCCGGGTCAATGAACGCTATACCTATCTCGCATCCCAGCGCGACGACGTACTGACCTCCAAGCGGGAGCTGGAGTCCATCATCCGGGGCATCACCCAGGAGATGACTGCCATCTTCGTGGAGGAATTCGCCAAGATCGACCACTACTTCGGCAAGACCTTCGAGGAGATGTTCGGCGGCGGCAGGGGACAGCTGATTCTGGAGGATCCCCAGAACCCCCTGACCTGCGGCATCGAGATCCGGGTCCAGCCCCCCGGAAAGCAGGTCAAGACCATCACGCTGCTCTCGGGCGGCGAGAAGGCCTTCGTGGCCATTGCCCTGTATTTTGCCATTCTGAAGGTACGGCCCACGCCCTTCTGCATGCTCGACGAGATCGACGCGGCGCTGGACGACCGGAACGTGGAGCGCTACGCAAATTATCTGCACAATCTGAGCAAGAAGACCCAGTTCATCGTCATCACCCACCGCCGCGGTACCATGGAGGCCTCCGATGTCCTCTACGGCGTCACCATGCAGGAGCAGGGCGTCAGCAAACTGCTGAGACTGGATCTGAACCAGATGGAAGAATACTTGGGCATTACGGAATGAGATACAAGATATGAGTGATAAGATATTTAGATAGACCATGATTCGGCATATCTAATATCCTCTATCTGATATCTCATATCTGAGAAATATATGAATTCAACGATTGGAGAATCAATATGGGTTTTTTCGACAAAATTAAAGAGGGTCTGGCAAAAACCAAGAAGGCGCTGGCCAATACCCTCGATGCCATCTTCATCGGCGGCGAGCTGGATGATGATTTTTACGAGGAGCTGACCGACTGCCTGATCCTTGCCGATCTGGGCGTTGCCACCGCCACCAAGGCCGTGGAGCGGCTGCGCATGGTGGCCCGGGAGAAGCGTCTGCAGACCACCGAGGAGGGCAGAGAGCAGCTCAAGCAGATCCTCGCCGAAATGCTGGATCTGGGCGATACCGAGCTGCAGCTGAAGACCAAGCCTTCCGTGGTGCTGGTCATCGGCGTCAACGGCGTGGGCAAGACCACCACCATCGGCAAGATCGCCACCCGGATGGTCAAGGAGGGCAAGAAAGTCCTGCTGGTTGCCGGCGATACCTTCCGCGCTGCCGCGGCCGACCAGCTGGAGATCTGGGCCGAGCGGAGCGGAGCCTCCATTGTCCGCCAGCATGAGGGAGCAGACCCCGCCTCCGTGGTTTATGACGGCATCCAGTCCGCCAAGGCCAAGGATGTGGACGTGATCCTCATCGACACCGCAGGCCGTCTGCACAACAAGCAGAATCTGATGAACGAGCTGAACAAGATCAGCCGTGTGGTGAATCGGGAACTGCCCGATGCCGCCAAGGAAGTACTGCTGGTTCTGGATGGCACTGCCAAGGGCGGCATCGTCATTGCTGTCAGCGACGCGCTGAAGGTTCCTGTGAAGTTTGTTGGTGTTGGCGAGCAGGCTGAGGATCTGATGCCTTTCGTTGCCAAGGATTTCGTGGACGCACTGATTGAGGATTAAGCT
>JAFWAZ010000128.1 GCA_017507425.1 Oscillospiraceae bacterium | reverse complement strand
GCAGGTAGTTACGGGCGACGATGCCGTGGACATCGCAGCCGCAGATGCCGCGGGGAGCCTTCTTGGTGATGCGGCAGGGACCCATGGAGCAGATGCGGCAGCAGGTACCGCCCTCGCCGAAGCCGCAGTGGGGAGTCTGGTTCTTAACACGCTGCTGCCAGGTGTCAGCGCCGACCTTCTGTGCGTTTTCCAGCAGGGAATTGGTGGCCGCTTCCATCTCTTCGATGGTCGTAGTAAATGCCCAATCCTTCAAAGTAATTCCTCCTAAGAAAAAGATTTGTCAGAAATCCTCAGCACGTGTGTACGCAAAAATGGGTGCAGTAACACAGACTAAGTATCGATATCATTTTATCCATTATGTCGGCAAAAGTCAATCGGTGTTTTTACCATATTTTTGATACTTTCTTCGAACCCCCTGCGGGGGATTTTTGTGGGATATGTTCCCAGTGGTCAACTAGGGAGAAAAAACAAATCCGCCCGGGGAAAAACGGGCGGAAATTGTGGATTTTTTACAGCTTCATGGCATCTTTCAGCCTGCTGCGCAGAACGCCTGCCGCGTACCAGAGAGTTTCGTAGTGAAGAAACAGCAAAGAGTTTCGATCCCAGAAGATGTCCAGCTTGGGCGGAAACTCCTCGTCGCTGTGCCAGAACTGCACCCGGACAGGCAGATCCGGGAACAAATGCATATCAAAACATATGTCGCCGCCGGTGCTTTCGGTGCCGCCGAGGGCCCGGCAGGCCCGCCGGAACCGGTCAGGATCGCCGTCGATGGAGCGCTCCAAGGCGCCCGAATGGATGGAGAGCCCGCCGTGGATGTAGCCCCCCAGAGAGGGCAGGGACACGAATTCCCCAGCCGGGGCCCGACCGGGGGTGACGTCGCAGAGGTAGTCGAAAACAGTCAGCACCTCTCCGTGGGAGTCGGCGGGAAGCCAGTCGTTTTCCGCTCTGCGGAAGATGTGACCGTCGGAGCGGGAGATCCGGTAATCGCAGCCGCAGAAGGGAAGACAGAGGAAGCTCTCGTCCTTTTCCGCGGGCATGGCGGTCTGGTCATAGGTCAGAAACCGAAGACGGGCGTCCTCGGCCTGAATGGCGTAGTTGTCGCGTTTGGGGATCATGGCAGCCTCCTTCCTGATGTCATTATCCTGCATTTTTCGGAGAAAAGCAGCTTAACAATTCTGAAGATGCGCAAGGATGTCCTCGCATACCCCCGTAAAATTACGGTCCACATCGGAGTTGGCATAGCGAAGCACGGTCAGACCCTGCTCCCGCAGAAACGTGTCCCGCATGGCGTCGGCCTGCTTGCCGGGAAGATCATAATGCTGGGAGCCGTCCAGCTCGATGACCAGCTTTTTCTCTGCGATATAGAAATCCACGATGTAGGGGCCGATGACCTTTTGGCGGTGGACAGTGAGAGAAAGGGGGTTCAGAAAGTCATACCATAGGTGCCGCTCATGCCGAGTCATATTCTTTCGAAGTTCTTTAGCGAAAACTGTAAGATTCGAATTTGCAAATGTGTTCATATATTTATCCATACTTAAAGACAGGATAAGGCTTCTCCTCGAGGAGAAGCTGTCAGCTTGCTGACTGATGAGGTGTACGCCGCCGAAGGCGGCGTTTGCCGCGGTACGGATTCGCCGAAGTGCCTCGGTGGACGCAGGTGCCTGCCGCCCACCTCATCAGTCATGGAATCGGTTCCGAAGAGCCGATTCCATGCCAGCTTCCCCTCAAGGGGAAGCCTTTGGGTGCGGACTTGCAGGTGGCACAACAAGATTTGCTGTTGAAAATGCGCACTGTTTCCAGTGCGCATTTTTACACATTATGCCAGCACGGTGCCGTCGGCGTTAAAGAGGGGCAGGGGCTCCAGATAGATGATGTCCTTGCGGTCGATGGCGTCGCCCTCGGCGAGGATGGCCATGCGGCCGCAAACTTTACCGCCGGCTTTCTCGACCAGTGCTTCCAGAGCCTTCAGGCTTTCGCCGGTGGAGATGACGTCGTCCACCAGCAGGATACGCTTGCCCTTCATCAGGGCGGCGTCGGCGCCGTCGAGGTAGAGCTTCTGCTCCTTGGCGGTGGTGATGGACTGGACGGTGACGGAGAAAATGTCCCGCATGTACAGCTTGGGACCCTTGCGGGCGAGGATGTATTTGGCGTCGCCGGCCTGACGGGCCATCTCGTGGGCCAGAGGGATGCCCTTGGCCTCGGCGGTGAGGATGTAGTCATATTCAGGGGCCTTGGCCAGCAGATCCCGGGCGCAGGCCACGGTCAGCTCCTGATCGCCGAAGATGACGAAGCCGGCGATGGACAGCTTCTCGTTCAGGGGGCAGATGGGCAGGTCGCGCTCCAGACCTGCGACGGTCATATGATAATACATGATAAACACTCCTTTTTGGTGGTTCAGGGTAACTTTATTATACCGCAGAGGGGGGAAATGTCAAGTTTTGACGGAGGATTTCAGACGGTCTTCAGGATCAGATCCACCAGAGCGTGGAACTTGTCGTGGGCCATGGCGGTGGTCTCCATGACCTCCTCGTGGCTGAGCTTGTGGGGGCTGACACCGGCGGCCAGATTGGTGATGCAGCTGACGCCCAGCACCTTGATGCCGCACTGGGCGGCGGTGAGGGCCTCGGGGACGGTGGACATGCCCACGGCGTCGGCGCCGAGGATCCGGGCCATGCGGACTTCGGCGGGAGTCTCGTAGTTGGGGCCGGAGAACATCATGTACACGCCCTGCCGCAGGGCAATGCCCGCGTCCACGGCGGCCAGCTTGACCTTCATCCGCAGGGAGGCGCTGTACAGGTCGGTGACATCCGGGAACCGGGGGCCGAACTCGGGGAGGTGCTCGCCGATGAGGGGATTGACGCCGGAGTAGTTGATGTGATCAGAAATGAGCATCAGATCGCCGGGGCGGTAATCCTTGTTGACGCCGCCGGCGGCGTTGGTCAGCAGCAGCGTCTTCACGCCCAGCAGGTGCATCATAAACACGGGCATGGCCACGAGCCGGATGGGGTGGCCCTCGTAGTAGTGGAGACGGCCCTGCATGCAGAGGACTTCTTTGCCGTGCTTTTTGCCGAAGACGAAGGCTCCGGTGTGGCCGGGGACGGTGGCGGCGGGGAAGCCGGGGATGTCGGTAAAGGGGATGACCAGACGCTCCTCAAGGGTGTCGGCGAAGTCGCCCAGACCGCTGCCGAGGATCATACCCATCTCGGGGACTGTGTCGGTGCGGGTGCGGATATAGTCAACGGCGTTGTGAATGCGGGTGGAAAGGTTCATGGCTGTACTCCTTAACAGTAAATGTAGGGAACGGTTATGACCGTTCCGGTGGATTTTGTGACCTCGATGGGCACAAAATTCACAATTGAGCGGATTCGCCGGAAGAGACGGCAGAATTTCAGACTGTGCCGCGGAACGGTTATAACCGTTCCCTACGGGCTTACACAATGATTTCAGGCTTAATTATATCAAAGATACGTGTTTTTTCAAGTTTATTTCACCCGGTTGCATCGGAATGGGCAACTCCGGCCTTGATTTGGGCACATGGTTGAAAGGAGGTAGCAATTTGGAGGAAAAACGAAGCACCCTCCGCCAGCGGATCCGGGAGGGAAAGCTGCGGCGGGAGGACGTGCTGCGCCGTCTTGGGGAGCTGGCCTTCGGGCTGCCCAACGACTGCGTGCGGCTGGCGCTGGAGGAGCTGCCGGATCTGAAAGGGCTTGACTTAAGCCTGCTCAGCGAGATCAAGCGCAGCGACAAGGGGATGGTGGAGATCCGGCTCATCGATCGGGTCAAGATCCTCGAACGGCTGGCTCAGGCCATGGAGGACGAGGGCGACGGCATGGGGGAGCTGCTCCGGGCCCTCGGCGGCGGGGAGGAGCCGTGAGCTACGCGGCTTTTTCCGAAAAGCAGCGCCGGGCCATGAACTGGTGGCTCCCCGGTGGGCTGGATGCCGGGAGAGAGGCCATCGTCTGCGACGGGGCAGTGCGCTCGGGGAAGACCCTTGCTATGGGGCTGGGGTTCTTCCTGTGGGCGCAGGCCTCCTTTGCCGGGCGGCGCTTCGCCCTGTGCGGCAGGACCATCGGGGCGTTGCGGCGCAATGTGCTGGTGGAGATCCTGCCCCGGCTCAGGGAGCTGGGGGCGAGGTATCAGGAGCGGCGGTCGGAAAACCGGCTGACGGTGCGCATGGGGGGACGGGTCAACGACTACTACCTCTTCGGCGGCAAGGACGAGTCCGCTGCGGCGGCCATTCAGGGCATGACGCTGGCCGGTGTTCTCTTCGACGAGGCGGCACTGATGCCCCGCTCCTTTGTGGAGCAGGCCTGCGCCCGGTGCTCGGTGGCGGGGTCCCGGCTGTGGTTCAACTGCAATCCCGCGGGGCCTAACCACTGGTTTTACCGGGAGTGGATTCTGGGCGCGGAGCGCAGAAACGCCCTGCATCTGCACTTCACCATGGGGGACAACCCCAGCCTGAGCGATGCCATCCGGGCGCGGTACGAGCGGCTCTACACCGGCATTTTCTACCGGCGGTTCGTGCTGGGCCAGTGGGCCATGGCCGAGGGGCGGGTCTATGACTTCTTCGAGCCGGAGATGGCGGTACCGGTGCCCGAGGGGGCCTTTGAGGAGTGGGTCGTCTCCTGCGACTATGGAACGGTGAATCCCATGTCCATGGGCCTGTGGGGACTGCAGAGGGGGGGCTGGTACCGGGTGGAGGAGTTCTACTTCGACTCCCGGCGGGAGCAGCGGCAGATGACCGACGGGGAGTACGAAGAGGCGCTGCAGGGATTGGTCAGCGGGCGGCGTGTTCGGGAGGTCATCGTCGATCCCTCGGCGGCAAGCTTCATCCAGCTCCTGCGCCACCGGGGCTGGACGGTGCGTAAGGCCAACAACGATGTGCTCTCGGGCATCCGCGCCACGGCGGAGGCCCTGAAATCCGGACGGATCAAGCTCTGCACCCCCTGCCGGGACTGCCTGCGGGAGATGGAGGAGTACGTCTGGGACTTGCGGAGCGGACAGAAAGATCAGGTGAAAAAAGAGCATGACCACGCCATGGACGATATGCGCTATTTCGTCAGCACGGCACTCAGTGGGACGAAATCGGCCTTTTCCGTCGGGAGCGTGGCGAGAAGGAGGTAATCATGAAGAAGAAAACGGAAGCGGCGGCAGTGGCGCAGCTTCGGATGGGCAATACCCATCCCTTTGGCGGTCTGCGGGGCTATGTACCCCTCGGCGGCGGGGAGGAGCGGATCTACCGGGAGCTGCGCAGCGCGGTGCCGGTGGTGGACGCCGCCATCGGCAAGCTGGTGCGGCTGTGCGGAGGTTTTGACGTCCGGGGCCGGGCAGAGAAGCCTCTGCGGGAATTTTTGCGGACCGTCCCCTGTGGCCGGGGCCAGCAGGGGGTCGATGCATTCCTCGCGGCTTACTTGGACAGCCTGCTGACCTACGGCCGGGCCGTGGGGGAGCTGGTGGTGGCGGGCGAGCGATTGCGTGCGGTCTGCTGGGGCGATGTGACGGCGCTGGAGGTTCGGGAGGGGGCCAATGCGCTGGAAACGGAGCTCTGGGGCCCCGATGAGCGGGGGATGATGAAGAAACTCCCATGGCAGGAGCTGCTGCTGTTCACCACGTGGAATCCGGAGCCGGAGCATCCCTACGGGGTCGGCCTGCTGCGGGGGATGCCCTTTCTGGCGGATATCCTGATGAAGATCTACAACACCGTGGGCGTCAACTGGGAACGGGCAGGGAATGTGCGCTACAGCGTCATCTGCCGTCCCGAGGAGAATCTGGATCCGGCAGTGGCCCGGGAGCGGGGCAGCCAGATCGCCGCCGAGTGGGCCAGAGCCATGGAGGACGGGAAGAACGGCACGGTGCGGGACTTTGTCGCTGTGGGGGATGTGGAGATCAAGGTCATCGGCGGGGAGAGCCCCATTCTGGACTCCGAGGTGCCGGTGCGCCAGATCCTGGAGCAGATTGTGGCCAAGACGGGCCTGCCGCCCTTTTTGCTGGGGCTGAGCTGGGCCACCACCGAGCGCATGAGCGCCCAGCAGGCCGATTTGCTGACAAGTGAGCTCTGGGCCATCCGTCGGACGGTGGAGCCGGTGATCCGGAAGATCTGCCGCACGTTTCTGATCCTCGAGGGTCTCGACCCGGCGGTGGAGATCGTCTGGGACGACATCAGCCTACAGGACATGGCGGAGACGGCGCGGGCGGAGCTTTACCGTGCGCAGGCGCGGAATATGGAAATGAGGTGATTGTATGGATGTGAAAAAGGATGCCAGCGCGGTGGGCGTCGGAGTACCCAGTGAGACGCAGCTACAGCAGATCAACGCATTGGCCAAGGGAAAT
This sequence comes from Oscillospiraceae bacterium, assembly GCA_017507425.1. Classification (GTDB taxonomy): domain Bacteria; phylum Bacillota; class Clostridia; order Oscillospirales; family Oscillospiraceae; genus Faecousia. The sequence goes on along the minus strand of JAFWAZ010000128.1, from coordinate 5,468 downwards.
CTCACGGCGGAGCAGGTCTATGTGTTCTCGGTGCGGCTGTGCGACGATCAGGTGGATCGGGATTTTGAGCGGTTTGACACTGAGGCGCTGCCTGAATTGGCGCGTCTGTTTGTCGGCAAGAGCGGCATCGTCGATCACAGGTGGTCGGCGGGGAGCCAGCTGGCCCGGATCTTCGCCGCGGAGGCGGTGCAGGAGGAGGGCGTCAGCTACATCAAGGCTTGGGCCTACATCCGCCGGGGCGGCGCCGGGGACGAGTGGATCGCGGATATCGAGGCGGGCATCAAGAAAGAGGTGTCCGTGGGCTGTTCCATGGGCCGTTCCGTCTGCTCCGTCTGCGGAGCCGACTACGGCACTTGCGGCCACCGCAAGGGGGAAATTTACGAGGACACCCCCTGCTGTGCCATTTTGCGGGAGCCGGTGGACGCCTATGAGTTCTCCTTTGTGGCGGTGCCCGCGCAAAGGGATGCGGGGGTGCTCAAGGGAATGGGCAGAAAGGCCGATCTGAAAGCGCTGGCCGACGAATTCGGGGCGCAGGAGGAGTATCGGAGCCTCTGGAAGCTGGCCCGGATGGGTCAGGAGTACCAAAAGCAGCTGGGCGCCGAGGTGGTGCGTCTGACCCTGATGCTGGGGCTGAAGGTGGAGGAGCCCATCCTGCGGGGCGCGGTGGAAAAGCTGGCGGGCGCGGAGCTGGTCAGTCTGCGGGACGCCCTGCGGGAGCAGGCGGCGGAGCAATACCCCCTGCAGCTGCAGTTGGGCACCGTCCGGGGCGAGGAAGCGCTGGAGAGCGAGTATTTGATCTGATTTTGCGGAAATATCCGTGAAATACAAACTTTTATGGAGGGTAAAACAATGAACGTATCTTTTGAAGAGATCGGCCGTCTGGCTGTGACCTTTGCCGCCGGGGAGAATCTGGCTGCGGGTCAGGTGTGCAAAGTCTCCGGCAATGGGGCCGTGGACGTCTGTGCAGAGGGGGACGAATTCTGCGGCGTCGTGGAGGGCGTGCGCAACGGATGGGCCGCCGTGCAGGTGGCGGGTTTTGCCGAGGTAAGCATTTCCGGCGCTGTTGAGCTGGGTTATGTCAACCTCTGCGCCGACGGAAGCGGCGGCGTGAAGGCCGGCGGAAACAACAGGTATCTGGTGGTCAGCGTCAGCGACAAGACCGCCGTCATCAAGCTGTAAGGAGGAAACGAATATGGCATACGACAATCTCAGACTGGAAAAGGGCATGTACCGCCAGTCCGGCAAGACCTTCTCTCAGGTGCTGGAGGAGCTGGATCCCAGCGAAAACTACCGGGGCACCTCCCTCGAAAAGACCGACGCATTCCAGCGGCAGCTGCGCCGCTTTGAGATCAAGGCCAAGGGCTCCGGCTCCTCCAGTGTGGAGAAATTCTTCCGTACCATGGACTCCGCGGTGCTCTTCCCCGAGTACATCGCCCGTACCGTCCGCTCCGGCATGGAGGAGAACGACATTCTCCCCGCCATCACCGCCACCACCACCGTCATCGACGCCATGGACTACCGCTCCATCTACGCCGAGATGGATGAACAGGACGGCGCACCCGCCGCTGCGGCCGAGGGCGCTGCCATCCCTGCCACCAAGGTGCGCACCCGGGACAATCTCATCACCCTGAGCAAGCGGGGCCGGATGCTCATCGCCAGCTACGAGGCCCTGCGGTTCCAGAAGCTGGATCTGTTCGGCGTGATGCTGCGCCAGATCGGCAGCTACATCCAGAAAATGCAGCTGCGGGACGCCATCGACGTCCTCATCGGCGGCGACGGCAACGGCAACCCTGCCGAAAGCTTCTCTGTGGGTACCGATCCCATCTCCGGCACCGCCGGAGAGCTCAGCTACGACCAGCTGGTGGAGTTCTGGGGAAAGTTTGACCCCTACACCATGAACGGCATGATTCTCTCCAGTGGGATGATGACCAAGCTGCTGAAGATCCCCGAGCTGCAGAATCCCCTGACGGGCCTGAATTTTCAGGGCACCGGCGTTCTGGCTGCACCCCTCGGCGCGGAGCTCCACCGCACCTCTGCGGTGGACGACGGCATGATCATCGGCATCGACAAGCGCTATGCGCTGGAGCTGGTGCGGGCCGGCGAGGTGCTGGTGGAGTACGACAAGCTCATCGACCGTCAGCTGGAGCGGGCTGCCATCACTGCCATCTGCGGCTTCGGCAAGATCTGTGACGGCGCGGTGAAGGTCCTGAACGTATGACGCTGGAGGAGCAGATCTATGCGCAAGCGCTGGTACTGACGGGAGACCTGACGCCCCAGCAGGATGCGCTGCTGCGGGTGCTGTGCAAGGTGGCCCGGAATGCCGTGGCCGGACGGCTGCGGCCGGGGCTGACGCCGGAGGATATTCAGGCGGAATTTATCTCCGCCTGTTCCCTGACGGCGCTGGCGGCCCTGTCCGAGGGAGACAGCAAACCCGAGCGGGTCACCGCCGGAGAGCTGACCATCCACCACGGCGATGCCAATGCCGCCGCAAAATGCCTCCGGGGGCAGGCCGAGCTGATCCTGATCCCCTTTGTCCGGGACGGCTTCGCCTTTCTGGGGGTGTGAGATGCGGCGGATGGTGGAAAAGCTGCTGATGCAGTACGGCATGGATATGACCCTCGGCGCCAAGCGCGTCCGGGGGCTGCTGCAGCCAGTGACGGGAAAGCTGGAGCGCCTGTCGGTGCCGGAGGCCGGGGTGCTGGGCAGCGAAATGCGGATGCGCTTCCTCTATATCGGTCCGCTGGAGCCTGCCCCGGAGGAGGGGCAGGAGCTGACGGCGTCGGGAAAGCGCTATCACATCCGCTCCGCCCAGCAGATCTGGGGCAATGACGGCCCTGCTTACAGCTGGGCCATGTGCGTGGAGAAAGGACGGGAGGACAATTGGGGTATGAGCTTCTGAACCGTGTGGCGGGCATCCTCACCGCTGCGGGCATCCGGGCGGGGGAGGAGTACCCCTCTGGGGCACAGGTGGAGATCCTGTCTCCCGTGGCGGCAGTGGGCCTGCGGGCGCTGGATCCCGTCGCGGGGGAGGCGCGGTTTACCGTCCGTGTCCTCAGTCCCCGGCTTCTGGGGGGCTGGTGCTGTCAGGTGAATGCCGCTAAGGCCGCTGCGGCCCTCCACGAAGGGGGGCTGCGGGTACAGACGGAGCCCATGGAATTTCTCAGCGGCAGCGACTGCTTCTGCGTGGCTCTGACGGCGGCCATGGATGTGAAAGAGGACGGTTTTCCGGAGCAGGCGTGGGAGATTTTCTGCGGCGATGTTTTGCAGACCGGTGTGAAGTCATTCCGGGCGGTGCGCCGTCAGGGACGGCGGATCGTGGGGGCATTCTGTCAGAGTGAGCCGGTTAAGGTGACGCCGGGGACAGGCGGCTGGGAGCTGGAGCTGGTGCAGAGCGCGGACGCGGAGCCCGTAGAGCCGGCGGAGCCCTTCACCCTGATCCTCCGGGAGCAGGGACGGGAGATCCGCTTCACCGGCTGCTGCTGGAATGAAATTTTGTGGGAGCACAGCCAGAGCGGCGCGGTTCTGACCCGCCGGGGCTTTGCGCTGGGACGGGAGGTTACAGATGGGAAATAACATGAAATTCCGGATGTTCCAGTGGCCGGTGAATCCCGAGCGGTTCGGCATCCGGTCGGTCTGCGAGCCGGAGTACAAAATCGATTCCGACGGGGATTTTGCGTACACGGGCATCGGGCCCATGTGCCGGGTCTTCACCGGCGGGGGTGTGTTCTGCGGGGACGATGCGGTGGAGATGTTCAACGCGCTGGCGGTCATCATGGCCACCCGGACGGGTGGGGAGCTGTATCACCCGGTATGGGGCACCGCCACCGCCGTTCTGACGGAGCTGCAGATGACGCAGGAAAGCCGTCCGGACTACATCGAGTACGCCTTTACGTTCCGGGAGACAGACGAATCGGGTACCATCCCGAGACTGCCCCAGCACGAAGAGTAAAATGGAGTAATGGCCGCGCGGAATCGCACGGCCTTTTTTTGGAATGAATAATTAAGGTGTTTTCTGGCGAAAACGATTTGAAATATGTCCCGCAGGGACACCATATTCACTGAAAAATCCCCATTTCCCGGAGGGAAATGGGGATTTATTCATAGGTTTAGCGGACGGTGGGCTCGATGTGCCAGATCTCGGAAGCGTACTGACGGATGGTACGGTCGGAGGAGAACTTGGCGGCGGAGGCCACGTTCATCAGGCACTTGCGGCCGAAGTTCAGGCGGTCAGCATACTCGGCATTGGCGCGGAGCTTGGCCTCGATGTAGCTGGCGTAGTCCTTCAGCACGTAGTACTGGTCGGAGGAGGGGCCCCAGTTGATGAGCTTGTTGTAGACCTCGCGGATGCCGTTGTCGGTCTCGACGGTGCCGTTGACCATGGTGTCCAGAGCACGGCGCAGATCGGAGTTGGCGTCGTAGAAGTTCTTGGCGTAGTAATTGCCCTTGATCTCGTTGATCTCGTCGACGGTGGCGCCGAAGATATACTCGTTGGCGTGGCCGGCCTCCTGAGCGATCTCCACGTTGGCGCCGTCCAGAGTGCCCAGAGTCACAGCGCCGTTGAGCATCAGCTTCATGTTACCGGTGCCGGAGGCCTCCAGACCGGCAGGAGAGATCTGCTCGGAGATGTCGGCGGCGGGGATGATATGCTCGGCGTAGGAGCAGTTGTAGTTCTGGACAAAGCAGACGCGCATCTTGTCGTTGACAGCGGGATCGTTGTTGATCAGCTTGGCGATGCGGTTGATATAGCGGATGACACTCTTGGCATCCTCATAGCCGGGAGCGGCCTTGGCGCCGAAGATGAAGCAGGTGGGGTAGAAGTTGGGCAGACGGCCCTCCTTCAGGCGGAAGTAGATGTCCATGATGGAGATGGCGTTCATCAGCTGGCGCTTGTACATGTGCAGACGCTTGACCTGCACGTCAAACATGAAGTCGGGGTTCAGCTGGACACCCTCGTTCTTGGCGACGACGGCGCAGAGCTGCTCCTTCTTCTGGTGCTTGATGTAGTTGAAGCGGCCAACGGTCTCATCATCGATCATGCCCTTCAGGGCGCCGATCTCGTCCAGATTCTTCAGGAAGTCGGCACCGCCGATCTTCTCGCGGACCATGGAGACCAGCTCGGGGTTGCACAGACCGAACCAGCGGCGGGGGGTGATGCCGTTGGTCTTGTTCTGGAAGCGCTCGGGGAAGACCTTGTACCACTTGTTGAACACGTCATCCACCAGAATCTTGGAGTGGATCTCGGCAACGCCGTTGACGTAGGAGCCAACGTAGATGCTGAGGTTTGCCATGTGGACGATGTCGTCCTGAATGATCCACAGGCCGGTGTTGGGGTGCTCCTGACGCAGCTTGTGGTCGATCATGCAGATGATCTTGGCGACCTCGGGCACGACGGAGCGCAGCAGGTGCAGGGGCCACTTCTCCAGAGCCTCACCCAGAACGGTGTGGTTGGTGTAGGAGAAGGTCTTCTG
>JAFWAZ010000127.1 GCA_017507425.1 Oscillospiraceae bacterium | reverse complement strand
TCTTCTTCAGAAAAATCGGGTAAATTATCACTGTTGTCAAGTTCTTCAAGTTCTCTTGCTATTTTTCCCAAGTTCATTTTTTCAACAGACTTTAGATTGCTTCTAAAATTTCCTTTGTGCATCGCTGCGTATATGATTTTTAAATTGTTTTCTATACATTGAACCTGTTGGATTAATTCACTATGTATAAGTTTAAATCGGTTTCTATCCATACTGCCATTCCTTTTGCTTATATATGATGTTGCGAATTTCTGTTCATTGTTATGTTTTCATTATACCACACCGCCAATGTAATGTAAATATTTCTGCAAAAAGGTGTGTCCTATATTGACAGCAGCAGAAGGTTTCATCCTCGGCGTCGGCGTCAAGATGTTCACAATTGCCGGGCCGGTGATCGTGTACGCGTGAGCGCAAGCGTGGTGTATGGCTTGATTTATTGGGTGACAACTATAATATAGAAACAGGCGGTCAAAGACCGCCTGTTTAACGTTTATTTTCTTTCTATTTCGGGAATTTCAAAATTTGCGGAGAGAAATAAAAGATTGCTATGGGAATCGGTACATTCAATCTCTAATAAATATTTACCATCTTCCAACTGTTCAATGCTATCTCCCAACCAAAATACATCTCGAAATGCTTCAAGCGTAATAGGATCTGTAGCATTCATTTTCATATCTACGATACGATAGTTATACAACGAGATTCTCTTGATATTTGTTTCGAATAAGGCATTTTTACCATTCAGCAGAAATTCCAAGCAATTTCTTTTGGGATGCTTTTCTTTCCAATCGGGTACTAACTCTCTTTCACAAGCAGAGAGGATTGTTGCATCATGTAAGCCATTCTTCCAATACCAATCCGGAAACTGCGCATAGTATGCTTCAAGCTTTTTTGATGCAGCATCTATTCCTTTTTTGCGCATAAAAACACCTCTTTTTGATTCATTATACTATACCGCCCTCTTAAAGTAAATGTTTTTGAAGTTTTAGTCCTAACAGAACACGAATATATGGGTCCTAAGTTGACACACGCAGAGGGTATGATTTGGGGTACAGCGGCGAAGATGTTTACCATCGCCCGCCCGGTGATCGTGTACGATGTGTCAGCGAGCATGGTGTATGGCATCATATATTGGATAACCATATTACTCTAACTGGTAAACTCAGGTATCCGAAAAAAATGCCCCCCGGCTAGGCCGGAGGGGCATTTTACTGCACAATCAGGGAATCTGAACCGCGTTCAGGAGCTCGTCCACATCGACATCGTTGCCCTCGGTGTAGAGGTTGATGAAGAAGAGACTCTCATTCAGTTCCTTCCAATAGTAATAGGTTGCAGTGTCGTCATTGAAGTTGATGGTCATGCAGCGGAAGCCCTGATAGTCGGCGGGTTCCGTATGGCTCAGATACCAGCCGTCCTCCTTGGCCCATTCCACCTCTTCCATCAGCTCGGAAACAAGCTCCTCCTCAGAGGCCAGCTTGGTAATGAGGGCATAGGTCACGTCGGCGGTGTAGTCTGCGGTCATGGCACCAACGCAGTCAGAGGCTTCCTCGTAGACGCTGTAGGTCTCGGGCAGAACAACGGTGACGGTATCTGCGCCCGCCGTCAGCTCATAGGTACCGCCGATGGGGAGCTGCGGCTCCTGCATAAGCGCATCCAGCTCTTCCTCGGTCACAGCATTGTCGATGGCCTCCTGCGGTGCTGTGGGAACCTCTACGCCCTCGCAGGTGATGTTGGAGCAGGTGAAGGTGAAGACAGGAACCTCGATCTCAAACTCCACATCCTCGGGCATCCCACCGCCGAGCATCTCCATCAGGCTGGCGAACAGGCCGTTCATGACCTCGCCGACGCCGGTGACCTCACCGGTGTACTGCAGGGGCAGGAACGTCTGGGCATCCACATAGTAGACGGTGTGCAGGTTCACAGCGCTCCAATCCGCATTCTTCATGGCCTCCACCAGAGCGTCTGCATCCGCGCCAAGGGCATCCATGTCGAGAGCATCCGCATCCATCAGAGAACCCATAACATCGCTCAAATGGGTGCCGTCCAGATCGGCGGTCAGCACGTAGCACTCCCGCTCACCGACCAGCTCCTTCTCCTCCGCAAGGATCAGCTTCTCCTTGGGCAGCTCGCTGAAGCTGACGGACACATTCTCGAGCTTTTCCACGGTGGCCGCGTAGTCGGGCTGCTCAGACTTGGTCCACATGTCGGTGGTGCTGTCATAGCCGTAAGTTACCATGGTGTCGCCCTCGAGGGCGCTGTAAGTCTCCATGGAAACCTCCTGCTTTTCGCCCATGAGCTCCATGACCATCTTCAGATCCATGTAGGACTGATTGCGCTCCTTCTGGAACTTGCTGGTGGCATCGGCGCCCATCTTCATAGAAAGGGTCACGCCGGACGCACCCAGCTCCATTTCCAGATCCACCTCCACATCCATGCTCTGGGCGTTGATTGCCTTGGTGGCCTCGTCCATCTTCTGGGTCAGGGTCTCCACGTCCATGGGCTTCTGACAGCCGGTCATCAGACCCGCGGCCATGACAAAGCACAGGACCAGTGCAACGATCTTTTTCATTGGATTATCCTCCGTTCTTTTCTCATGTTGCAAGATAATTCTACCATCTGCAAAGCATCAAGATGTGAACGGAGTGTAAATATCGTGAATTTTCTCCATTGACTTCTCCCGGGAAAAATCGTATCATAGAGGCAGTTTTTTCGGAGGTGGTCAATCATGTCCCACATTTTTTCCTCTGCCGAGGCGCTCATCGGCCGCACGCCCCTGCTGCGGCTGAGCCGCATGGAGGCAGCCCACAATCTCAGCTGCCGTCTGCTCGTAAAGCTGGAGTCCGGAAACCCCGGCGGCTCTGCCAAAGATCGGGTGGCCAAGGCCATGCTCGATGACGCCGAGCAACGCGGTATCATCGGCCCCGGCGCCACGATTATTGAGCCCACCTCCGGCAACACCGGCATCGGCCTTGCGGCGGTCTGCGCCCAGCGGGGCTACCGCTGCATCATCGTCATGCCCGACTCCATGAGCATCGAACGCCAGAAGCTCATGACCGCCTACGGCGCAGAGCTGGTGCTGACCCCCGGCGCCGGCGGCATGCTCTCCTCCATCGAAAAGGCAAAGGAGCTGGCCGACGCCATCCCCGGCGCGTGGATCCCCGATCAGTTCAACAACCCTGCCAACGCCGACGCCCACTTCAAGACCACCGGCCCCGAGATTTGGGAAGATACCGACGGCGAGGTGGACATTTTCGTGGCCGGTGTGGGTACCGGCGGCACCGTCACCGGAACCGGCCGATATCTCAGAAGCCAAAAGCCCGATATTCAGATCATCGCCGTGGAGCCCGCCTCCTCCCCCCTGCTGAGCAAGGGATATGCCGGTTCCCACGGTCTGCAGGGCATCGGCGCCAACTTTGTCCCCGGCGTCCTCGATACCGGCATCTATGACGAGATCCTCCCCGTCACCGAGGCAGAGGCCTACGCCGCCGCCCGGGAGCTGGGCCGCACCGAGGGAATCCTTGCCGGCATCTCCTCCGGCGCCGCCCTCCACGCCGCTGTTCTGCTCGCCGCCCGCCCGGAGAACGCCGGCAAAACCGTGGTCGCCATCCTCCCCGACACCGGCGAGCGCTACCTCTCCACCGCCATGTTTGCATAACAATAAGCCTGCTGCAAAATCTGCAGCAGGCTTTTCAGACTGTCGAAAAAGGCCGAAGGCCTTTTTCGACAAGCTCAAATGCCCTGTTGCCGAAGCAACAGGGCATTTATCAATTGGAATTACAGGTTCTCAGCAGCCAGCTTGTCCTCGGTCAGACGAGTCTCGGGGGTGGTGCCGGGCTCGAAATCCCGGTAGGCCATCAGACCGGAACCGGCGGGGATCAGCTTACCGATCAGCACGTTCTCCTTCAGACCGATCAGGTGGTCGACCTTGCCGTGGATGGCGGCATCGGTCAGAACCTTGGTGGTCTCCTGGAAGGAGGCGGCGGACAGGAAGGAATCGGTGGCCAGAGCAGCCTTGGTGATGCCCAGCAGCATGGCGGAGCAGGTGGGCAGCTTCAGCTCGGTCTCGCCGGCGTCGATGCGGGCCTGCACAGCGGCCTCGGCATCCTCGAACTCGAAGGTATCGACCACGGTGCCGGTCAGCAGGGTGGAATCGCCGGGATCCTCAACGCGCACCTTACGCATCATCTGACGGATGATGACCTCGATGTGCTTATCGTTGATCTCAACGCCCTGCTGGCGGTACACGGCCTGAACAGACTGGACGAGGTAATCCTGAACAGCCTCGGTGCCGGAGATCCGCAGAACATCCTGGGGATACAGCGCGCCGTCGGTGATGGGCTCACCCTTCTGGACGATCTTGCCGTCGGACACCTTCAGACCCACGGAGTAGGGAACCATGTACTGCTTGACCTCGCCGTCGTCGGCGGTGATGGTGATGGGACGCAGTGCGGTACGGCGGGAGTTGTCGATCTCAACGCGGCCGGTGATCTCGGAGATCTGAGCCATCTTCTTGGGACGGCGAGCCTCGAACAGCTCCTCGACTCGGGGCAGACCCTGCGTGATATCGTCACCGGCAACGCCGCAGGAGTGGAAGGTACGCATGGTCAGCTGAGTACCGGGCTCACCGATGGACTGGGCGGCGATGATACCGACGGCCTCACCCAGATTGACCTCCTTGGAGGTGGCAAGGTTCATGCCGTAGCAGGTGGCGCAGACGCCGAGGCGTGCGCGGCAGCCCAGAATGGTGCGGATATAGACCTTATCGATGCCGTGCTTCTCGAACTTCTCGGCATCCTCGGGCATCATCAGGACGTCCTTGCTGTGGAGCACCTCGCCGGTGATGGGAGAAATGACATCGGTGACAGGATAACGGCCACGGATGCGGTTGCCGAAGGAATCGATGACGTCGCCGTTCTGGACGACAGCACCGACCCAGATGCCCTTGGTGGTCTTACAGTCGTGCTCGCGGATGATGACGTCCTGAGAAACGTCGACCATTCGGCGGGTCAGGTAACCGGAGTCGGCGGTACGCAGAGCGGTATCGGCCATGCCCTTTCGTGCGCCTCTGGAGGAGATGAAGTACTCCAGAACGGAAAGGCCCTCACGGAAGTTTGCCTTGACGGGGATCTCGATGGTACGGCCGGAGGTATCGGCCATCAGGCCACGCATACCGGCCAGCTGACGGATCTGAGCCATGGAGCCACGGGCGCCGGAGTCAGCCATCATGTAGATGGGGTTGAATCGGTCCAGATTGCCCTGCAGAGCATCGGTGACGTCCTTGGTGGTCTTCTCCCACTGCTGGACGGTCAGGCGGTAGCGCTCCTCGTTGGTGATGAAGCCCTGACGGTAGAACTGATCGATCTCCAGAACCATCTGCTCGGCATCGGCGACCAGCTGGTACTTCTTCTCGGGAACGACCATATCGGCGATGGAGACGGAGATGGCGCCCTTGGTGGAGAACTTGTAGCCCAGAGACTTCAGGCGGTCGAGCATCTCGGTGGCGACGGTGAAGCCGTGCTTACGGATGCACTTGTCGATGATCTTGCCCAGCTGCTTCTTGCCCACCAGGAAGTCGACCTCGAGGTCAAACTCCTTGCCGGGGATGCTGCGGTCAGCGAAGCCCAGATCCTGAGGAATGGGCTCGTTGTAGATCAGGCGGCCCACAGTGACCTTGACCAGACGGGTCTCGGGGACACCGTTCAGCTCCTTGGTCATGCGCACCAGAATGGGGGCGTGGAGACCCACATCGCCGGCGGCGTAGGCGGCAATGGCCTCGTCCACGTCGGCGTAAGCCAGACGGGGGCGGTAGGTAGCGGGGTTGGCCAGCTCTGCGTTGACGCGCTGGAACTCATCGGCGTCAACCAGATCGCCGTGCTGCCACTGGGAGTCGCCGGGATTGTCGATGAAGACAGTTTCGGCACCCTTCTCGGCCTTGCCCAGACGCTCATAGGTCAGGTAGTAGGCACCGAGGATCATATCCTGAGTGGGAACGGTGACAGGCTTGCCGTCCTGAGGACGCAGCAGGTTGTTGGCGGACAGCATCAGCATACGGGCCTCCGCCTGAGCCTCAGCGGACAGGGGAACGTGAATAGCCATCTGGTCGCCGTCGAAGTCAGCGTTGAAGGCGGTGCAGCACAGGGGGTGCAGCTTCAGGGCGCGGCCCTCGACCAGAATGGGCTCGAAGGCCTGAATGCCCAGACGGTGCAGGGTGGGTGCACGGTTCAGCATGACGGGGCGATCCTTGATGATCTCGTCCAGAGCATCCCAGACCTCGGTCTTGCCCTTGTCGATCATCTTCTTGGCGGACTTGATGTTGTTGGCGAGGCCGTCGGCGACCAGCTTCTTCATGACGAAGGGGCGGAACAGCTCGATGGCCATTTCCTTGGGCACGCCGCACTGATACAGCTTCAGCTCGGGGCCGACAACGATAACGGAACGGCCGGAGTAGTCGACACGCTTGCCCAGCAGGTTCTGACGGAAGCGGCCCTGCTTGCCCTTGAGCATATCGGACAGGGACTTCAGCGCACGGTTGTTGGCGCCGGTGACGGGGCGGCCGCGACGGCCGTTGTCGATCAGAGCGTCGACGGCCTCCTGCAGCATGCGCTTCTCGTTGCGGACGATGATGTCGGGAGCGTTCAGCTGAATCAGACGCTTCAGACGGTTGTTGCGGTTGATGACGCGGCGGTACAGGTCGTTCAGGTCAGAGGTGGCGAAGCGGCCGCCGTCCAGCTGAACCATGGGACGGATATCGGGGGGGATGACGGGCAGAACGTCCATGATCATCCAGCTGGGCTTGTTGCCGGACAGCCGGAAGGCCTCAACGACCTCCAGACGCTTGACGATGCGCAGCTTCTTCTGGGCGGAGGCAGTCTCCAGATCCCGGCGCAGCTGAGCGCTCAGCTCCTCCAGATCGATCTGCTCCAGCAGCTGCTTGACGGCCTCGGCACCCATGCCGGCCTTGAAATCGTCCTCATACTTCTCCCGCAGGTCCCGGTACTCCTTCTCGGTCAGAACCTGATTCATGGCCAGAGGCGTATCGCCGGGATCGGTTACGATATAGGATGCGAAGTACAGCACCTTCTCGAGGATCTTGGGGCTGATGTCGAGGATCAGACCCATCCGGGAGGGGATGCCCTTGAAGTACCAGATGTGAGAGCAGGGAGCGGCCAGCTCGATGTGGCCCATGCGCTCACGGCGGACCTTGGCCTTGGTGACCTCAACGCCGCAGCGGTCACAGACCTTGCCCTTGTACTTGATCTTCTTATATTTGCCGCAGTGACACTCCCAGTCCTTGCTCGGTCCGAAGATCCGCTCACAGTACAGGCCGTCACGCTCGGGCTTCAGGGTACGGTAGTTGATGGTCTCGGGCTTCTTGACCTCGCCGAAAGACCACTCCCGGATCATCTCCGG
>JAFWAZ010000126.1 GCA_017507425.1 Oscillospiraceae bacterium | reverse complement strand
GGAATATCCGCTCAACCGGCGGTTGAATCAACGTATTTTGTAGGGGACGGCGTCCTCGACGTCCCCACTGCCGCTGGGCGGCAGTGCAATATGCGGAAAAATCAGCCCATCGAGGTCTGATTTTTCCGACGGGTCGTCGAGGACGCCGACCCCTACGATCTCTTAATCCTCGATCTGAACATCCAGTCCCAGCTCGGCGGGCTGGAACCGGGGACAGACATTTTCCGAGCTGGTGATGACGGAGGCGGCCAGCAGGGTGCCGATCTCCACAGCCTCGCCCAGCGTCTTGCCGTAGGTCAGGCCGATGCTCACGCCTGCGCAGAAGGCATCGCCGGCGCCGGTGGTATCCTTGACGGTGACATTCCGGGCGGGGCAGAAGCCGTGGCTGCCCTCCCGGTCGGCATAGACCGCGCCCTTGCCGCCCATGGTCACCACCATGGCGGGGATGTTGGCCCGGGCCACCTTGTCCGCGAGGATCTCCTCCATCTCGGCGGCGTCCTTGCCCTCGTAGTCGTCGAGGAAGAGCATGCCGGCCTCCAGCTGGTTGCAGATGAAGCAGTCGAACTTTTGGAGGAAATCCCGGCGCTCGGCGGCGATGGACATATTGCTCACCAGCGCGAAAAGCTTGGTGTGGTATTTTTCCGCCAGATCAAAGACCTTTTTCACGATGTCCTTGTGCAGATCCACCTGCAGGACAACGGAATCGGCATCGGCGAATATCTCATCGCCCCGCTGCTCCAGCAGGCCCACCAGCGGGTATGCGTTGGGGCGCTTGGAGATGGAGCCGGCCACGTCGCCGTCATTGTCGAAAACCGCCAGCCAAAGCCCTAAGCCGTCGGGACGGGTCAGGACGTAATCGCAGTTGACCTTGTGCTTTTTCAGCTTGGTCAGAACATCCTGGCCCATGGGGCTCTCATCGACGATGCTCAGGTAGGTGGGCCGCAGCTCCACATTGGCGATGTCCTCCACCACGTTCCGGGCCACGCCGCCGTGGATGTATTCCACCCGGCCCACGTTCCGGCCGGTGGGGATGTAAGTATCCTCCGGGAAGCCCTTGATGTCCACAAAGGAAGTACCGATGACCACAATGCTCATGATGTTCTCTCCTTTTTCTACGGTTATTTTCTACATTATACGCCCTTTCCGGCCTGACCGCAACAGGTTCCGACAGGAAATTTCGCGCAGAAAGCCCCGGCTTCTGCGAGCCGGGGCCGTAAATCATTCTGCGCTGGGGGCGCCGCCGTTCTCTCTGGGCTTGCGGCGGCGGTTGTGGTAGTAGGGTCTGCGGCGGCGAGCCCGGTCGTGGGCCTCCTCCGTCTTAAGCTGCTCCGCGCCCTCGGACTTGGCAGCATCTGCCTTGGGCTCCTCGGACTTGGGAGTCTCCGCCTTGCGCTCGGGGCGGGGCTTTCTGGGGGGACGGGGCTTGTCCTGTCTGGGGGCAGCATCCGCCTTTTCGGCCTTGGGCTCGGGGTGCTCCTCCCGGGGCTTCTTGGGGCGGCCCGGCTTATTGCGCCGCTGCTTGGGCTCGGGACGGGCCTCCTCGGCGGGAGCCGCAGGCTGCTCCTCCACCAGACTCTCGGTGGAATAGCGGAACTTGACGGGCTCGAGGAACGCCGTCTCCTCCTTTATCTCCGATCTGGGCTTCCTGCCGGAACCGGAGATGGGGGCGAGGTCGGCGGGGATGGGGGGATCGTTCTTCTTGGCCTTGCCGCTGCGGAGCACGCAGATGTCGCAGTTTTTGTAGCAGCCCATGGTCTCGGGGCTGTTCTCCATGCGCACCTTGACGCTCTGGCGCAGCAGATTCACGTCGATGACGGTGCCCCGTCCGTCGGGAGTATCCACGAAGGATTCGGCCTTGGGAGCGGTCTTGATCAGATCCTCGTAGGCCTCCTGCTCGTACTTCAGGCAGCACATAAGCCGGCCGCAGGTGCCGGAGATCTTGGTGGGGTTCAGGGAGAGGTTCTGGGTCTTGGCCATCTTGATGGACACGGGCTGGAACTCCTCCAAAAAGCTTGCGCAGCAGAAAGGTCTGCCGCAGATGCCGAGGCCGCCCACCATCTTGGCCTTGTCGCGCACGCCGATCTGGCGCAGCTCGATGCGGGTGTGGAAAATAGAGGCCAGATTTTTCACCAGCTCCCGGAAATCCACCCGCTCGTCGGCGGTGAAGAAGAAGAGGATTTTGCTGCCGTCGAAGGAATACTCGGCGGACACCAGCTGCATGTCCAGACCGTGCTCCTCGATCTTCTGCAGGCAGACCTGATAAGCCTTCTTCTCCTTGTTGCGCATTTCGATCATCTGCTTCTCGTCGGCCTCGGTGGCGAAGCGGAGCACCTGACGCAGGGGCGCCACCACCTCCTTGGCGTTGATCTTATGGTTGCCGCCGGAGCAGATGCCGTACTCGGGACCCCGGGCGGTGTCGATGATCAGATGGTCGTACTGCTTGATTTCCATGCCGGCGGGGTCAAAGTAATAGACCTTCTGACCGGGCCGGAACTGCACGTCCACGACCTCCACATATTCGGGCTCCTGAGGCACTTCGGGAGCCGCTTCGATGACCTCCTCAAACGCGGGGGTCAGGTTCATATCTTCCATGCTTTTCTCCTTATATCATAACGGTAAATAATCCATATCGTAGGGGCGGTTCAGCGAAGCTCCCAGCTGAGCCAGCCGCAGACGGCGGCGCAGGATACGTTGCCCTGCGCGTATTCCATGGCCTTTTTCAGCGCCATGCAGCAGCGCATCAGCTCCCGCGGCTGTCTAGCCGCGCCGATGGCTGCGGCCTCGGCGGTGACGGCATTCAGGCCCGCCCGGACGGTCAGCGCCTGCTCCAGAAGCTCCAGCCACTCCTGCAGTTGGGGGATCAGGGCATCGCGCTTCCATTTTTCCATGGGGGTCAAAATCTGCTGCAGGGCGAAGACGTCGCCGGCGGCATAGGCGGCAGCGAAGCGTCCGGCATTCTCGCTTAAGCCTCCGCCGGACAGCAGCTCCCTCGCCTGACCCAGATATCCGCCGCTTCTGAGGATCGCGGCGGCGATGCGCCAGGGCTCCGCGTCGGGAAATTCCGCAGACAGGGTTTTCCGAAGCAGCTCCTCCGGCAGCGCCCGGAGCTTCAGCTCCACGCAGCGCGAGCGCACCGTGGGCAGCAGCTTCTCGGGATTGTCGGCCAGCAGCAGGAACACGCCGTAGCCCGGCGGCTCCTCCAGCACCTTTAAAAGTGCATTCTGGCCGGGGATACCCATATCCTGCGCCCGGGGGAAGAGGTAGATCTTCTTCTCCCCCTCGTTGGGCCGGACGAAGATGTCCGCCCGGGCCTCGCGGATGAGATCCACGGGGACGGTCTTCTTGCTGGGGTCGTCGACGGTGATGTAGTCCGGATGGCTGTGGGACAGGGCCTTGCGGCAGGCTTTGCAGACCCCGCAGGGGCCGTCCGGCTCCCGGCAGAGCATGGCGGCGGCGATCAGGTCGGCCAGCGTGTGCTTGCCCGAGCCCCGGGGGCCGGAGAGGAGGTAGAAGTGGGACATGCGGCCCTTGCGCCGGGCAGCGCTCAGGTTTTCCTTCAGCTGCGAATTGCCGAGCAGCGCGTCGAAGCCCATCGTATCCCCTCCTTTTGCATTGACTACCCTTTATTATAACATATTTTTTCCAAGATGCTATCTCTTTTTTCTGGAAAAGGGAAGCATTTTACGAATAGAATGGGCTTGTAGGGGCGCACCCGTGTGTGCGCCCGGGCGGACACGCAGGTCCGCCCCTACGATCTGTTAGGAAAGGATGATCCCATGGAAGAAATCAAGGAATCCCAGATCTGGCAGCGGGTGCGGGGCGAAAGCGACCGGGCCGGAGCGCTGCGGCAGATGCTCACCGCGCAGGGGCAGCTCTGGAGCCGCTACCGGCAGATGGCCCGGCGGGGCGGAAAATGGCGACTGCTGCTGGAGCAGAAGGAGAGCCAGATCGCCTGCCTTCGGGGCCTGCTGCGCCTGACCACCGGACAGAGCGCCGCCCATCCCCGGCCCACGGAATCCCAAGCCGATCTGCTCCAATGCATGGCCCGGGAGCAGGCGTTTCTGCAGGAGCTGACCCGACTGAAGCGGGACCCGGAATGGGGCCCGGTCTACGGTGTCCTCGCCGAGGGCCAGACGCGCCAGTGCCGCATCCTGCTGGAGCTCATCGGCACCCTGTGACAGGCGTACATGCAAAAAACGTGGGACACCCCGGAGGGGTGTCCCTGCAATTTTTGAATCAGAGCTGTACATACTGGATGGCCACGCATCGGGGGCCGCCCTGGGTGATGAAGGCGGGGGACAGGGGCGCGATCTCGTATTCCGCCTCGGGCATGGCGGCGGCGAGCATGGAGTGGGCCAGCTCCGCCTTTTCCGGGTCGGCGGCGTGGGAGATGTAGACCTTCCAGCCCCTGCCGATGCCCCGCTTCTTCAGGGCGTCGGCACAGAATTTCACCGCATGCTTGTAGCCCCGCTTGATGGAGGCCACGGTGAGCCGGGTGCCGTCCTCGGTCTGGGTCATGATGGGAGACAGTCCCACCAGCTTGCCCACATGGCTGACCAGAGGGCTCAAGCGTCCGCCCCGGCGCAGGTAGTCGAAATCCGCAGGGAGCAGGTAGCTCTTGGCGCTGTCCATCCGCGCATTCAGCCACGCGAGGAGCTCCTCCATGCCTGCGCCCGCCTTTGCCAGCTCCACGGCTTTCTGAACCATGTAGCGGTGGGGGCCGCAGAGGGTGCGGGAGTTGAGGACGGTGATCTTCTCCCCGTTTTCGCACAGATCGGCGGCGGCAACGGCGCTCATGTAGGTACCGGACAGGCCGTGGGCCATGGCGATGTTCAGGATCTCCTCACCGGCAAACTCCTCATACAGGGCCGTGACCTCGCCGATGGCGGGCTGGGAGGAGGTGGGCATGTGGCCCTCGCCGATGATTCCGACGAACCGGTCTGCGCTGATCTCGTCAAATTCCCGGTAGCTTTTGCCTGCGATGGTCACGGACAGCGGCGACACGGCAAAGCCCGCCTCCCGGGCTTCGGCGGTGGAATAAAGGGTGGAGGAATCGGAAATGATGCGCACCATAGGCGGTACCTCTACTTTCTGTTTTGACATAGGTTTTTGAAAAACCGATATTGTATTTCTTATTGTACCAGTCCCCGGTCGAAAAGTCAATAAAATGGTCGAAGGTCTGCCAAAATGCAATGCAGGGAACAGCTATGGCTGTTCCCTGCATGTTAAGCTTTATTCAGTTTCTGCTGCTCCAGATAGATCAGCAGCACGGCGATGTCAGCGGGGCTGACGCCGGAGATTCTGCCCGCCTGACCGACGGACAGGGGCCGGATCTGGCTGAGCTTCTGCCGGGCCTCCAGCCGCAGGCCCACGATGGATTCATAATCCAGATCTGCAGGGAGGGCTTTGGACTCCTCGGCCTTGAACTGGGCCACCTGCTTCTCCTGCCGGGCCAGATACCCTGCGTATTTCACCTGAATCTCCACCTCGGCGGTCACGTCCCCGGGGAGGTCGGGCCGGTCGGGGTCAAAGGGAGCCAGATCGGCGTAGGTCACCTGCGGGCGGCGCAAAAGGTCGGCCAGCCGGGCAGAGGACGCCACGGGGGTGCTCTCATACTTGGCCAGCATTTCGTTCAGCGCTTCGCTTGCGGGAACGCCGTTGGCCTCCAGACGGGCGGCTTCCCTGCGTACTGCCTCATATTTGGCGTTGACCTGAGCCAATCGTTCATCGGACACCAGACCCACCCGGTGGCCGATGTGGCTCAGCCGCTGGTCGGCGTTGTCCTGCCGGTGGAGCAGCCGGTACTCGGAGCGGCTGGTCATGATCCGGTAGGGCTCCATGGTGCCCTTGGTGACGAGGTCATCGATCAGGATGCCGATATAGCTGGTATCCCGGGTCAGGATCAGGGGCGGCTCGCCCTTGAGCTTCAGGGCCGCATTGACGCCGGCCACCAAGCCCTGCACCGCGGCCTCCTCGTAGCCCGACGTGCCGTTGAACTGGCCCGCGCCGTAAAGACCGCTGATTTTCTTGACCTCCAGCGTGGGCAGCAGCTCGGTGGGATCGATGCACTCGTACTCGATGGCGTAGGCCGGGCGCATCATCTCCGCGTTTTCCAAACCCGGTATGGTGCGCATCATGGCCAGCTGGACGTCCTCGGGCAAACTGGAGGAGAAGCCCTGAATGTACAGCTCCTCGGTGTCAAGGCCCGTGGGCTCGATGAAGAGCTGGTGGCGCTTCTTGTCGGCGAAGCGCTCCACCTTCGTCTCGATGCTGGGGCAGTATCTCGGGCCCACGCCGGAGATGGTGCCGTCGAACATGGGAGAGCGGTGGAAATTGTCCCGGATAATTTTATGTGTCTCCTCGTTGGTGTAGGTCAGGTAGCAGACCGCCCGGTTTTCCAGCTTATGCTCCGTGCGGAAGGAGAAGGGCTCGATGGTATCGTCGCCGGGCTGGAGCTCCATTTTGGAGAAGTCCACGCTCCGCCGGTTGATCCGGGGAGGCGTGCCGGTCTTGAACCGCCGCAGGGGCAGGCCGAGCTTTCTCAGACTGTCCGCCAGACCGATGGCGGCGTGCATGCCGTCGGGGCCCGAGGGATAGACGCAGTCGCCGGTGATGACCGTGGAATCGAGGTAGGTGCCCGAGGCGATGATGACGGCCTTCGCGTCGTAATGGGCGCCCAGCATGGTGTTCAGGCCGGTGACGCGGCCCTCCTCCACATCGACGGACACGATCTGTGCCTGCTTCAGTTCCAGATGCTCGGTCTGCTCGATGACGTGCTTCATGTAGTTCTGGTAGGCACGGCGGTCGGCCTGCGCCCGGAGAGAATGGACGGCGGGGCCCTTGCCCTTGTTCAGCATCCGGTACTGGATGCAGCAGTGGTCGGCGGCAATGCCCATCTGGCCGCCGAGGGCATCCAGCTCCCGGACAAGGTGCCCCTTGCCGGTGCCGCCGATGGCGGGATTGCAGGGTAGGTTGGCCACCGCATCCAGATTGATGGTAAAGAGGATGGTGTGCAGTCCCAGCCGGGCGGAGGCCAGAGCGGCCTCGATGCCCGCGTGACCGGCACCGATGACGGCAACGTCACAGTTGCCAGCGTAGTAAGACATAGATTACCTCCAGATTGGAGAGTGGAGATTGGAGAGTGAAGATCAATTATCTCCAATCTTCACTCTTCACTCTTCAATCTCCGCCTTTCGTTC
>JAFWAZ010000125.1 GCA_017507425.1 Oscillospiraceae bacterium | reverse complement strand
TCCAACCTGTTCCACGAGATCGGCGACGGCTCCACCGCCCTGTTCTATGAAAAGGGCATGATCCAGGACGACTACAACGCCATGGCACAGTACATTCTGGACTTCACCGAGAAGTACAATATGTCCTTCCCCGGCTGGGAGCCCGAGCGTATGGCCAAGCTGGACCAGCTCTTCAAGGACTACGCCGATGTGGACCACGAGAAGCTGTGGGCCAACCTGAAGTACTTCCTGGAAGCCATTATGCCCACCTGTGAGGAGTGCGGCATCAAGATGGCCATCCACATGGACGATCCCCCATGGGATATCTTCGGCCTGCCCCGTCTGCTGATCAATGCCGAGAACATCGACCGCTTCCTGTCCATGGTCGACCATCCCAACAACTGCCTGACCCTGTGCTCCGGCTCTCTGAACGCCGATCCCAACAACGACGTGCCCTCCATCGTGCGCAAGCATGTGGACCGCATCGCCTTTGCTCACATCCGCAACGTAAAGCACTTCGATAACGGCGACTTCTCCGAGGCCTCCCACCGCGACTGCGACGGCGAGACTCAGATCGTCAACATCATCAAGGCTTACCACGAGGCCGGTTACGAGGGCTACATCCGTCCCGACCATGGCCGTCACCTGTGGAACGAAGGCCCCGGCACCGTCCGTCCCGGCTACGGCCTGTATGACCGCGCTCTGGGCATCATGTACATGCTGGGCGTGTGGGATACTCTGGACAAGCTGGCCGGCAAGGTCACCGTTGCCAATTCCAACTAATTCGTCCATATCTGAGAGGAGCGGGAAACCGCTCCTCTTTTGTCAGACTGTTAAAAAACCTTACAATCGTGCGACCGTAGGGGCGTGCATTGCACGTCCGGCAGTACAAACCACTGATATATATTATGGTTTCGGCAAATACGCAACTTTTTATGCGCGGACGACCAATGGTCGCCCCTACAAAAAGAACTTTTTGGTATGCTGCCAAAAGAGGCGCGGGAAACCGCTCCTCTTTTGCACTTTTTCACAGGAATAATCCGGCAGTTTTGGCAAAACGCACAAATCCGGCATTATTTTTCGGAATTTTTCAATTCACTATTGCGAAGACGGGATAAATCGACTATAATATAGCTGTCAAATTATGCGGACCGCACAGCGGCTCTGCCAAAAACTGGAGGTAATTAACATGAACTATACTCTGACCCATGATTTCACCGGTAAGGTCGTCGTCGTCACCGGCGCCGGCGGCGTTCTCTGCGGCGACATGGCCCGTGCCTACTGCTACGCCGGCGCCAAGGTTGCTGCTCTGGACCTGAACGAGGAAGCTGTCAAGAAGCTGGCCGACGAGCTGAAGGCTGAAGGCTATGTCTGCGAGGGCTACAAGGCCAATGTTCTGGACAAGGACATTCTGGAGGAAGTCCATCAGCAGGTTCTGGCTGACCTGGGTCCCTGTGATATCCTGGTGAACGGCGCCGGCGGCAACAACCCCCGTGCTACCACCGACAACGAGTACCACCACGAGGCTTGGGAAGGCTGCAAGACCTTCTTCGATCTGGATCAGGCCGGCATCGACTTCCTGTTCAAGCTGAACTACCAGGGCACCCTGCTGCCCACTCAGGTCTTCGTCAAGGACATGGTCGCCAAGCACTCCGGTGTCATCCTGAACATCTCCTCCATGAACGCCTACATTCCTCTGACCAAGATCCCCGCCTACTCCGGCGCTAAGGCTGCCATCTCCAACTTCACCCAGTGGCTGGCTACCCACTTCGCCGGCTCCGGCATCCGCTGCAACGCCATCGCTCCCGGCTTCCTGGTCTCCAACCAGAACCGTGCCCTGCTGTTCAACCCCGATGGCACTCCCACTGCCCGTTCCGCCAAGATCCTGGCCGGCACTCCCATGGGCCGCTTCGTCGACTCCGACGAGCTGCTGGGCGGTATGTCCTTCCTGACCGACGACAAGTCCTCCTCCGCTGTGACCGGCGTTGTCCTGCCCATCGACGGCGGCTTCTCCGCTTACTCCGGCGTGTAATCACAATTCAATGGCACCCCCCGCTGCAGCCGCAGCGGGGGGGTGTTTTTGTACAAAATCATAACCACCGGCCTTGCCGGTGGTTTGCTCTGCCCCCCTGGGGCATGTCTCCGGCTGAGCCTATAGGCTCGTCGAATAGTCTGCCAACCGCGCAGATTTCACAGGCATGCCCCTAAAGGGGCCTTATTTATTTGCC
>JAFWAZ010000124.1 GCA_017507425.1 Oscillospiraceae bacterium | reverse complement strand
GTGACCCCGAACTTCGCCGGACCGGCAGCGGCATCGCCGTTGCCAGCTTCACCGTGGCTGTCGACCGTGACTTCGGCGGCAGAGACGGCGGCGAAAAGGAAACCGATTTCATCGACTGCGTGGCTTGGCGTCAGACCGGCGAGTTTGTCTCCAAGTATTTCACCAAGGGCCGTATGATCGTGGTTTCCGGTCGGCTCCAGATCAGAAGCTGGACCGACAAGGACGGCAACAAGCGCCGCACCGCTGAGGTCGTTGCAGACAACTGCTACTTCGGCGACAGCAAGCGTGATTCCGAGGGCGGCAGCTACGGTGGCAACACCTATGGCGGCAATTCCTACAGCGGAAACAGCTACGGCGGCAATCAGGGCGGCTACAACAGCGGCAACAGCTACGGCCAGCAGCCTTCCGGCGGCTTCGGCGGCTATGCCCAGCCTGCTTCCTCCCCCGCATCCGATTTCGCGATGCTGGAGGACGACGACGCCCAGCTCCCGTTCTAAACTCTGAATTCTGAACTTTTCTACTACACTTACAAGGAGGGAAATCCCATGGCTGAACAGCGTATGCGTCCCCGTAAGCGCAAGAAGGTGTGCTCCTTCTGCGTCGACAAGGTGACTGTCATCGACTACAAGGACACCGGCAAGCTGCGCCGTTACCTGTCCGAGCGCGGCAAGATCCTGCCCCGCCGTACCACCGGTACCTGTGCTGCCCACCAGCGCCACCTGACCACCGCCATCAAGCGCGCCCGTCAGATCGCTCTGCTGCCCTACGTGGCCGACTAATGCACATCACACCCCGGAAGCATTATGCTTTCCGGGGTGTTTGACGTATTTTCAGTATTTTATCCGTAGGGAACGGCCTCAGTGCCGTTCCCTGCACTCCATATCCGAAAGAGAGAAAAATATGAACAAGAAAAAGCTCCTCCCTCTGATCGCCCTCGTGCTGGTCGTCACCCTGTCCGGCTGCGCCTTTGTCAGCAATTTCGTGGGCCGGCTCACCGGCTCCCTCTTCGGCAAGGGCTACACCATCACCCAGTATGACGACTACGGCAATCTGGTCTTCACCGTCCACGGCGACAAGGTCACCATGGACTGCCAGCTCGACGAGTACGGCGAGGTCACCAGCTACATCGACATCACCATCGACGGCGATAGCTGGAAGCACGTGGGCTCCACGCTGGTCTTTGCCCAGAAGGGCGTGGACATCATCACCGATTTCCAGCTGCCCGAGGACATGGAGAGCACTGGCTCCTCCACCGGCCTGATGGCCGTGGACCGGAAGATCAACCACTACGCCAATCTCATCGGCAAGGACTATGTGGTGCTGGTGTCCAGCCAGAACGGCACACCCATCGGCCTGTTTCAGGGCGACGACTGCTACGTCGAGATCCCCGCAGACCTGCCCAAGACCACGCTGATCAACATTGACGGCAAGATGGTCTACGTCCACCGGGCCAACGTGGATATCATCCCCGCCGAGCTCTTCGGTGAATAAAAAATAGCCGGGACGGATTCTGGATTTTCATAGAAAATCCAGAAATATCCGATCCCCCTCAGTGATACTGCTGTATGTCAGCCGCGACTGCGCTTCGCGCAAGACAGGTTTGGCGACAGTCTGGGACGCGTTGCAAATCATTCGCAACGCGTCCTTGTTTCGTTCAGGTGCAAGCGGTAAAGGATCTGCGCGCCGATTCCGGATAACCGGCTGAGCACCGTCTGCCGGGTTCTGGCCAAAGCTTCCTCCACGGATACGCGGGCGATGTAGGTTTCGCTGTAGGCGATGCAGATATTCGCGTCCCCTGTACCCATGAGGAGCTCGTAGTGGTGGCCGTTCTCGTCCTCATAGAGGTAATCGAGATCGGCGCCCAGAGAAAAAAGACAGTAGTAGGGGTCGAACGACAGATTGTCGGCGGGCACCACGGTGAGCCGGACACCCTCGCCGGGCCGGGCACAGGTGCGGCTGAGGGTGTAGCTGCCGCTTCCTGCCTCCTGAACGGTGATGCTGCAGCTGTCCCCTGCGGCGGGGACGAAACGAACCTCCAGACTGACGTCGCCGGCGGGCATGAGGAAGCCGTAGGAATCGCCGCCGAAGGAGCGGATTTCGTCGGCGCGCAGCCCCTCGCAGTGAAATTCCGCCAGATATCCGTCGTCGGGATCGGCGGTGAAGCCGATCTCCGCGCCGGCGCGGGCGGGGGAGTCCGCCAGCAGCTCGATCCGGCCGGGGCCGGAGCCGGTCAGGGTGACGGTGTAGGTGTTGGGTGCGGCGCAGGCGATGCCGGGCAGCATGGCGACGGCCATGCACAGGGCCAGAAAAAATGTCAGTGCTCTGTCTTTCATGGGATGATCCTCCTTGATTCTCTTTTTCTGAGAAGAGGATATCATGAATGCGGTACGATAAAAGGGACTTTTGACAAAATAAGCCCCGGAGCGTATGCTCCGGGGCTTTTGCGGGATCATTCGGCAGAAGAAATCTGGGCGGTGCGGTAGAGGAAGGTGACTACCTGCGCACGCTGGCACTGGCCGGAGGGATTGAAGGTGTCGGCGGTGGCACCGGTGGTGATGCCGTTCTCCAGTGCCCACAGGACGGGCGTTTCATAGAAGCTGCCGGCCTCTACATCGGTGAAGGAATGCTCGGTCAGGCCGGGCTCGGGCCGGCCCATCAGCCGCCACAGGAAGGTGACCACCTGCGCCCGGTTGCAGGCCGCATTGGGACCGAATTCGGCGGCGCTGATGCCGTTGGTGATGCCCTGTTCCACAGCCCACAGGACTGCACTTTCGTAGAAGCTTCCGGCGGGGACATCACCGAAGGGATTCTCGGCGGTGGTGGGTTCGGGGGAACCGGCATAGCGCCACAGGAAGGTGACCACCTGCGCCCGGTTGCAGACGGCGAAGGGACCGAAGGTGTCTGCGGTCATGCCGGAGGTGATTCCCTCCTCCACGGCCCACAGCACGCTCTCATAGAAGAACTGGCTTTCGTTCACGTCGAGGAACGGATTGTCCCGGTGCAGGAACAGGACTTTCAGGTTCACAGCCTCGTCGGGCATGGTGAAGGTGTAGGTTCCGTCGCCGTTGTCGGTCAGATCCTTGACGCCGGTGATCTGAGCCACCCGATAGTCCTCCTCAGGCGTGCAGGTCAGAGTGACGGTGTCGCCCAGCTTGGCCTCGGTTACATCGACAGAGGCAGTGCCGCCCAGACCGTTTTCCACCGTGACGGTGACGGGGTTGTAGATTTTGCGGAAGGTGACGTTGATGCTGACGTTCCGGGCAGGCATGGCGAAGGAGTAGGTGTTGTTGCCGTTGTCCGTCAAAGCGTCCACACCGGTGATGCTGTAGACCCGGTAATTGGCATCGGGGACACAGGTCACGGTGACGGCGGAGCCCACCTTAGCACGGGACACGCTGGCATGGGCGATGCCGCCGGTTCCGGCAGTGACGCTGACATTGAAGTCCATGGCTTCCATCAGGACGTGGAGCTCCACACCGGCCGGGTGCATCCGGAAGGTGTACTGATCGTTGCCGATGGGAGTCAGGTCGAAGGACAGGTCGCCCGCATAGCTGACGGCCTTGGCGTGAACCAGCCGGTAGCCGGGTTTCACCTTGATGGTGACGGTGACCAGATCGTTGACGTAGGCCTCCTCGTGGGACACGGTGACGGTGGCGCCGTTGGGGTCGCCGTCCATCCAGGGAGTGATGTCAAAGGGGCCGCTGCGCTCATAGCACAGGAAGATGTTGACATTCCTGCTTCCCATGATGATCTCGTAGTAGTGGATGCCCTCGTCCTCAAAGAGGTAATAGGCAGGGGCGCCGCTGACCCAGACATAGCCCTCGGGGTCGAAGCCGTCGTTGTCGTAGGGCTGGACTCCGAGAAGGACGCTCTCATACTCCTTGGCCCAGTTTCTGGTCAGGACGTACTCGCCGGCGAAGCTGCTTTCGTAGACCTCGATGTTGTGCTCGCTGCCCTCGGCGGCCACGAACTTGACCTGAAGCGTGACCCGGTTGGAGGGCATGATGAAGCCGATGACATCTGCGCCCATGTAGATCAGATCGTCGGCGCTGAGACCGCTGTAATAGATTTCAGCCAGATAGCCGTCATCGGGGTTGGCCAGAAAGAGCACCTGAGATCCGACTCTGGCGGGGGAGTCGACCAGCAGCTCGGCTTTGCCGTTGCCGGAGCTGGACAGGGTGACGGTGTAGGATTTTGCGTTGGGCAGGACGTCGGCGGGCTCCAGCTTGCCCACGGCGCTGGGGATCATGACGCCGGAGTCCGGTTGGCTGACAGGTGCGGCGGAGACGGTGCCGGGCAGCATGGAGATGACTGTGCACAGGGCGAGCAGCCACGCCAAAACTTTGATTTTCATGTGTTTTTCCTCCTTGTGTTGCGGTTTTCGGTGTACGGGTGGATGATGGCTATCGGTTTATCCGATATCAGGGAAAGGCAGCGGATCGGGGGCGGGCTCGGGGATTTGGTCGGCCCGGTAGAGGAACGTGACCACCTGTGCCCGGAGACAGTCGCCGCCGGGATTAAAGGTGGTGGCGGATGCGCCGGAGGTGACGCCGTTTTCCAGCGCCCAGAGGACGGCATCGGTGTAGAAGCTGCCGGCGGGGATGTCGGCAAAGGGGTTCTCGCCGGTCTTGGGGGCGGGGGAGCCGTGGGTGCGGTGCAGGAACGTGACCACCTGTGCCCGGTTGCAGACTGTGTTGGGGCCGAAAGTGGTTTCGGTCAGGCCGTTGGTGATGCCGGATTCCACGGCCCAGAGGACGGCATCGGTGTAGAAGCTGCCGGCGGGGACGTCGGTAAAGGGGATCTCGGTGCCCTCGGGAGCGGGGGAGCCGGCGGCGCGCCAGAGGAACGTGACCACCTGCGCCCGGTTGCACACGCCCATGGGGCCGAAGAGGTCTGCACTGACGCCGTTGGTGATGCCGTTCTCCACGGCCCAAAGCACGGGATCGTGATAATACTGGGTCTCGTTGACGTCGAGGAAGGGGTTATTCTCCCGCAGGAACAGGACGCTCAGCTCGACGGGGGAGGCATCCATGACAAAGGTGTAGGTGTTGTCGCCGTTGTCCGTAAGGGCTGCACCGGTGATCCGGGCCACCCGGTAGCCCTCGTCGGGAACGCAGGTGAGCGTCGCGGTCTGGCCGATGGTGGCGGTTTCCCTGTCGAGGTAGGCCACGCCGCCCATGGGCAGCTCCGTGACCACGGTGACGGGGTAGTTGACGGGGGCAAAGGTGACATGGACTTCCTCCTTGAATCGGGGCATGGGGAATGTCCATGTATTTGTGCCGGTCTTGGTGATCTGGGAGTGGTAGCAGCCGATGGATACCACCTCATGGCCCCGGTCGGGGACGGCGGTGACAGTGACAGTCTCCAGCTCATAGGCCGTCTGGTGGCTCAGTTTCACGGTGCCGTTTCCGTCCACACGGGGGGTGACGGTGTAGGGGCCGTTGCGCTTAAAGGTGACGATGATCTCCAGATCCTCGTCGGGCATGAAGATCTCGTACAGTTCCGCGCCTTCTGTTTTTCCCAGATGATAGCCCTCGTTCCAGCCGCTCTGGGATTTGGCCTTGACGGATTCCAGAGAGTAGCCGGGCAGGGCGATGACCTCCACGAAGAGGCTCTCGCCATTCTTGGCGCTGGTCTGATCCACGGAGGCCATGCCACCCTCGCTGACGGTCATGGATACCTTGTGGGAACTGGACTCGATCTTCACGAACTCCAGATTCAGCAGCACATCGCCGTCGGGCATGACGATCTCGTAGACATTGCTGCCGATGTAGATCAGGCGCATGTCGTACTGCTCCTTGTAGTAGCCGCACTTGTCGAAGCTGACCCGATAGCCGGGCTCCGGGTCGGCGAGGAAGTAGACGCTTTCCTGGGCGCCGGCCTTATCCGCATACAGCTCCGCCACACCGGGGCCGGTGGAGGTCATGGTGACGGAGTAGGTCTTGGCCTGCGGTTCAGGGAACACAGGCAGGGCTGCGGGCTCCACCGCAGGCTGGGGCAGCTGCTGCAGCCGGGGGCCGTAGGAAAAGCCGGTCAGCAGGGAAAAGGCCACACACAGCGCCAGAATCAGCGCAAATGCTCGTATTTTCACGGGGATTCCTCCTTTTTTGGATAGCATACGCTAAGAATACCATTTTCGGGAGGAAAAGACAATCCTTTTGGGGAAATTTGAGAAAAATTGGATGTTCCAGACCAAATGCCCGGCCCCTGCATCGGGATATTCGGCACACCCGATGCATTCTGCCTCCGTGTCACAGGAACGGCAGGAACAAGCTGCGGCAGCACCGTCCGGGGCAACTTGCCACCAAAATCCCAGATTATTGCCGCGTCCCGACCACACGAGTTTTACTCGACTTTCGACAAGCACAGCGTACGACAGCTTGCCTGCCGGGGCTCCCGGCCAAAAAAGAACCCCGGTCAGTGACCGGGGAGAATGATCTGTTTTATGATTGGTTTGTCAGGGCAGGGGAGCAGCGGCGCTCCGGAGCAGGACTGCGTTTTTGAACGCTTCTCCAAGCTGCCCGAGATTTTCGCCCCTGACGGTCAGTGTAGCTCTGTTTGTCTTCAAAAGGATGCTGCTGCGCGTGTACTGAACGGACAGAATATCCTTCCTGTCGCAGACATCCATCACGGTACGGGTCATGAAGCGGCCGGCTACGGTTTCGCCGCACAGGAAAACCCGATCCTGTGTGACTGCGATGCCGACATGCCAGATGCCGGGGGCGGTGCCGATGGCGTACTCATTTGCGGTCATGGCAAAGGAAACCCGCTCGTGTTCCTCCAGACTTTCACAGATCGCGCGAAATGCGGTGCGGTATTGGGCTGCACCGACGCGCTGGAACTTTCTGGAGAAGATCAGCAATTCCTCGGGATGGCGCATGGCGACCGCTTCGCCTGAAGCGGCCAGAATCGCTTTTTCTCCATCCGTCAGTCCGGGATCCCGATTGTTTCGGTAAAAACCCAGACCGTGGCAGAAAACGCCAAAGCCCGCCAGCAGCCAACGCTCGGCCAGACTCAGGACATCAGCCGACAGGCCCGCAGCCAGCAGGAGGACAAGGCCAAGGCCAAACCAGAGGTTCAGCGTTTTGATTTTTGCCAGCTTTTCCCGATCCCAAAGGGCGAGGATCACAAGGATGCTGTCCCTCTTTTCCGTGGACGGGTCATGGCGAACACCGTGCAGCAATTCCGAAAGCGTAACTCCGGTGATTTCACAGATGCCCTGCATCAGGGAGAAATCCGGAAGCGTGCTGCCGTTTTCCCAGCGGGAAACGCTGCGGTTGCTGACACCCAGTTTTTCTGCAAACTGCTCCTGCGTGAGATTCTGCTCCTTGCGCAGCTTGGCAATAAAGGATCCGATTCTGCGGTTCATCATGGTAGGATCCCTCCTTTCACCGGAATCATACCATACCCGCCGGAAAAAGACCACGACACAGACTGAGAATTTGCGGCTAAAACAGAAAATATCCCGATCCCATGAAAAAACGGGGCACCGCGGTCAGAAATTGGGAACCTCGCTGGACTTGAGCTGGAGCTGCAGCTTGTCTGCGATAAGGGCAATGAACTCGGAATTGGTGGGCTTGCCCTTGGTGTTACTGACGGTGTAGCCGAAGAAGCGCTGGAGGGTATCGAGGTCGCCTCTGTCCCATGCCACCTCGATGGCGTGGCGGATGGCGCGCTCGACTCTTGAGGGGGTGGTCTGGAATGTCTTGGCCACCTGTGGGTATAATACCTTTGTGATGGCGTTGATGACATCCATGTCGTTGACGGCGATGATGATGGCCTCCCGCAGGTACTGGTAGCCCTTGATGTGGGCGGGGACGCCGATCTCGTGGATGATGCCGGTGACCAATGCCTCCACGCTCTGCCGGCCCATGGGCCGGGGGGCTGCGGCGGGACGGATGCCGTCGGAGCGGAGCTCCTCCAGCCGATCCACCAGTGCCTGGATCTCGCAGGGCTTCAGGATCAGGTATGCCACCCCCAACCCTGCAGCCGCCGAGGCCACGAAGTCTGTCATAAAGCCCGATGTTGCCACCACCGCGGGCCTGCGCTCCCACTGGGAGATGCTCTTGAGCAGGCTGAGCCCGTCCTTTTTCGGGAGCATCAGATCCAGCACCAGAATCTCCGGCCTGCGCTCCTCCAGAAGCTGCATCGCCTTCTCCCCGTCCAGCGCCACGCCCGCGACGGTGAAGCGGTCCGTCCGCTGCAGAGCAGCGGTGAGCGTCGTGCAGAATTCTTCGGAGGTGTCGGCGATCAGTACGCTTGTTCTTTTGTCCATGAACTTCCTCTCCTTAGGTTTGTTTCTCCGGAAGATAAGCTTCCGGTGTCGGATGCGACACCTAAATCATAGCATGTCGTATCATTTTTTGCAATAAAAAAGCACAACAAATCGCTCGACTAGGTTGTCGAGATTCTGACAAAAAGACTGATATTTTGAACATTTCGGGACAAAACGACACGTCGGTCGAAAACGGCGGCGGTTGACGGAAGAGCCATGTTGGTGTACAATAACCAAACCCGATTTACCGCGCTAAAGGAGAAAAGCATATGAACGAAGTATGGAATCTGGACGGCCTCTACCGGGGATTTGACGATCCCGCATTTGACGCCGACCTGCAGAAATTGAAGGACGGCATTGCCGAATTTGCAAAATTTACTGCCCAGCTGCCCGGAATGGATCCCCTGACCGGCCTGCGTCAGGGCATTGAGAAGCAGGAACAGCTGCGGGATTTGGGCAGCAATCTGGCGGAGTACGCCATGCTGCGCCAGTCCGCCGACACCGTCGACCCCGCCATCGGCTCCAAGGTGGGCCTTGTCATGGCGGCGCTCAGCGACACCGCCGCCCCTGAGGCGGCCTTTCAGGCGTGGGCCAGCGGTCTGGAGAATCTGACGGAGCTGGTGGAAAGCGACGAGCTCCTGCGGGAGTACCGCTTCCTCTTTGAGAATATGAAAAAGTCCAGCCGCTACCTGCTCGCCGGCCGGGGCGAGGAGATCATGGCCAAGATGTCCCTCTCCGGCGGCAGCGCCTGGAGCGAGCTGCAGCAGTACCTGACCTCCACCGTCCCCGTGATCTACCGGGGTGAAACCACCAACCTCTCCGCCATCCGCAATCTGGCCTATGACGGCGACGCCGCCGTCCGTAAGGACGCCTATGAGGCGGAGCTTGCCTGCTACGACCGGATCAAGGACGCCGTGGCCTATGCCCTGAACTCCATCAAGCTGGAGACCGTCAACGACTGCGCCCTCCGGGGCTACGAAAGCCCTCTGGAGCGCACCCTGAAGGACTCCAATATGGAGCGTGCCACCCTCGACGCCATGCTGGGCGCCATGGTGGAATTCATGCCCAAGTTCCGCCAGTACCTGCGGGCCAAGGGCAGGGCGCTGGGCCACGAGAACGGTCTGCCTTGGTATGACATCTTCGCCCCCATGGGCGCCATGAACAGCGTCTGGTCTGTGGAGCGCACCCGGGATTATCTGGTGGAGCTCTTCGCAGGCTTTGATTCCGAGCTGTCCGAGATGGTGGCCCGGGCCTTTGACGAGGCTTGGATCGACTTCTATCCCCGCTCCGGCAAGTCCGGCGGCGCCTTCTGCGCCGGGGTGGAAAAGCTCCATGAGAGCCGCATCCTGACCAATTTCGACAGCCAGTTCACCGATGTGGTCACCCTCGCCCACGAGCTGGGCCACGCCTTCCACAACCAGTGCATCGATTCCCACCGGCCCCTGAACCGGGATTACTCCATGCCTCTGGCGGAGACGGCCTCCACCTTCAACGAGTGCGTCATCATGAACGCCGCCATCAAGGCCGCCAAGGATCCCGCCGAGCGGCTGGCCCTGATCGAGAACCAGCTGCAGGACACCTGCCAGGTCATCGTGGATATCTACTCCCGATACCGCTTTGAGAGCATGGTCTTTGAGCGCCGCCCCGACGAGTTCATGAATGCCGAGGAGCTGTGCCGGATCATGGACAAGGCGCAGGAGGAGAGCTACGGCGACGGTCTGGATCCCGAGCTGCGCCACAGCTATATGTGGCTGTGCAAGAGCCACTACTACGGCCCCATCTTCTACAATTTCCCCTACGCCTTCGGCGCCCTGTTTGCCCGGGGCCTGTATGCATGCTACGAGCGCGAGGGTGCCGCCTTCGTGCCCAAGTATAAGAAGCTGCTCTACACCACCCCCATCGCCTCCGCAGAGGACACCGCCAAGGTGGCCGGCATCGACCTGACCGACCGGGAATTCTGGCGCGCCGCCCTGCAGGGCATCGCCGACGAGATCGACGAATTCTGCACGTTGGTACAGTAAAACTTCTGGGCCCGCACCGCGCGTGCGGGCCTGAGTTGCGCAAAAATATCGTTATAATTGCCAAAAAACGATATATTTCTCTGTATGCATTGACATTTGAGGCCGGTATCTATATAATGACTCGATGTAGAATATGAAAGTTTGCAGGACGGCTCCTGCAAAAAGAGGATGAATAAATGAATGATAAAATACGCGGTCTGATGGATTTTCTGGATGCATCCCGGAGCGTCTATCACGTGGTTTCCTATATCTCCGACATTCTTGACCGGGAGGGCTATGTCCATCTGTCCGAGGGTGACGACTGGATTCTGGAGGACGGCGGCAAGTATTACATCACCCGCAATATGAGCACCGTCATCGCCTTCCGGATCCCCCACGGCGAGCCTGCCGGCTTTTTGCTGTCGGCCAGCCATTCCGACCGGCCCAGCTTCAAGATCAAGGAAAACGGAGAGCTGGAGAGCAAGTACATCCGGCTGTCCACAGAGCGCTACGGCGGCATGCTGATGGCCCCGTGGCTGGATCGGCCCCTTTCCGTGGCGGGCCGGGTCATGGTGGAGACCCCCACCGGCGTGAAGATGAAGCTGGTGGACATCGACAAGGATCTGATGATCATTCCCAACGTGGCCATCCACATGAACCGCAAGGTCAACGAGGGCTACGCCTACAACCCTGCCACCGACACCATCCCCCTGCTGGGCGACCGGGATGTGAAGGGCATGTTCGGCAGAATGCTGGCGGAGCAGGCCGGCGGCCGGATCCTGGGCCACGATCTGTTCCTGTACCTGCGGCAGAAGGCCACGGTCTGGGGCATCGAGCAGGAGTTCATCTCCGCACAGGCGCTGGACGATCTGCAGTGCGCATGGGGCTGTCTGCAGGGCTTCCTGAATGCCAGCGAGTCCGGCTCCGTGCCCATGTACTGCCTCTTCGACAGCGAGGAGGTGGGCTCCCGCAGCGTCTCCGGCGCCGACAGCACCATGCTGACCTCCACCATGAACCGCATCGCCCGGTATCTGGACGCCAATCTGGCCCGGATGATGAGCCAGTCCTTCCTCGTCTCTGCGGACAATGCCCACGCCATCCACCCCAACCATCCCGAGCTGGCCGACCCCAACAATGCCCCCGTGATGAACAGCGGCATCGTGGTCAAGTTCAACGCCTCCCAGCGCTATACCACCGACGCGGTGGCGGCCTCCGTCTTCCGCAGCGTGTGCAACCGGGCCGGCGTTCCCACCCAGACCTACTACAACCGCCCGGATATCCCCGGCGGCTCCACGCTGGGCTACGTTTCCCTGACCCATGTGTCCGTGCCCACCGCCGATATCGGCCTTGCCCAGCTGGCCATGCACTCCTGCTACGAGACGGCAGGCGTTCTGGACAGCCTGTATCTGGAGCAGGCCATGACCGCCTATTTCTCCTCCACCCTGACAGTGACGGGAGACGGCGAATATATCATCGTATAACAACACAGGAGCCGCCCAAACGGGCGGCTCCATTTCAGTTTGTCGAAGAACCTATATGTAGGGGTCGGCCTCCCGGACGACCCGTTCGAAAATGTTGCGAATTCGCCGAAAACCTAAAAAGAACGCGGGATTTTACCGCCGGGACGTCGAGGACGCCGTCCCCTACGGATTCAAATCCGGGCTTTTTCGACAAGCTTAAATGGAGTTCTGCCATGGGCAGAACTCCATTTTTCATCACGCCGGGTGTGAGCCGGTTAGCAGTAGAAATCCTTGATCTTCTTGGCGCGGCTGGGGTGGCGGAGCTTGCGGATGGCCTTGTTTTCGATCTGGCGGATCCGCTCACGGGTGACGCCGAAGATCTGGCCCACCTCCTCCAGGGTGTGGGTGCGGCCGTCGTACATGCCGAAGCGCATGCGCAGCACGTCGGCCTCGCGCTCGGTCAGGGTGTCCAGGATCTCCTTCAGAGCCTCGGCCAGCAGGGCATTGGAGGTGGCGTCGGCGGGACCGGGGGTGCGCTCGTCCTCCACGAAGGAGCCGATGGAGGTGTCCTCTTCATCACCCACGGGGGTGTCCAGAGACAGGGTATCGGCAGCGGTGCGGTTGGCCTCGATGATCTT
>JAFWAZ010000123.1 GCA_017507425.1 Oscillospiraceae bacterium | reverse complement strand
CCCTGCACGGCGACGAGAAGACCGGCGCCCGGATCATCGCCGCTGCTCTGCAGGCTCCCATCCGCCAGATCGCCCAGAACGCCGGCGTGGACGGCTCCGTCATCTATGAGCGGGTCAAGAATTCCGGCAAGATCGGCTACGGCTACAACGCCTACACCGAGGAATTTGTCGATATGATCGAGGCCGGCATCGTCGATCCCACC
This sequence comes from Oscillospiraceae bacterium, assembly GCA_017507425.1. Lineage (GTDB taxonomy): Bacteria > Bacillota > Clostridia > Oscillospirales > Oscillospiraceae > Faecousia. The sequence goes on along the minus strand of JAFWAZ010000123.1, from coordinate 1,713 downwards.
AAGGTCACCCGCTCCAGCCTGATCAACGCCGCCTCCGTGGCCGCCTGCGTGCTGACCACCGAGAGTTTGGTGGTCGACAAGCCCGATCCCGCCGCCGACGCAGCCGCCGCTGCCGCCGCCGCTCAGGGCGGTATGTACTAAGCGGCGAGTCGCCGCTGACAAACTGTCCAAGATTGTACGTAACGGCAGTCGAGTAAAACACGTGTGGTCCGACATGGTACGGACTTGAAAGATTTGGTTCGGCTTGGTACGGAACCGACAGTTTTGAAATTTACAGCAGCCGCCCCTGTTTCGCCAGAAGCAGGGGCGGTTTTCTTTTGAACTCTTGATTTGCTGCACGCTCGTAGGGGCGGACCTATGTGTCCGCCCGCGCGTACCTGTGTATCGGTCCGGGCGCACACACAGGTGCGCCCCTACATTGGGCATGGGAATATCCCCCATTGTCTACTATGACAAACTTTTCCGGAAACCTGCGGCCGAATTTGCACAATTGTGCTTGACAATGGCCGGTTCAGAAAGTAAAATAACAGATGGAATAGTGTGCTGACCGGGTCTTGCCCCGGCGGCGTTGCTGTATACCGGCATTGCGGCCGGCTGTGTATCGCAAATTGCGCCCCATGGGCGTTTTCTTTGAGCGGATTTCCGCGAAAAATAAAATGAATATGGGGATCCCTTTGCGGCACATCCCGCCCCTTGCCAATTCTAACAAGGAGGTGTGTCGCAGAATATGGACTTTTTATTTTATGCCCTCGCCCTGATCGTGGGTCTTGCCATCGGTGTGGTGGTCGGTATTACCTACCGCAAGAAGGTGGCCGAGCAGGCCATCGGCTCCGCCGAGGCCGAAGCCACCCGTCTGATCAACGAAGCCATCCGGGGCGGCGAAAGCAAGAAGAAAGAAATGCTCCTTGAAGCCAAGGAGGAAATCCATAAATCTCGCACAGAGTACGAAAAAGAAGTGAAGGAACGCCGGGCGGAGCTGAGCAAGCAGGAGCGCCGTCTGGAACAGAAGGAGACCACCCTTGACAAGAAGACCGAGGCCTTCGAGCGCAAGGAGGAGGAGCTGAACAAGCGCCTGCAGAAGGTCGCCGACACCCAGTCCAAGGCCGACGAAGTCCTGAAGGCACAGGAGGCAAAGCTCGAGGAGCTCTCCGGTCTGACCCAGGAGCAGGCCAAGCAGTATCTGCTGGAATCCGTCGAAAACGAAGTCCGCCATGAGTCCGCCATGAAGATCAAGGAGATCGAGGCTCATCTCAAGGACAATGCCGAAAATCTCGCCCGGGAGGTCATCGCCACCGCCATCCAGCGCTGCGCCGCCGACCACGCCGCCGAGACCACCGTCTCCGTGGTGCCCCTGCCCAACGACGAGATGAAGGGCCGCATCATCGGCCGCGAGGGCCGCAACATCCGCACCCTCGAGACCATCACCGGCGTCGATCTGATCATCGACGACACCCCCGAAGCCATCACCGTGTCCTCTTTCGACCCCGTCCGCCGGGAGATCGCAAGACTGGCACTGGAGAAGCTCATTCAGGATGGCCGCATCCATCCCACCCGCATCGAGGACATGGTGGAGAAGGCCAAGCGCGAAGTCGACCGCACCATCCGCGAGGAGGGCGAGCGCGCCTGCTACGAGACCGGCGTGCATAACCTGAATCCCGAGCTGGTCAAGATCCTGGGCCGTCAGAAGTACCGTACCTCCTACGGTCAGAACGT
>JAFWAZ010000122.1 GCA_017507425.1 Oscillospiraceae bacterium | reverse complement strand
GCCCAGCTGAGCACCGTCGGCGCCGATGATACGCAGTTCCTTGTCACGAATTTCTTCGTTGAGCTGATGGTCTAACTTGGCTATGGTAAGCACCTCCAATAATGAAAAAAGCGGATGCCAAGCATCCGCACAAACTCCGTACTTCACCCGTCACCGGGAGAAAAGGGGGAATGTTGACCGCTTTACGAAACGCTTGCGGTGAGGCGGATGTTCAGCCTTCTTTGTTACCCGTGAATCATACCACAGGCTTTCCCCTTTGTCAAGGACTTTTTCAAACTTTTTCATGTTTTTCTTCCCGGTGAATATTCTATTACGGAATGGCTACAATCATTCCGTAGGGAACGGCCTGTGTGCCGTTCCCCCGGGTATTCTCAATCAGTGCGGCTCACCCTGCCAGCACATCGGCCTTGATGACGCCCTTGGTCTGATCCAGATCTTGCAGGAACTCCTCCAGAGAGGTGGTCATCTCCGCCGTCTCTGCGCTGACGGTGACGAGGGCGCAGGCGTTGGTGGGGATGGTCTGGTTGATGGTCAGGATGTTGGCGTTGTGCCGGGCGAAGCAGGCGAGGATGGCACTCAGAACGCCGGGCTCGTCGTGGAGCATCAGATGGAAGGTGATGATCCGGCCGATCATCATGTTATGGAAAGGCAGGATGGCGTCGCGGTACTTATAGAATGCGCTGCGGCTGATGCCGGTGCGCCGGGTAGCCTCGTTGACGGTGGCCACCTCACCGGTATCGAGAAGACGCTTTGCCTCCGCAACCTTCAGAAACACATCGGGCAGCGCAGATGCTTCAATAATATAATACTTCGGATTGCTGGGCATATATGATACTCCTCCTGCATCACGTTGTTTATTTTGAACGAAAATCTCGGGAACAAACCCATAGTATTGTAACATAAATCGTAGAAAAAGCAAGTAGTAAGTTAGGAGGAAAACAAGTGTCTACCAACCGCGGATGGAAACGCAGTTTCTCTGTCATCGCCGTCTTTGTATCGGTATGGCTGGGTTTGCGGTATTTATTCCCCTTTTTCCTACCCTTTTTGTTGGGTCTGGCTCTGGCGCTGTTTTCAGAGCCCGGGACAAAATTTTTTGAAAAACGCTGGCGCTGGCGCCGCAGCTGCGCGGCAGCCGCCTCTGTGACCGTTACGCTGGTGCTGATCGCAGGTGGTTTATGGCTTCTGGGCTCCGTGCTCGTCAGTCGTGCCGCCCACATGGCACACTCCGTCCGTTTCATCACTGACGGCATCCATACCCTCGAAGACTGGGCCCTGACCCTCTCGGCCCGGGCCCCGGCGGGCCTTGCCGAGCCCCTGCAGCAGTCGGTGCGCTCCCTTTTCAACGGCGGGCTTCTGGGCCGGGGCACGGAGCTGGCCTTTGATCTGGCGGGCCGGGCCGCCCAGCAGCTCCCCGGACTTCTGGTGACCGCCGGCACCGCCCTGCTCTCGGCCTACATGATCGCCGTCCGCCTCCCAAAGCTTCTGGAGCTCCCCCTCTGGCAGACCCGTCTGCGTCCCGCCTTCCTGCGAGTCCGCACGCTGGCAGGCCGGTGGTTCAAGGCCCAGCTCCGGCTCTCCGCCGTGACCTTTGCCATCGTGCTGGGAGGATTCTTCCTGCTGGGCGTGAAGCAGAAGCTTCCCCTCGCCCTCTTCACCGCCGCAGTGGATGCCGTCCCCCTCCTCGGCACCGGTGCGGTGCTGCTGCCCTGGGCGCTGGTGAGCCTGCTCAGCGGCGAGCCCGTCCGGGCCGTGGGATTGCTCGGCATCTACGTCACGGCGATGCTCGTCCGCTCCTCGCTGGAGCCGAAGCTTCTGGGCCGGCAGCTGGGCCTCGACCCCCTCGCCGCCCTCGCGGCCCTCTACGCCGGCTACCGCATCTGGGGCTTCTGGGGCATGATTCTGGCCCCCATCCTCACCGTCGCCGCAAAAGAACTGTGCAGAGGGGATTGAAGATATCCGGCGTTTCTGGTAAGATATAGGATACAAGATATTAGATATAAGATAAGCGTCAGAATCGGAATATCTCATATCTCATATCTCATATCTTATACCTCATATCTCAGGTGACACTATGGAGCTCCATCACACTGCCCGCCGTGACGGGCGTTTATCCGACATTCTCAAACGTGACATGCGCGTATCCACCGGCCTGATGAACCGGCTGAAGACCACCGACCGCATTCTCGTCGGAGGCATCCCCCGCCGCACCAACTTCCCTGTGAAACAGGGCGACACCGTGACGCTGCTCCTCGACGAGCCTGAGCCCGACTACCCCGCCGAGGACGGCGCGCTCACCATCCTCTACGAGGACGGGCACCTTCTCGCGGTCGACAAGCCCGCGGGCATGCTGATCCATCCCTCCCGAAGCCGGGACACGGGCACGCTGGCGAACCTCGTGGTGGGTCACTACCGCCGCACGGGCCAGCGCAGTGCCTTCCACCCCCTGACGAGGCTGGACCGGGACACCTTCGGCGTGGTACTCATCGCCAAAAATTCCCATATCCACGCCCTGCTGCAGCAGTCCGACGTCCGGAAAACCTATCAAGCCCGGATCTTTGGCCATCTCCCCGAACTGAGCGGCATCATCGACGCCCCCATCGACCGCCGCCCCCTGCCCAGCCTGCTGCGCTGCATCTCCCCCACCGGCAAGCCCTCCCGGACCCGCTATCAGGTCCTCCGTCTGGAAGAGCAGGAATCCCTCGTGGAGCTGATGCCCCTGACAGGCCGCACCCACCAGCTCCGGCTCCACTGCGCCCACCTTGGCTGCCCCATCCTCGGCGACCCCCAGTACGGCACCGCCGAAAGTCAGGAATATTCCGCCCGCTTCGGTTACACCCACCAGCGCCTCTGTGCCAAACGCATCGCACTGACCCACCCCCTGACCGGCGAAGCGCTCACCGTCGAATCCCGTCTTACCCCTTGACAAGCGTTTTTCCCGGGAGTATAATACTCAGGTAAACGGGCTTGTAGCGCAGCTGGGAGCGCACCACATTCGCATTGTGGGGGTCGGGAGTTCGAATCTCCTCAAGTCCACCATACATAACCGTCAGCCACGGCTGACGGCTTTTTCAGCAAAAGCCCCAGTTCTGCGATTGTATGAAAAAACAGCGTACCCGCAGGGCATGCATTTCATGCATGCCGACACGCATACAATGCGTGTCCTACGTTGGGATCGGGCTTTCGTTTATCGCGGTGGGTTGATCCGTGATCACTGCAAGAGCGTAGGCGCAGCAATCTCCTGCTGCGCGCTGCGAAAACATACCG
>JAFWAZ010000121.1 GCA_017507425.1 Oscillospiraceae bacterium | reverse complement strand
GCAGCCGTGGCTGTCCACAACGCACAGGATGTTGTTGTTGATGACCTTCTTGATCTTCACGGCTGCTCACCTCCCGAAAAAGACAAAATGGGTAAAAAAAGAACCAGCTCTATCCGATACCGCCTCCACGGGCGACACGAAATAGAGTTGGTCAAGCCCGCACTACCGGTAACATTCCAACATTTTCCACGGAAAGTATAGCACAGGAAAGCATCCACTGTCAATTGCCAAAATCACAAATATGAATGATTTGTGACTTTGCACAATAGAAACCGGGCATTTCTGTTAATTCTGCCTGGGGCATACGTATTTGTCTGCGAAACGGCGGATGCTTCTCCAAATCAAAGACCTGAATTGTTTTAGTAAAGGCTCCTGGCTGCCACATAGATGGTTAAAGATTTCACTGTGGTGACATCACCCTTAGGTTCCAACGCGAGAGCGTGCAGGTTCGAGTCCTGTCGCCCGCACCAAAAAACACGCCCCTGTCCGGTGGACAGGGGTGTGTTTTTATCATGTCTGGCCGTCTGCGGCGGCAAAGGCCGGGATCAGCGCCCGGTATTTGTCGATGGAGGATTTGCCGTTCCATGTCATGAAGCCGCCGGTGCAGCCGGCGTCCCGGAGGCCTTGGATCTGGGCGGCCACCTCCTCGGGGCCGTAGGTGTTGTGGGGCTTGCGGATGGCGTTGTAGGCTTGGATCCATGTGCGCACGGCCGCCGGATTTTCGCACTCGCTCTGGCGCTGCATCACGTGGCCGCCCCATGTGTACAGGGTGTCGTAGGGATGCTCCCACGGGAGCCAGTCCCCCTCCGCGGCGAAATGGTCGGGATAGGGCATGCCGCTGATGACGTCCACCACGCCGCTGATGGCGGGCCAGTACTGGCCGTAGGCGGTGACGTAGTCATAGGCGCTCTCGCCGTAGACGTCGGCGCTGACGTAGGCCCCATGCTCGTGGAGGATATCCGTCGCGTACATCAAAAACCGCTGGATGGCCTGTGCCTTGGTTTCTCCGTAGGTGTTGTGGAAATCGATGGTCTCCGCCTTTTCATAGCGCCGGGTGTTGTCGGGAAAGCGGACGTAGTCAAACTGGATCTCGTCAAAGCCCATGAGCTCCACCGCCTCCACCGCAAGATCCACCTTGTACTGCCAGACGTCGCGGCTGTAGGCCGTGGGCCAGTAGGCCTTGGAGAGCTTCAGCGGCTCGCCCTCGGGGGTTGAAATGGCGTACTCCGGGTGATCCTGCACGAAATAGGTGTCGTTAAAGGTGGTGATCCGGCCGATGACGTAGTAGCCGGCGTCCTTCAGTGTCTGAATCGCCGCCCGATACTCCTCGACGGTGTTGTGGGCCGCCGCCGCGGCGGTGGGGCAATGGGTCTTCATCACGTTCCCCGCATAGCCCACGGCGCCGCCGTCCACAATATCCACCACGAAGGCGTTGATGCCGCTGTCTGCGGCGATCCGGAGGTAGCTGTCCAGCTCATCCAGCCGCCAGTTCACGAGGTACAGGGTGCGGCACTCGGCGGGCATCTCGCCGCCCCCGATGGGCCCCTTTTCCCGGGGGTAGTAGTCGAGGTTGTCGGCGCTGCCGCCGCCGTAGCGGTTCGGACGGCCCGCGTGGATGGCATAGTCGCCGTTGTCAAAGTTGGCAAGGGCCCCCTCCTCGGTGTCCGTCAGGTACCAAGGCATGATGTAGCCCTCCGCGCCCTCTGTCGTGACCTGATACATGTGCACCCGGCCGTCCTCGAGGAGGTAGTCGTATCCGGACACCTCCACGGCGGTGCCCTTTTCCAGAAAGGTCTTCAAAAGTTTTCCCTCCGCATCCCGCAGATTCACCGCCGTCCGCACATATTGGGTATGGACGGGAAACGTCTCGGCGGGCTCCGTCTCGGGCGGGAGCGTCTCCGGCGGCGCCGTGGGCGCCGCAGTCGTGGCGGGAACGGTGGGGACTGTGGGAATACTGGTGGGTTCGGTGGCGGGCGCAGCCGGCCGGCTGCATCCGGTGAGCAAAACGCAGATCAGGATGACCCACAGGAATTTCTTTGCGGCTTTCGTCATAATCGCCTCCAACTTTGGTTTTCTGCTATTCTACCCCACGGAGCGCCGTAATGCAACGGTTTTCGACCATTTCTTTTCGTGACGAAATCACGGAATTCCTCCGGAAAATCGGGTATGCTAAAGCCACAAAGAAAACAAAAGGAGGACTTCAATATGTCTGCTGTGAATATCAACCTGAACAACTTCCGCGAGGAGGTTCTGAATTCCGATAAGCCCGTTCTGCTGGACTTCTGGGCCCCCTGGTGCGGCCCCTGCCGGATGGTGGTGCCCATGGTGGAGCAGATCGCCGAGGAGCGCCCCGACGTAAAGGTGGGCAAGGTCAACATCGACGAGCAGTTTGAGCTGGCCCGGGAATTCGGCGTCATGTCCATCCCCACGCTGGTGGTCATGAAGGACGGCAAGATCGTCCGCCAGTCCACGGGCGCCCGTCCCAAGAGCCAGATTCTGGCCATGCTGAACTGATCCCCCAAGCGCCCGCAGACGCGGGCGCTTTTTTCTTGCGCAGACTGTCAGATTATGGTATACTCATCTTGAAATAAAATGAAAAGAGGGCATGCCATGAGAGAATTTTTCATCTATTTTTTCGGACAGGGTCAGGTGCAGGAGTTCGCCCTGTTCACCCCCGCCCACATCGCCCCCATCGTCTGGATGATCGCCACCATCCTGCTCACCCGCCGATATGCCGACCGGATCCGGGATTGGAAGCACGAGGAGTCCCTGCGCTACATTCTGGGCTTCGCGCTGATTCTGTCGGAGCTGTGCTACTACTGGCGGCTGGTGGGTGTGCCCGAGCTGGGGCCCAATCCGGTGGAGAATCTGCCCATCGGCGTCTGCGGCTGGGCCTCCATCTTCTGCAGCTTCATGGTCATCGGCAAAACCCAGAGTCTCTTTGACATCAGCTATTTCTGGCTGCTCAGCGGCTCCCTCTTCGCCCTGCTGACCCCCACGCCCCTGACCTACACCGGCCCCACCCGGTTCCGCTACTACCAGTTCTGGGCCCAGCACACGCTGGGTTATGTGGCGATCTTCTACATGATCTTCGTCCACGGCATGCGGCCCACCCTCCGCTCCATGGTCAAATCCTATCTGGCGCTGGTGTTCCTCGCCCTCATCGCCTACAACGTCAACCTGATGATCCCGGGCGCCAATTACCTCTACATGGCCCGGCCGGAGGCAGCTCCCTCGGTGCTGGACATCCTGCCGCCAAATTTCGCCCTGCGTATCACCGTCATGGCGGCGGTCATCACCCTGATGTACGGCCTCGCATACCTGCCTTGGTATCTGAAGGACAGGAAAGAAGCATTATGAAAACACACCCCGGAACCGTCGGTTCCGGGGTGTTTGTGTGTGCCGAAATAGTACCCGTAGGGGCGACCATTGGTCGCCCGCAGATTTTGTCCAGACAAAATCTGTCGCCGCAAGGCGAAAACATGTTATTTCCCTTCGGGAAATCCGAAAATCAAGGATTTTCGGCGGGCGAGCAATGCTCGCCCCTACATGATCTGAAAAACAGGGGGTTACAACTCCACGCCGAGGAACTGCTTCGCCAGAATGCCCACAACAAAGGACACCACGGCCACGCCCACGCTGATCAGGGCCATCTCCCAGAAGTGGCGCTTGAAGGGCTGATCCTGTGCAACGGAGGTATAGTAGGTGAAGCCCGCGATGATGGCGATGACCACGCCCAGCATCAGAATCAGGGCCGGGATGTAGGCCATGGCTGGCAGCAGCAGATAGGGGGCGATCAGGGCCACCACCGTCAGCAGATAGGCGATACCCGTGTAGGAGCAGGATTTCAGGGCGTCGCTGCGGCCCTCGCTCCGGGCTGCCAGAAATTCCGAGGACGCCATGGAGAAGGTGGCGGAGATGCCCACGATGAGGCCCGACAGGGCGATGAGCCGGTTGTTCTGCAGGGCAAAGGCGAAGCCCGCCAGAGAGCCCGTCAGCTCCACCAGCGCGTCGTTGAGGCCCAGAACCATGCTGCCCACATACTGCAGACGTTCCTCGTCCAGCATGGCCAGCAGCGCCTGCTCGTGCTCCTCCTCCTGCTGGCGGATGGCTGCGCTCTCGGGCACCTCACCGGCCAGCCGGTCATAGGCCTCCTGCGCATGGCCCTCGCCCCGCTCCATGAGCTTCACGGCAAAGGTAAAGCCGAGGATCCGGGCGATGAGGGTATAGTAGAGGATCTTGCCCTTGCTGGGCTTGGGCATTTCTCCGGTATAGGTCTCCCAGATCTTGCAGTGTGCTTTTTCTTCCTTGGCCAGACGCAGCAGCGTCCGGCGGTTCTCCTTGCCCTTGGCGAAGGATGCGATGTTCTTGTAGATGATGCTCTCATCCAGCTCGTTTTGCTGCATGGTGCGGATGATGTCCAGTGTCTCCGGGGATACGGTTTTGTTCATAGCGGTTCCCTCCTTTGGTTTCTGTTTCCATTATACAATCTTTTTTCCGGATTACAATGCCCATGGCTTTTTTCTTACACCTGTGTTATGATATTCCCACGGGGCACCCGTGATTTTATCACGGAAGCTGCCGCAGAGACATACTATAATAACGTCAAATAAAGGAGGTACATCCTATGGAATTACAGATCATCAGCGCCGTCATGCTCCCCTTTCTGGGAACCACGCTCGGCAGCGCGTTCGTCTATTTTATGAAAGGCGCCATGAACCGCCGCCTGCAGCGGATGCTGACGGGCTTCGCCTCGGGCGTCATGGTGGCGGCGTCGGTATGGAGTCTCATTATCCCCGCCATGGATCAGTCGGCACATATGGGAAAGCTGGCATTCCTGCCCGCCGCCGTGGGCGTCTGGGGCGGATTCGGTTTTCTGCTGCTCCTCGACAAGCTGATCCCCCACCTGCATATGAACGCCGAATGCCCCGAGGGCATCGAGTGCGGCCTCGGCAAGTCCACCATGATGGTGCTGGCGGTGGCACTGCACAACCTGCCCGAGGGCATGGCCGTGGGCGTTGTGGCCGCGGGCTGGCTGACGGGCAGCGAGAGCATGTCCTTCGCCGGTGCGCTGGCCCTGAGTCTGGGCATCGCGCTGCAGAATCTGCCCGAGGGCGCCATCATCTCCATGCCCCTGAAGTCTAACGGCATGGGCCGGCACAGGGCCTTCGGCTACGGCGTGGCATCGGGCATCATCGAGCCCATTGGCGCAGCCGTCACGATCCTGCTGGCGCCCTTTGTGGTGCCGGTGCTGCCGTACCTGCTCGCCTTCGCCGCGGGCGCCATGCTCTACGTGGTGGTGGAGGAGCTGATCCCCGAGATGTCCGAGGGCGAGCACTCCAACATCGGCACCGTCTTCTTCGCGCTGGGCTTCACGCTCATGATGATGCTGGACGTGGCGCTTGGGTGATCCCCAAGAATCCCTTCCCCCGGGGGGAAGGTGGCCGAGCGAAGCGAGGTCGGAAGAGGAATGCGGGTGGAAAGTTTAAAGTTCGCAACATCTGAAGACTTGCTGAAATGTTGGATATATTCCGAAAACAGGTGTAAGTCTTGAAATTTTCGAACATTTAGATTCCTGCCCGCATTCCTCTTCAGTCACCGCCTGACGGCGGCGACAGCTTCTCCCCGGGAGAAGCGATTTGAGCGCTCCCGCGCCGGAGCATCGGCAAAAAATCCGCCCCATCGGGCGGATTTTTCATTTCTTTGGATACGGTTCCTTGATGTCCGTTCGATTCAGCAGATAATCCACACTGACCCCGTAGAGGTCGGCCAGCTTTCCAACGGCATCCAGCGGATAATTCAGGACGCCGATCTCATACTGGGAATAGGTATTCTGCTTGATGTTCAGATATTCGGCCACCTGCTTCTGGGTATAGCCTCTGTCGATCCGCAGATTGCGGATCCGTTCATATCGCATGATCTCATAACGCATTTTTATCACCCGGTATGAGCATATCCTATCTGAAAATAAGATATTGCATTTTATCTTATTTTCAGATACAATATGGATATCAACAGCAGGAGGAAGCGCATATGGATGATTGGATTATGGGAGCTTGCGATCAGGTAGATGCTCTGGTGGCAAAGGATCCCGATTATCAGGAGCTGTGTGCCCGCCGCAGGGAGCTTGAAGAAACCTGCAGACAGATTCTGGATTCTCTGCCCCCGTCCTCCCGGGATGCCCTGACGGAATATGAATATGTTATCATGGAAATGGCATACCAACGCACACAGACCGCCTATCACTTGGGGAAAAAACACCGATCCCAATAACCAACTCAGCACGAAAAAATCCGCCTCTTTCGAGGCGGATTTTTTATTTTGTCTTACACCTTATTGGGTGTGGGGATGGGGTCGGCGTCGTTGCGGATCTTGGCGTCGGCGATCAGGTGCTTGGGGCAGACCGTGGCGCACAGGCCGCAGGAGACACACTTGGAGTAGTCGATGATGGCCAGATTCTTTTCGATGGTGATGGCCTCGTTGGGGCAGATCTTCTTGCACAGACCGCAGCCGATGCAGCCGGCGGTGCAGGAGCGGGCGGTGACGGCACCCTTGGCGTTGGAGTTGCAGGCGATGATCACATCGGTGCCGTACTCCACCATGCCGATGACCTTACGGGGGCAAGCGATCATACACATACCGCAGCCCACGCACTTCTCCACGTCCACCTTGGCAACGCCGTCGATGATATGGATGGCGTCGTACTTACAGACCTTGGTGCAGGAGCCGTAGCCCAGACAGCCGTACTTGCAGGACAGGGGGCCCTGACCGCCGACCTTGGAGGCAGCCAGACAGTCCTTGAAGCCCTCGTAGATGCCCTTGACCTTGGCGCCGCCGATCTGCTCGCCCATTTCATTGTAGACCTTCTGGCCGGAGCACTTGACCAGCGCCACTCTGCGGGCGACGGCCTCGGCCTTGACGCCCATGATCTCGGACATCTTGGCAGCGCACTCGTTTCCGCCGGAGGCGCAGGCGCCGATGGGAGCCTCGCCGTTGAGGACGGCCTCGGCATAGGCCCCGCAGCCGGCAAAGCCGCAGCCGCCGCAGTTTGCGCCGGGCAGGCACTCATTCAGTGCATCCAGGCGGGGATCGGTCTCCACGTAGAAGACCTTGGAGGCGGCTGCCAGAACCAGACCGAAGGCCAGACCCAGACCGCCCAGAATCGCAATTGCGAGAATAATAGGCATGATATCCATTTTTCGCCCTCCTTAGAAAATCTTCAGGCCGGAGAAGCCCATGAAAGCAAGGGCCAGCAGACCGGCGGTGATCAGGGCGATGGGGAAGCCCTTGAAGCACTCGGGGCAATCGGACTTGTCCACGCGCTCGCGGACGGAGGCGAACAGCACGATGGCCAGCGTAAAGCCCAGACCGCCGGCGGCGCCGTTGACGACGCTCAGCAGGAACTTCCATGCGTCGGCCACATGGTAGCCGTTCTGTGCATTCACCAGAACCACGCCCAGAACGGCGCAGTTGGTGGTGATCAGGGGCAGGAACACGCCCAGCGCCTTATACAGGGCGGGGACAAACTTCTTCAGGAACATCTCCACCACCTGAACCAGAGAGGCGATGACCAGAATGAAGGAAACGGTGGACATATAGCCCAGACCGAAGGTCTGCAGCAGGAACACGTCCACGGCCCAGCAGGCAGCGGAGGCCAGCGCCATGACGAAGGTAACGGCAACGCCCATGCCCAGCGCGGTGTCGATCTTCTTGGAGACGCCCATGAAGGGGCAGATGCCGTAGAACTTGACCAGAATAAAGTTCTGGCTCAGCAGCGCTGCGATCAGAATCGTAAGAATTGCTTTCAGTTCATCCATTACTTTGCACGCTCCTTCTTCTTAGGCTTGCTGCTCATGCGCTTCATCAGCCACTGATTGCCGGCGATGACAAAGCCCAGCACCAGGAAGCCGCCCACGGGCATGACGATCTGCATGGCGGGGAACTGCTCGGGGATGATGCGGATGCCTGCGCCGCCGGGGCCCAGCAGGCCGCCGCCGAAGGTACCGGAGCCCAGCAGCTCACGGATGACACAGACGATGACCAGAGCCACGGTGTAGCCGATACCCTGACACAGGCCGTCCACCGCGGAGGCCAGCACGCCGTTCTTGGAGGCAAATGCCTCGGCGCGGCCCAGAACCATACAGTTGACGACGATCAGGGGGATGAACACACCCAAGCTTTCGGACAGGGCGGGGATGAATGCCTTCAGCAGCAGATCCACGATGGTGACGAAGCCGGCGATGATGACGATGTAGGCCGCAATACGGATCTGGTTGGGAATGACCTTCCGCAGAGCGGAGATCAGAATGTTGGAGCAGATGGTGATGACGGTGACGGCGAGGCCCATGCCGATGCCGTTGAACAGGCTGGTGGTGATGGCCAGCGTGGAGCACATACCCAGCAGCTGCACGGTAACGGGGTTCTTGGTCAGCAGGCCCTCCATAAACTGTTTCTTGAAATTCATACAGAAGTACCTCCTTTAACCCAGACCTGCCACCACATCCAGCGCGGCATTGACGCCGACGCAGATGGCGCGGGAGGTGATGGTGGCACCGGTGATGGCTTCGACCTCACCCTTGTCCTTCTCGACGAGGATGTTGTTCGCGGCACTCATACCGACGAACTGATCACGGAAGCTGATACCGGCAGGCGTTCCGGCAGCGGCCACGGCGCCCAGACCGGCAGTTTCGGTGTGGGAGACGATGGAGATGCCGAGGACCTTGCCCTCGTTGTCGATGCCGACCATCATGGTGATGGTGTTGTCGAAGCCGCCGGGGCCAACCTCAACGGCGTAGCCGTTCTCGCCCTTGTAGATCTTGGAGACGAGGCCGGTGGCGTCGGTGAACTCGGTGATCTCGGTGTCGAAGCCGCCGGGGAGGACCTTCGCGATGGCCTCCTGAGTCTTGGCGGCGTTCAGCTCCGCGATGATGGGCTCGGTAACGGCGTTGACACCGGCCAGCAGACCGGCGGTGACTGCGCAGATCAGCAGCAGGGTGCCGGCCAGACGCAGGATGTACATAGCCATGGATTCATTCTGTTTCATTACTTGACACCCTCCTTCTTGACCTCAGGTGCGCCGAACCGGACGGGACGGCCGATGCGGTCGAGCAGCACGACGCAGGTGTTCATGATCAGGATGGCATAGGAGACGCCCTCGTTGTAGCCGCCGAAGTAGCGGATCACCACAGTCAGGATGCCGCAGCCGATGCCGTAGACGATCTGGCCATGGAAGGTCAGGGGGCTGGTGACGTAGTCGGTGGCCATGAAGATGGCGCCGAGCATCAGGCCGCCGCCGAAGACATGGCAGAGCATCCACTCGAAGTTGTTGTTGCCCATGGGGAACAGCAGGGTCAGCACGGCAACGGTGGCGATGTAGGAGCCGGGAATGGTGATCTTGATGACCTTGCGGTACAGCAGATATGCCAGACCAAACAGCAGGGCGATGGCGGAAGTCTCGCCGATGCAGCCGCCCACGGTGCCCACGAACAGCTCCGTCCAGTGTGCATCGGGCATCAGGCCCTGATGCATGTTGGCAAGGGGAGTGGCGGCAGTGACGATGTCAACGGGATTCACGACCGCGGCGCCGTTCTTGAAGCCGGGGATGATCCAAGTGGACATGGCCACGGGCCAGCTCATCATGAAGGCACGGCCGGCCAGCGCGGGGTTGACCACGTTGCGGCCCAGACCGCCGAAGAGCATCTTGACCAGCAGGATGGCAAAGGCTGCACCCAGAATGATCTGCCAGTAGGCGACGGTGACGGGGCAGACGAAAGCCAGCAGGACACCGGTGACGCAGGCGGACAGGTCGTAGGACTTGTCGTGCTTCTTCATCAGGATGTTCCACAGCTTCTCGAAGCCGTAGCAGGCAGCCACGGAGACGGCGGTGACCGTCAGGGCGCGCCAGCCGAAGTTGTAGACTGCGAAAACCAGAGCAGGCACCAGTGCGATCAGCACGTCGCGCATGAGGGTTCTGGTGGTGTGCTCCTGATGGGCGTGGGGGGAGCTGGAAACCGTCAGCTCATAGTAGTACTTCATCTGTGCCATGGTTCCACCTCCTTATTTCTTGGCCGCAGCGGCAGCGGCGGCGGTGCGGATGATGTGCTTGCCGGAGCGGAAGCCCAGAACCAGAGGCACGCAGGCGGGACAGGTGTA
The DNA here is from genome assembly GCA_017507425.1 of Oscillospiraceae bacterium. GTDB lineage: Bacteria > Bacillota > Clostridia > Oscillospirales > Oscillospiraceae > Faecousia. The sequence goes on along the minus strand of JAFWAZ010000121.1, from coordinate 9,925 downwards.
GGCGCAGCAGCCGCACTCGATGCAGTCCATCATGTGAACGGCCTTCATCTCCTCGGGATCGTTGGTGAACAGGGCCTTGTACATCAGGACGGGCACCAGCTTCATGGGGCAGGCCTCGATGCACTTGCCGCAGCGCAGACACTGGGGCTCCTCCACGTAGAAGTTGTTGGCGTGGCCCAGAATGGTGATGGCGTTGACCGCCTTCATGGTGGGGACGCTCAGGTCAAACTGGGCAGCGCCCATCATGGGGCCGCCGGAGAGGACCTTGTAGGGATTCTCGGAAGTGCCGCAGGCCTCCATCATCTCGTTGAAGCTGGTACCGATGGGGGTCATCAGGTTCTTGGGCTCCATGACGATGTCGCCGGAGACGGTGACGATGCGCTCGATCAGGGGCATGCCCTTGTAGACGGCGTCATGGATGGCCTTGCAGGTGGCGGCGTTGATGACCACGCAGCCCACGGCAGCGGGCAGGCCGCCGGAGGGGACCTGACGCTTGGTGATGGCGTAGATCAGCTGCTTCTCAGCACCCTGCGGGTACTTGGCGGGCAGGACGTCGACGATGATGCCGGTGCCGATGGCCGCATTCTTCAGGGCAGCGGCAGCCTTGGGCTTGTTGTCCTCGATGCCGATGTGGCCCTCCTTCAGGCCGAGGATCCGCATGGCGATCTGCAGACCGGAGACGACCTCCTCGGGCATCTCCTGACACAGCCGGTCGTCGGCGGTGATGTAGGGCTCGCACTCGCCGGCGTTGACGATGACGGTGTCGGCCTTGCCGATGGCGCCGGAGAGCTTCACGTGGGTGGGGAAGGCAGCGCCGCCCATACCGACGACACCGGCCTCGCGGATGATGGAAACCAGCTCTTCTGCGGTCAGAGCATCCACCTGCTCCTTCGTTCTGGGCTGGATATCAGGGCACAGGGTGTCCTGATGGTCATTTTCGATGACAACTGCCATCACGGTGGAGCCGTTGGTGTGGGGGCGGGCCTCCACAGCCTTGACCTTGCCGGACACGGATGCATGGACGGGCACGCAAAGGCCCTGATTGTCGCCGATCTTCTGGCCCTTGGTCACGATGTCATTCTTCTTGACCAGGGGTTTGCAGGGTGCGCCGATGTGCTGGCTCATGGGAATGACAACCACATCGGGCGCGGGGAATGCTTGCACACTCCGCTCCTCGGCGTAATGCTTGTTCTCCTTCGGGTGAATACCGCCAAAGAAAGAAAACGCCATAGGTCTATCACCTCTTCCGAAAAATTACCGCTTAGCCCGCGGCATAGGAATGATATTATCATACAGCAATTCTTTCAATTTGTCCACTGGAAAGCTGTCACTTTGTACAGAATTTACCTAAAAAATACATTCGTATCGATTAAATGTTCCAAATTTCCAGATTTTGTGAATTTCTGCTCCCGAAAATTCCGGGAAAAATCCATATGGCCGTCATTTTCCATATTCTATTCTGCCAGTACCAATTCCAGAGATTGGGAATGCCGGGCAAAGCGCCTTCGCCCATCCAAAAGAAAAGCCTCCGGCCAGACTGGCCGGAGGCTCATGAAATTGGTTTTGGTTCAGGAACCGATCAGATTGTACGCCGCAACAAATCCAAGGGAAAGCACAAGGAACACAAGTCCCGCGATCAGGTAGTGGCCATAGGGCTTCCGCTCCTGAGCCACTCGCTGGGTGTAGGAGTAGTAGTCCTCCTTGGGGCCGCCGTCGATCTTGCCCATATTTGCGATGTTGTTGCGCAGGGTACTGAAGCCGTAGCCCAGCATATCCAGCGATCCGGTGTTGACACACAGGCGAAGGCCGCCCATGCCCAGCAGGATCACTGCAGGAACAAAGGTACAATCGGAAAGCAGGTGCAGCAGAGGATATCCGGCGTCAAACCGCACAATGGCGATCACCGCCGCAATCACCAGACCCAGAAACAGATCCACCAAAATGGATTTCTGGTTCTCGCTCACCTTACTTCACCTCGCTGCGATAGCGCTCCATCTCCTCGTCATTGCACAGCACGAAGTGACCGGGCAGGACCTCGCGGAAGGAGGGCTGGCTGGTGCGGTAGTCGTGGTCGGCGATGCGGTTGTAGACGATACGCTTACGGTTCTTCTCATAAGTGGGGTCAGGCTGGGGAATGGCGGACAGCAGGCTGCGGGTGTAGGGATGGAACGGATGCTTGAACAGCTCCTCGGAGTCTGCCAGCTCCACCATCTTGCCGTAGTACATAACGCCGATGCGGTCGGAGAAGTACTTGACCACGGACAGGTCATGGGCAATGAACAGGATGCTGATGCCCAGATTGTTACGCAGCTCGTCCAGCAGGTTGATGACCTGCGCACGGATGGACACGTCCAGAGCGGAGATGGGCTCGTCGGCGATGATCAGGCTGGGCTCCATGATCAGAGCACGGGCCACGCCGATACGCTGACGCTGACCGCCGGAGAACTCGTGGGGGTAGCGGGAAGCATGCTCCCGAACCAGACCGACGGTCTCCAGCATTTCAAAGACCTTCTGGTCAATGTAATCCTTGTCCTTGACGCCCTTGATCAGCAGACCCTCGGCGATGATATCGCGGACGGTCATACGAGGGTCGAGGGAGGCGTTGGGATCCTGGAAGATCATCTGGATCTCGTTGACCAGCTTGCGGTCAGCCTTCTTGTGATCCTCCTGAGCCTTCTTCATCTCGGCCTTGTTGTCGGCGATGATCTGATCCAGCTCGGCCACACGCTTGGGATCGGAGCAGCCGCGCTTTTCCTTCTTGGCGGCGGCGATGGCATCCTTGTAGGACTTCACGCCGGCGCAGATGCGCTCACCCTTGAAGTAAACGCTGCCGGAGGTGATGTCATACAGCTTGATGATGGAACGGCCCGTGGTGGTCTTGCCGCAGCCGGACTCGCCGACCAGACCGAAGACCTCGCCCTTCTTGATGTCGAAGCTGACATTGTCAACGGCCTTGTTCACGGTCTTTGCGTCCAGACGGAAGTGCTGGCACAGGTTTTCTACTCGAAGCAGGGTTTCTTCATTAGCCATTGTCATTACCTCCGATCTTGCTCATACGGGCGATACGGTCCTTGACGATCTGGGGCATCTCCATCTTGGGAGCATCGGGATGCAGCAGCCAGGTAGCTGCGTAGTGGGTATCGCTGATCTGGAACATGGGGGGCTGCTGCTCGAAGTCGATCTGCAGCGCGTACTTATTACGGGCTGCAAAGGCATCGCCAACAGGGGGATAGATCATGTTGGGGGGAGTGCCGGGGATGGCTTCCAGCTTGGCGCCCTTGCTGTTCAGGTCGGGGATAGAGGCCAACAGAGCCCAGGTGTAGGGATGGGCGGGATGGTAGAACACGTCCTCGGCGGTTCCGTATTCCACGATCTTGCCGGCGTACATAACGGCGATGCGGTCAGCCATGTTTGCAACAACGCCCAGATCGTGGGTGATGAAGATAACAGACAGGTTGCGCTCGCGCTTGAGGTTGTTGATCAGCTCCAGAATCTGGGCCTGAATGGTCACGTCCAGAGCGGTGGTGGGCTCATCGCAGATCAGAATGTCGGGATCGGCAGTCAGGGCGATGGCGATAACGATTCTCTGGCGCATACCGCCGGAGAACTCGAAGGGATACTGACGGAAACGCTTACGGGCCTCGGTGATACCGACCTGCTCCATGATGCGGATGGCAGTATCCTTTGCCATGGAACGGGTGATCTTGTGGTTCTCGCCCAGAGCGGTGTCGCGCAGCCACTGGATGTAGCGCTCGCCGCGCTTCTGATAATCGTACTGATTGACGACCTCTGCACGGGCGATGAACTGCTCGCGCATACCGGTCAGGATGTGCTGGACGCTCTCCTGTGCCACATCCAGATCCACCAGAGCCAGAGGTGCGACCTTGCCGTTGGGGGTCTTGCCCCGGGCCACGGCGGCCTCATACTTGGCGGTCTGCTTGTCAAAGCGCTTCTGCTCGGCCACGTTGCCGGTGACACCGTTGTAGTAGGTATCCAGTGCGCTGTTCAGGCTGACGCGGAAGGTGTAGGCAGAGCTGTCCTTGACCGTCTCCAGAGGATCGATGGCCTTCTCGACCATCGCGGTCACTTCGCCGGCAAACTTTCTTGCGGCGTCCTCGGCGGGCATTTCGGCGAAGAACTTCTCGGCCTCGGCCAGCTTTGCCACAGCGGCAGCCATGTTGGTCTTGGACTCTGCGGCGGTGTACTTCAGAGCGGAGACGGTGAAATTCAGGAACTTGGTCATGAAATCGCCCCGCAGGGAACCGGCAGTCAGCTGGTTCAGAACCTCAGCGGACTCGTCGCCCAGCGTCTTCTTGTCCAGAACGATGTAGCAGCCCAGCGCGAAGAAGTCAGGCATGACGGCGTCGACACCGGCCTGCAGCATGGCGCGCAGCTCGGTAACGGTGGCCTTCAGAGCGGAATAATCCTTGCTCTTGGCACCTGCGGCGGCGTTGGCCATCATGTCCTTCACCACGGCCTTCAGCTTCTCGCCGTCGCGGACCACAAAGTGGTTGATCGCGCCCACGGCGTAGTTCTTCAGCTCCTTGGCGTCATCCTTGGCCCGGGTCAGAGCGTCCTTGTCGATGGCCAGCAGCATATCATCCGCGGCCTTCAGAGCGGCGACGGCATTGGTGTGTGCGGTATCGTAGGGGCCCTCGTACTTGGACTGCTCCTTGATGATGGCACGGAAAGTCTCAAACAGGGACTTGTCCACGTTGCAGCCGGATGCACTCATTGCCTCATGCAGGGACTTCATGCCCTCGGTCAGCTTCTTCTTGCACTCGCGGCGGCTGGCCTTGTTCTTCAGCAGCTGTGCCTCAGTCAGCTGCTTGCCCACGCGCATGATGGGATTCAGGGAGGACAGAGGATCCTGGAAGACCATGGCGATCTTGTCGCCGCGGATGGAGTGGAAATCCTCCTCGGTGATCTTCAGCAGATCCTTGCCATCATACAGGATCTCGCCGCCCTCGACGATGGTGTTGGCAGCGGAGATGCCCAGAATGGTCTTGGAGGTGGCGGACTTGCCGGAGCCGGACTCGCCGACGATGGCCAGCGTCTCGCCCTTATACAGATCGAAGGAAATGTCACGGACAGCCTGAAGCTTGCCGTTGACGGTACGGAAGGAAATAGTCAGGTCCTTCACCTGAAGTTTCTTTTCATTACTCATTCGTCAGAACCTCTCAGTGCAGGGTTGAATGCGTCACGAAGACCGTTGCCGAACAGGTTAAAGGAAATCATCAGCAGGGAAATGAACAGGGCGGGGAACAGGATGATGTGGGGGTCGCTGGACAGGTACTGTCTGCCGTTGGCCAGCATGGTGCCCACGGAGGTCATGGTGGAGCTGTCCAGATTGACGATGCCCAGATAGGTCAGGCTGGACTCCTGGAAGATAACGCCGGGGATGACCAGAACGGAGCTGGTGACGATGGTGCCCAGAGCGTTGGGGAAGATGTGCTTGAACATGATGCGCATGTCCTTGGCGCCCAGAGTCCGGGAAGCCAGAACGTACTCCTGACCCTTGAAGCGGTAGAACTGCATACGCACGGTGGAAGCCATGCCGATCCAGCCCGTCAGCACGAAGGCGAACAGCAGCGACGGAACGGGTCCGACCTTTTTCGCCAGATGGAGCTGGAACAGCGTCGCGACGACCAGGAAGGGAACACGGGACAGGATATCACTGAAACGCTCCATGAGCATATCAACGGCGCCGCCGTAGTAGCCCTCGATGGCGCCGTAGACAGCACCGATGAACAGGTTGATGCAGGCAATGCAGAGGGCGAACAGCAGGGAGAACCGGGCGCCGGCGGCCAGTCTGGTCAGGATGTCCTGACCCAGCGCGTTGGTGCCGAAGGCGAAGGCGGGCTCGAAGCCGTAGCGGTACTGGAAGTAGCTGTACTTGAAGATACGGCACTTGTAGGAGACGGAGCTGGAGTCACCGGTGATGGTGGCGTAGCGGTAGCGGCCGGCAGCCTCGGGATCGTCGATACCGGGGTCACCTGCAACGCGCAGGGAGTTGTAGGAGCCGTCCTCGCCGCTGGTCTTGTAGATGTTGACGTAGTTGCCGTCGGCATCCAGCTTGGGGGCGCCCTTCCTGGTGGCCTCGTACCAGATGTTGGCATCGGAAATGCTCTTGTCGTTGACGGCGGGGTAGATGACCTGAACGCCGGTCTCATTCTGCCACTGCTGGATCTTCTGATACTCGTCAGCGGACAGGGTCATGGTGGTGAAGCCGTTGTGGATGTAGGTATCCACGTCACAGATGTAGGCGACCTTGCCCTTCTCATCGGTGATCTGGCTCTTCACCTCTTTGATGACCTCGGTGTTGGTCTCCACGCCGATGGCTCTGACATAGGCCAGATTGGCCTCGCCCAGCGTCAGTTCCTTGGAGCCGTCCCAGATGCCGAACTGGGCGAAGAACTCGTTCTTCGGAGCCATCTTGACATAGTTCAGGTAGTTGGTGTCGGTCAGTGCCAGAGAGTAATTGGTGCTGCAGAACACGGGAATGAAGATCGCATACAGCACCAGAGAGAGAATGATGATGGCTGCCACAACAGAGGACTTGTTCTTGCAGAAGCGGTGCAGCGCATCCCGGAAGAAGGAAACCTGCTTGGTCTCGAACTTCTGGTCGTGGATCTTGGCGTCAAGACCGACGAATGCAAACTTCTCAGAGGGAATATCAGGAATTTGATTGTTCTTTCTCATTTCTTAGACCCCATTCTGATTCTCGGATCGATGAAGCCGTAACTCAGGTCGACAACAATACCGGCGGTAAGTCCAATCAGCGTATAGAAGCCGGACAGCAGCAGGAAGAAGTTATAGTCCAGCGCGGTGATAGAGCGGGTGTACAGCTCGCCGACACCGGGAACCACGAAGATGTTCTCAATGATCAGGGAGCCGCTCAGAACGGCGATGACCTCACTGATGATGGAGGGGAAGATGGGCACCATGGCGTTGCGCAGGGCGTGGCGCACGGTGGTCTGTGCACGGGTCAGACCCTTGGTACGGGCCAGCAGCAGGTACTCGCTGGTCAGAACCTCGGTCAGCTCGGCACGGGTGAAGCGGGCGTAGCCTGCAATGGAGCCCAGAGACAGGGACAGCACTGCGGGGAACATACTGCGGAACATCTCCATAGAGAAGTAGTCGTCGCCGGCGTTCATGACCAGCGGGAACAGCTTCATCTTGAAGCACAGGAAGTACTGGATCAGGAATGCGTACACATAGCTGGGCACGGAGACCAGAACCATAACGCCGGTGGAGATCACATGATCCTGCCAGCGGTTCTTCTTCAGAGCGGCGTAGATGCCGAGCATCAGGCCCAGCGGCACAGCCATCAGAGAAGAGTAGGCGTTGACCAGAACGGTGTTGGGCAGCTTGCTCAGGAACACATCAAAGCAGTTCTGGCCGAAGTAAAGCTTTTCAGAAACGCCCCAGTCACCGCGGAGCAGCGTCTTGGTCAGGAAGTTCCAATACTGCTGGGCCAGGGGAATGGGATTGCCGTTGATGTCGCAGATACCCTGACGGTAGCGGCTCTGAAGGACCAGCTGCATATCCTTGCCGAACTGCTGCGCAGGCTCGTTGGGCAGCAGACGGATCAGGACAAAGCAAATTGAGATAATGATCAAAAACGTCAGAAGCATGAACAGGATACGTTTGACAACGTATTTTGCCATATCCATAACAAGTTTCCTCCCTTAATTTATTTACGGATGATCATCCGTTGGGAACTGGTGGATCCGAAAGGGGATACCGGTGCTTAGATGGCGCCGGTTTGGCCCAGCATGCCCGAATGGGCCGGCCAGCCAGACGCCAAATGCCTGAAAGCAGCATGCTCGCCGCCTCCATGTTGCATTTCACACTGAACACCAATAGAAATCAGACAATTCCAAAGGCTGCTCATCTGATTTCTATTGGAGTTCAGCAGCCCAGCGCCTGCGCTTGGCGCAGAACGCGACATATCTGGGATGGGGTTTCCCCCACCCCAGATATGGTTTAGACTTTATTGATTCAGACTGACTCCGAACGGATTAGGTGTAATCCAGCTCGCCGTTGTTCTCTGCAACGTATGCATCCCACTCGGCGTCGGTGTAGTTGAAGGTGTAGTACTTGATGCCGCCGAAGCCCATGCCGAAGATGTAGTCCTCGGTGTAGTACTCGATCTGCTGGCCGCGCAGCTGAGCGGAAGCGTCATCCATGATGGGCAGGAAGTTGTAGTTCTGCAGAACTGCGCCCTCCAGAGCGCCCAGGATGGCCAGACGGGTCTCGGGATCGTTGTCAGCAACACCGCAGGAGTACTCCATGGTGGTGCCGTCAGCAGCGGTAACGGTGCAGGGAGTGCCGTTCATGATCTTCTGCCAATCCTGGACGGAAGCGGTGTAGGCAACGCCGTTGATCTCGATGTCGCAGGTGATGGCGGTGAAGTCGGTGGAATCGTCGTACTGGTAGTCAGTGTAGACATAAGCCTCGATCAGGCCGTAGGGATCCAGAGCGGAGCCGGTCCAGCCCACGCCGAACAGCATGTCGACCTGATTGTTCTTCAGAGCATCGGAGAAAGCGTTGCCCAGAGTGTCGTCACGGGAGAAGGTCAGCTTGCCCTCGAGCTTGGTGCCCTTGACAGCCTCGGTGTAGTTGTTCACCAGGAACTCGTAACCGTTGTTGTAGAAGGTGGAGGTGTTGTTGGGGGTGCCGATCTTGATCTCAACGACATCGTCCTCGTCCATCAGACCCTGAGCAATGGCAGCGTCGTAAGCGACGTCGAACAGCTCCTGAGCCTTCTGCAGGTTGTAGCCGGTGATGGAGTCGACAGCCTCGTCGATGTCAGCATACAGCTTGCCCTCGCCGTACTCCTCGGAGACGCCCCAGAAGTTGGCCAGAACGTTCTTAGCGATGTCGGTGGTGCGGTAAGCGGTACCAGCCTCGGGATCGGAAACGATCAGGCCGGAGAACAGGCCGAAGCCGGGGGCGTTCATGGGGGAGGTAGCCAGACAGAAAGCGTTGCGGTCCAGAGCATAGGACATAGCCTGACGGAACTCCTTGATGGTCAGGATGGTCTTGTTGATGTTCTCGCCGGCAGCAGCCTGAGCGGTGACCAGAGCGTCGGCATCGGGGTTGAAGACCATGGCGAAGGTGGAGTCGCCGGTGGCGTAGTAGGTGTAGTCGGACATCTGGTACTCGTCCATGTAGTCAGCGGACAGACCGAAGGTGTCCAGCTTGCCCTGCAGGAACAGCTCCAGACGGGTAGCGGGCTCCTTGACGCAGTCAACGACGATGGAGGTAGCCTGATAGGTGTCCTCGGACAGGTCGTAGTAGTGCTCGTTCTTCTCCAGAACGTACTGCTTGTCAGCCTGATAGGAGGTCAGCTTGTAGGGGCCGTAGGAAATGGTGGTCTCAGCGGAGGTGCAGTAGGTGTTGGTGTAGACGCCGTCAACGACAGAAGCGCAGGCATCGTACATCTCGATGTTGACCAGGGGAGCGGGCAGGTTGTACTTCAGGTAGAAGCCGTCCAGAGGAGTGTCCATGACGAAGACCAGCTCGTAGTCGGACTTGGCGAACCAACCAACGTTGTTCTCCCAAGCCAGCTCGGGCATGTCGGCGCCGTAGAAGCACAGCTCCTCCCACTCGCGGTAGGCGTAGTCGCCAGCCTCGGCAGCGTAGGCAGCGGCATCAGCCTTGCCGTGCAGGACAGCGACCAGATCGCACAGGGCGTTGGCGACCTCAGCGTTAACGGCAACGTAGCCTTCCTCGTTGGCCAGAGCAACGATGCCATCCCAGGTAGCCTGAACATCGGCGAAGTAGCCGGCGCCGGCGTAGTCGCTGAAGCTGTTGGAGCCCCAGTTGCCGCCGTTGTTGATGTTGAACCAGACGTCGCCCTTGCCCTCAACGGTGAAGGAGCCGTCTTCCTTGGTGGTCATGTTCTCGATCAGAACGT
>JAFWAZ010000120.1 GCA_017507425.1 Oscillospiraceae bacterium | reverse complement strand
GATCTGGCACCTCTGGAAGAAGTTCACCGTATGGCGGCAAATATCCATCCGGATGATGTCTGCAATATGCAGTACACTTCTGGCACCACCGGTTTCCCCAAGGGCGTCATGCTGACCCACTACAATGTGGTCAACAACGGCAAGTGCATCGGCGACCGGCTGGGCCTCTCCACCGCCGACCGGTTCCTCATTCAGGTGCCCATGTTCCACTGCTTCGGCATGGTGCTCTCCATGACCTCCAGCATGACCCACGGCGCCACCGTTTGCCCCCTGCCCTATTTCTCCGCGAAATCCTCCCTCGCCTGCATCAATCAGGAGCGGATCACCGCCATGAACGGCGTTCCCACCATGTTCATCGCCATGTTCAACCACCCCGACTACCGCAAGACGGACTTCAGCCACATGCGCACGGGCATCATGGCGGGCGCCGGCTGTCCTCCCGAGCTCATGCGCCGGGCCGCACAGCCCGACGAGATGAATATGCGGGGCATCGTCAGTGTCTACGGCCAGACCGAGTCCTCCCCCGGCTCCACCATGTCCGCGTGGACCGACGATCTGATGCTGCGCACGGAGACCGTGGGCTATGACTTCCCCCACGTGGAGTGCAAGATCATCGACCCGGAGACCGGCGAAGAGGTTCCCGACGGCGTCAACGGCGAATTCTGCTCCCGGGGCTACAACACCATGAAGGGCTACTACAAGATGCCCGAGGCCACCCGGGACACCGTGGACGCCGAGGGCTGGCTCCACTCCGGCGATCTGGCCTGCCGGGACGCCGACGGCACCTACCGGATCACCGGCCGCCTGAAGGACATGATCATCCGCGGCGGTGAGAACATCTACCCCAAGGAGATCGAGGAATTCATCTACACCCATCCCAAGGTTCGTGACGTTCAGGTCATCGGCGTCCCCGACAAGCGCTACGGCGAGGAGATCATGGCGGCAATCATTCTGAAAGAATCCGGCTCCATGACCGCCGAGGAAATGACCGCCTACATCCGCGCCAGCATGGCCCGCCACAAGGTGCCCCGCTACATCGAGTTCGTGGAATCTTTCCCCATGAACGCCGCAGGCAAGATCCTCAAGTACAAAATGCGTCAGGACTTTGCCAAAAAACTGGGACTCACCGGCGACGGCGCCGACACCGCCGGCCCGGGCAAATAACCGAACAACCGGCCCACCATGTGGGCCGGTTTCAGGCTGTCAAAGAACCTATATGTAGGGGTCGGCCTCCCGGACGACCCGCTCGAAAATATTGCGAATTCGCCGAAAATCTCAAAATAATGCAGGATTCTACCGCCGGGACGTCGAGGACGCCGTCCCCTACGGGTTGAAATCCGGCCTTTTTTGACACACTGAAAACCGGCCCACCATGTGGGCCGGTTGTTTTATTCCATGGGAATGATGCCGCTGCGCAGCTTCGTTTCGAGGATCCGCAGGACGCTTTCGTCGATCCGTGCCTCCGTCAGCTCGCCGTTTTCCACAGCCTCCCGTACGCCCTCGATGGCGCCGGACAGGCTTTGGGGCATCAGGATCACATCCACGCCCGCCCGGATAGCCATGACGGCGGCTTCGCCGGAATCGTAGTGATCCGTGATCGCCTGCATGGACATGGAGTCCGTGATGATCAGGCCCTCAAAGCCCATCTGCTCCCGCAGCAGGCAGGAGACGATCTCAAAGGACAGCGTCGCGGGCAGCGTATCATTCGTCACCTCAGGCAGGGAAATATGACCCACCATGACGCAGGGGGCCCCGACCTCGATGCCGGCCCGGAAGGGCAGCAGTTCACATTCCTCCAGCTCCTGCAGCGTTTTGTCCACGCTGACGGCGCCGTAATGGCTGTCAGATGCCGTATCACCGTGGCCCGGGAAGTGCTTCAGGGTGCACAGGGTTCCGCTGTCGCCGAAACCCTCCACGCAGGCCGCAACCAAGCTTGCCGCGATCTGCGGGTCGGAATGGAAGGCCCGGGCGCCGATGACCGGGTTCTTCGGATTGGAATCCACATCCGCCACCGGGGCAAAGTCCAGATTGAAGCCCAGCTCCGCCAGCTCGGTGCCGAGGGTATAGCCAACCTCATAGGCCGCGGCAGGATCGCCGTCCTCGCCGATGACTCCCATGTTGGGGAAGTCCGTGACGCCCATGGCCCGATTCTGGCCCAGACGGGTGACGATGCCGCCCTCCTCATCCACGGAGACAAACAGCCCCAGTTTGGAATAGGACTGGAGATCCGCGATCATCTGTGCAGTCTGCTCCCGGCTGCGCAGATTGGGAGAAAAATAGATGACGCCGCCCACGGGATATTGCCCAAGGGCCGCCTCGGTGGCGGGGCCGGACTGGGTGACGCCGGAGACACCGGCAAGCTGGTCATGGGTGACGAGAAAGAGCTGGCAGATCTTCTCCTCCAGGGTCATCTCCTCCAGAATCTGCCGGGCCCGTACCCGCTCCGGCGGCTCCGTTTCCGCCGGAGCCGTTGTGGGAGGGACGGTGGCTGGCGGCTGGGTGGCCGCCGTGGTTTCCGGTACTGCGGTGGACGGAACCGCAGACGTGGCCGGCTCCCCCCGCGTGCATCCTGCGGTTCCAGCCGCGATCAGCAGCACCAGTCCGATCAGGCATACCGCGCCCCATATTCTCAATCGTTCCCGGTTCATTCTGCGGTCAGCTCCGGGAAAATCTCGATGCTCCGGGGCAGGATTCCGTTGAGGTAGGCGATCAGGGTACCGTAATTGGTGATGGGCACGCCCTGATCGGCGGCGCACTTCATGCGGTAGCGGACCTCCCGCTCGTTCAGCATACAGCCGCCGCAGTGGATGACCATGGCGTAGGGACTCAGGTCATCGGGGTACTCCGTTCCTGCCACGGCCCGGATATTCAGGGTTTTTCCGGTATGACCGCGGAGCCAGCCGGGGATCTTGACGGTGCCGATGTCGTTGCACTGGCGGTGGTGGGTGCAGCCCTCGGCGATCAGGATGGTGTCGCCGTCTTTCAGCTTCTCCACCGCCGCAGCGCCCCGGACAGCTTCCCCGAGCAGGCCCTTGTACCGCGCCATCAGGATGGAGAAGGAGGTCAGGGGGATTTCGGGGGGGACGATCTTCGCCACGGAGTCAAAGACCTGACTGTCGGTGATAACCAGCGCCGGAGCCCGGCCCAGATCGCACAGGGTCTGCGCCAATTCGGTTTCCTTGACCACGATGGCGGCGGCGTTGGCCTCCAGAATATCCCGGATGGTCTGCTGCTGGGGCAGGATCAGGCGGCCCTTGGGGGCGGCCTTGTCGATGGGCACCACCAGCAGCACAAAGTCGCCGGGGGAAAGCTTGTCGGCGATGATCCGGTTTTCTGGGGCATCGGAGCGGAGACGGGCCATGCGCTCCTTCAGCTCAAAGATCTTCGCTCCCGTCCGGGCGCTGACGTAGATCTCCCTGTCCGTATCCCCGGGAATCTCTGCAAGGAGGTCGGTCTTGTTGTAGACCACCAGATAGGGGATCTCCTTGGCCCGGAACAGGCCGATCAGCTCCCGGTCGCAGTCGCGCTGCCCCTCGGTGGCGTCCACCACCAGAATGGCGATATCCGTCTTGTTCAGCACCTGCCGGGTCTTGCGGATGCGCAGCTCGCCCAGATGGCCCTCGTCGTCGAAGCCCGGGGTGTCAATGATCATCACGGGGCCCAGAGGCAGCAGCTCCATGGCCTTGCTGACCGGGTCGGTGGTGGTTCCCTTCACGTCGGAGACGATCGCCAGATCCTGCCCCGTCACCGCGTTGACCACGCTGGACTTGCCCGCATTTCTGCGGCCGAAAAAGCCGATGTGTATCCGCTCACCGGAGGGTGTGCTGTTCATGCTCATATTGTTTCCTCCTCTCAGAAGCCTCCGCCGGCTTCGGCGGCGGGTTCAAAAATGGATGCCGCCTGCTCGTCGGTCAGCTCCACGCCGAAGACCTCGCTGTAATAGGCCTTGGTTTCGGCGATGATGTCAATATCCGCAAACCGGTCGGGATAGGCGGTCTTCGCCAGCCACAGCAGCGTCACGGGGGTATCCGCGCCGGGGGTATAGCTGCGGTACATGCCAAGGGGCATCTTGTAGACCCGCTGGTGCTCCACCGCAGCGATGGGGCTCCAGTCGTAGACGCCCACAGTGTTGTTATAGAGATCCTCGGGCATGGCGGTGGTGAAGTTGGTAATGAAAATCAATTCGGGGTTCCACGCGTAGACCTGCTCCATGTTCACCGCCACGGAGTTGTCGGTAGCCAGCTCCTCGGCCACGTTCACCGCGCCGATGGCGTCGGCCCACCACTGACCGAAGAACTTTTTGCCGGAGGTCTGCAGATTGGTTTCGGAATACTGGTACAGGAACAAAGTGCGCACCCGTTCCCCGTCGGGGATATCCGCCACCCGCTCCTGAACCATGCTGTAGATTCTGTCGGAGTAGGCCTTGACGGTCTGGGCCTTGTCATTTTCCGGGAAGATCTCCCCCAGCAGGGCGATCCAGTTGTTCAGGGTTTCGATGGAATTGTACTCCCACTTGTTGACGGAGATGGCCACCGCCGGGAAGCCCGCCTTGCGCAGCTGCTCGCCCAGCTCTTTGCGGGAGGCATTGTAGAACACCACATCGGGCTCCAGCTTCATCAGCTCCTCGGTGTTGACGGTGGAGCCGTCGATGAAGCCCGTCTCGGCGTTCAGGATCTCGGGGTAAAGCTGGCCCAGCAGGCCGTTTTCCGCCGCGCCCATGCTGGTGCCGGACATGCCGACGATCTTGTCGGCGGAATCAAAGAAGACGCTCAGCACGGACGGCAGGGGCAGGATGTCACAGACCACGATCCGCTCCACCTTTTCCGGGAGCCGCACTTCCACGCCGTCGTGATCCACGACGGTACGGGTGTTCTCCTCCACACTCACGCCGCAGCCGGTCAGCAGAAGCAGACAGAGGATCAGGCAAATCAGTTTTTTCATGCAAAACACCTCATTTTGTACAATGTAGGGAACGGGCATTGACCGTTCCGCAGAACCGAGTAACTAATACAGAAAACCTTCGGCGAATTCGTACCGTTTGCGGATTCGCCCGACATGGTTGCCACTCATCAGATTTCACCGCGGAACGGCCATAGCCGTTCCCTACGGGCTCAATCCTATCTTAGCTTTTTTACAAACGCATCAAAGTCTTTGACCAGATTGGGGATCTGTTCCCGGTAAATGCGGCCGGAGAAGCTCTCGGCGGGCAATGCCCTGAATTCCGCTTCCGCCGGGCAGATGGGCCGGTAAAGGGGATCGGCGATGATGCACTTCGCCCCCCTCAGCGCTCCCTCGATCTCCTCCTCAAACCGGCACAGCCGGTCTTTTTTGCGCAGGAGCGCCCCGTCGCATTCCGTGGGGCAAATCACTTTCACGCTGCGGCCGGTTTCCAGCTCTATGGCGCAGGCAAGGCTCAGGGATGTGACACCCTCGCCGATGAGGACGATGTCGCCGCCGTCAAGCTCCGGCATTTGGGGCTGCGCCCCGGTTTCCAGCGCTTCCAGCAGCCGTGCCGTCCATGCTTTGCCGTAGGGCACGCCGACGATGTAGGGCGTCCCGAACCGGCGCTGCAGCACCTTGGCGGCGCCCAGTCCCCCGGCGGATACCACCAGATTCACCGCCGTGCCGCCGGAGGCGGCGATCTCCTCCAGAGAGCTTCCCATGGCCCAGCGGGCCCGGACGCGCCAGCCGTTTTTCTCCAGCACCTCCACCATGGAACCGTCGCTTCCGTTGACGGAGAAGTCCAGCGGGGTCAGTCCGAGGAGATTGACGGTCTTCTCCTCTTTCTCCCGCGCTTCCGCAAAGCGCTCCGCCAGCGCTGCAAGGGCCATGGATGCGCCGTGGACATAGGTGTTCATGCCGGTGGTGGCGAAGCCGAAGGCGGGGATCCCGGTGCGTTCTTCGATCAGGGCCGCCACGGCGTAGAAGTCGAAGCCCGTCATGGCTGGGATGGGGGTGCCCGCCACGGCGATAAATCTGGGAGCAAGCTGCTCCGCGGCGGAGACGATGTCGCCGATGAGCTTTTCGTCATCGCCGAGGATGGCCTCCATTTCGCTTAGGGCCGAGATATAGACCATGGAGTCCATGTCGTACCACCTCGGCTCGTCGTGGGTGGTGTAGGTGGAGTTGCAGCCGGAGGCGTCATGCATGACGGTCATGCCCCCCAGCTCAAAGAGCGCCGAGCACACGCCGAAGGTGTCGGCGGAATAGGTCGAAATGATTCTGGAAGTCTGGTTCATACGCATCCTCCACAGCCCATGCCCTTGATCTGGATCAGCTCACGCAGGGGCTTTTTCTCTTGGTATGCCTGACGCATCAGCGCCAGCGTCTCCAAAACCGCTTGGAAGCCGTGCATGCCGCCGCCCTCCACCACGTTGACGAAGTGCTCCGTGTTGGTAAAATGGGCGGCCTTCTGGCCCACGGCGAGGAAATCCGAGGATTCCTTGGGCGCGTGGAAGCGCATGGCGGCGTGGACAGTGGGATAGAGCATCAGATCGGGGTGATGCTCCCGCAGGTACTCGAACGCGGCCCGCTCCTCGCCGGTAACGGTGTCGAGATACACCCGCTGTACGTTCATCCCGGCACCCAGCAGCAGCTTCGCCAGCCCCAGAGGCCGGGGGCAGAAGGTATAGTCGATGGCGATGGGGGTATCCCCGAGGAGGGCCTTGGTTTCGGCGAGGGCCGCTTCACACTCCCGCTTTCGGCCCTCGAAATCCGGCACGGGAACGCCGACAGCTTCGCAGACCCGGTTCAGACCCGCTTCGATCTCGTCGTAGTCGTAGCTGAACGGGATGTACAGGTGCTGCCCGCCCAGCCGCTGGGCCAGCATATCGCCGCCGGCCTTGGCGGCTGGGTAGGAGGAGATGTACAGGGCACTTTCCGCCATCTCCTGATACTCTGCGTAGGTTTTGCAGGCGGTGATCTCGTGGATCTTCTTCCCCTGTAGAAGCTGCATCAGGTCGCTGTTTGTCGCCATAGGCAGGTCGCTGCCGATCAGGGCGACGGCGTTTTCCCGGATGGGCCGGGGCTTCAGGAGCATGTACAGGCGGCTTCGCATGAGCTGATCGGGGGTCAGGCCGCTCTTGCGCATGATGGGATTCATGTAGCAGTCCACGAAATCCACCTGCGGCCACCGGCGTCGGAGCTCGGCGTAGATCATCTCCAGATCACAGCCCGCAAAGTGGTGGACGCAGCTGGTGTAGACCAGCACGGCGGGAGGCAGCTTGGGGAGCCTGCGGAGGATGTCGCAGACGCCCTCGATGACCAGCTCCTCCATGTCGCCGTCCAGCAGGTTATTCTCCCGCACCTCCACGGTGGAGAACCGGTCGGACATGCCCAGCTCCGCCGCGGTGAGCACCACGCCCCGCAGGCAGCTGGCGCCGCAGACGAAGATCTCGTGGGCCTCGGGGATCAGCATGCCCGTGTGGACGATGTTCCACGTGCCCCGGGCCGGGGAGGCATATTCCAGCCCCGAGGGAAAGGGGCTGGGGAATCCAGCGGCGCGGATGGGGATGCCCTTCAGCTCCTGCCGTTCGTTTACCCGTTTCAGCATACCCTCACCCCGCAGACTTCCAGAAGCGTCCTTGCCAAGGCCCGATATTCGCCCGCCATGGGGCTGTCGGGAAAGGCTTCGACGACGGTTTTGCCCAGCTCCTCGGCCTCCTGCACCGTGTCGCTACGGCTTAAGGCGGCGATGACGGAGCTGTGAATGTCCTCGGCCAGCTCGGCCACCTTGGCGTCCTCGTTTTTGACGTTGCGGCGGTTGAGGATGATGCCGCCGAGGGTGGCGTAGCCACGGCCCTTGAAGTTCTCCACCGCCATGGCGATGTTTGCGGCGGCATGGATGGCCATGTTCTCGCCGGAGGTGATGACGAAGACCTTGTCGGCGTAGCCCGCGCGCATGGGCATGGAGAAGCCGCCGCAGACCACGTCGCCCAGCACGTCATAGATGACCACGTCGGGGGTATAGGTTTCGTAAGCGCCCTTTTCCGCCAGCTTTTCCAGCGCGGCGATGATGCCCCGTCCCGCACAGCCGAGGCCCGGTGTGGGGCCGCCGGCCTCGACACAGATGACGCCGCCGTAGCCGACCGTCACCATGTCTTCGAGGGTAAAGTCGTTCTTTCGGGTGCGCACCAGCTCGAGGACGGTGTCCACCTGCTTTTTTCCGTGGAGGGCAGCGGTGGAGTCCGCCTTGGGGTCGCAGCCGATCTGCATGACCTTCAGGCCCAGATCGGCCATGGCCGCCGCCAGATTGGACACGGTGGTGGACTTGCCGATGCCGCCCTTGCCGTATACTGCCAGTTTGA
Source organism: Oscillospiraceae bacterium (assembly GCA_017507425.1). Classification (GTDB taxonomy): domain Bacteria; phylum Bacillota; class Clostridia; order Oscillospirales; family Oscillospiraceae; genus Faecousia. The sequence continues at coordinate 8,010 of JAFWAZ010000120.1, read as the reverse complement.
TCATGGTGTTTCCTCCTTTTGGTAATCGCCGCGGCCGATGACCACCTCGTAGCCGATCTTCGCCATCTGCTGCCGCAGGAGGGCGACACCCTCGGCGGCGGTCAGGTCGGTGCCGGCCTTGTTGTCGTAAAGCATGTATTTTTTCCGCACGGATGCCGGGGACAGATTCGGCATGATGACGTTGCAGCCTGCCAGAACGCCCCGGATGCGCCCGTCGGACTCGGCGGTGCCGAGGGCCGTGGTGGCGGGCAGCAAAACATTCGGGAGCATCAGCCGGCACAGGGCCAGAATGAACAGCGTCAGCTCCACGCTGCCCGGTTTTTCCTCCCGGAACGGCGTATCCCGATGGGGCAGGAACGGGCCCACGCCGATCATCTGGGGTTCCAGCGACCGCATGAACAGCATATCGGAGGCCAGCGTGGCGGGGGTCTGTCCGGGGGTGCCCACCATGATGCCGCAGCCGGTCTGGTAGCCGATGTCTTTCAGATCCCGCAGACAGCGCAGGCGGTTGGAAAGAGTCTGATTTTCCGGGTGGAGCATCCGGAAGTGGGCTTCGTCCGCCGTCTCATGGCGGAGCAGATACCGGTCGGCGCCGGCGTCGAAGAGCATCTGGTAGCTCTCCCGGCTCCGTTCGCCCAGAGAGAGGGTCACGGCGCAGTCGGGGTATTTTTCCTTGATGGCCCGGATGATGGCAGCCATCCGCTCATCCGTAAACCAGCCGTCCTCGCCGCCCTGCAGCACGAAGGTGCGGAAGCCTCCGGCGTAGCCCTCGGCGCAGCACGCGAGGATATCCTCCTCGGTCAGCCGATAGCGGGAGACGTTATGATTTGAGCAGCGGATGCCGCAGTAATAGCAATCGCATCTGCAAATGTTGGAAAATTCGATGATCCCCCGGAACCAGACCTGCTTTCCGAACCGCTCCAGTGCGGTTTTCCGGGCCAGCTCCATGGCGAGGGAAACGTCTTCTTCGTCATATTCCGCAAACAGCCGCTCCCAGTCCTCCCGGGACAGGGAACGCTCCCGGGCAAGGGTGCGGATCAGAGTCTCACAGTTCATAGGCCCTCCCTTTCTTTGGCAAACGTGGCCTTGACGCTGACGTCGGGCAGGGTGCCCAAGGCTTGGGCCAGCTGCTGAATTCTGTGGCGGCTGCCGTCCAGCGTCACGGTGATCAAATACAGCCCCGCCTCCCGGTAGGGCATGCCCATGCGGCCCACGATCATGCCGCCATACTCGCTGAGCAGGGCGTTGATGCGGCCCGCGGAGGAATTGCCGGTGGCGATGACGGTGACTGTGGCGATGGAGCGCTGATCGGCGTCCTCCTCCTCCGTTTCGCCTCCTGCAATCTGCAGGGGGATGACGTTCTGCAGGATGCTGGTGGGGGTTTCGATGCTGCCGATGACCGCGTCCACGCCGAAGGACCGGCGGATGGAGGCTTCATTGACCACGGAAGCCGTGGGGCCGAATTCGTAGGCGCCGCCCTTGCTGAGGATCAGCGCTTTGCCCGAGCGCTGCAGTGCGTGGGCGGGATAGTGGGTATTGAAGATGCAGGTCATGCCGCCCGCCGCCAGACGGCTCATGGCGTCCAGCACCACCAACTGATTTTTGAAGTCCAGATTGCTCTCGGGCTCGTCGAGGATCAGCACTTTCGGCTCCGCCGCCAGCGCCCGGGCGATGAGCACCATCTGCAGCTCGCCGCCGCTGATGGCGCTGCAATGCTTGTCCCGGAGATTTGAGATGCCCAGCAGCTCCATGACCTCCTCAGCCTTTTGGATGTCGGCCTTACCGGGGGTGGCAAATGGGCTCAGCCGTCCGCTGCGGCCCAGCAGCACTGTCTCAAAGGCGGTGTAGGCGGAGGAGGCGCCCTTGGCCTGCGGCACATAGGCCATTTTGCTCCAGAGCTTTCCGGGGCTCATGGCAGCGATGGGCTCCCCGTCCAGCAGGCTCCCGCCGGTGTTCCATTTCAGCATGCCCGTGATGCAGCGCAGAAGGGTGGTCTTGCCCGCGCCGTTGGGGCCGAGGATCGCTAAGATTTCCCCGGAATCCACCGAGAAATTCACATCCCGGAAGATGGGCTCGCCGCCCCGATGATAGGAAAAGGTTCCGTTTTTGACTGTCAGATTCATCCGTTCCACCCGGCCTTTCTGCGCATGAGGAAGATGAAGAAGGGTGCGCCGATCACCGCCGTCAGGATGGACAGGGGGATCTCCTGGGCCGATGCGCTCCGGGCCACGGTGTCCACGGCGATCAGAAACGCCGCGCCGACGCTGACGGACGCCGGAAGCAGAGAAAGATGGTTACTGCCGAATTTCATCCGGCACATATGGGGCACCAGCAGGCCCACCCAGCCCACCTGTCCGCACATGGCGACGCAGGCGGCGGTGATGGCCGTGGCACAGATCACCGTGGTGATGCGCAGGGCGGTGATGTTCACACCGGAGGCCCTCGCCTCGTCCTCGCTTAAGGGGAGCAGATTCAGCCGCCACCGCAGCAGATACAGGATCAAAATACCCATCAGGATCGGCGGCGCCCCCAGCAGCAGCGTCTCAAAGGCGGCATTGTTCAGGCCGCCCATGAGCCAGTAGGTGATGGCGGGGAGCTGGGATTCCTCGTCGGCGAGGAACTTGACCAGCGACACCAGCGCATTGAACAGGGAGCCCATCATGATGCCCGACAGGACGATGGAGCTCATGCCCCTACCCTTTCCGGTGCCGCCCAGCCATGTCAGCGCCACCGCGGCGGCGCCCATGACCATGGCCATGGCCTGCACCCCCAGCAGGGGCAGACCCAGCAGCAGGCCCAGCGCCGCGCCGAAGCTGGCGCCGCTGGCCACGCCGAGGGTGTCCGGGGTGGCGAGGGGATTGGCGAACAGACTCTGGAACGCGCAGCCCGCCGCCGACAGTCCCGCCCCCGCCAGCGCCGCCAGCAGGATCCGGGGCAGACGCAGGTTGAAGACCGTCATTCTTGTCAGATTGTCCACATCCCCGCCGGTCAGGGCGGCGAAAACACCGCCGGGGCTGATGGGCACCCGGCCCATCCCCAGCGCCAGCAGTCCCGCGGCAACGGGGAGCAATGTCAATGCGATGCGCCATCTCAGGCGCAGCTTTCCCACACCCATGGCGTCACTTGGAGTAGGCAGCCTTGGCGCTGACGCCGGGGAGCTTGCCGATCTTGCCGGAGAGGGTGTTGATGATGTTCATGGGCGCATCCACCGCCACGGAGATGATGCTGATGCCCCTGCTCCGGTAGGGGATGCCCATACGGCCGATGATGTACTCGGCGTAGGTGTGGAGGATGTCATTCATGGCCTGCACGGAGGCGGGATCCTCGATGATGATGCTGATGACGGCGACTCTGGTTTCCATAGAAAATGCTCCTTCAAACAAAAATAAGCTGCATCCGAGAAGATGCAGCTTCCAAAATGGGTACAACAAGAAACCCGTCACACGGGCTCTGAATTTCGGTTGGAACTGTATCTTCCGCCTCAAAGGCTTTTTCGGCGTCAGATCGGTTGTAGGAACATTATACCATTTTCATCCAAAAAGTCAAGATTGGGAAAAAGCGCCGACCCTGTTTGCCGTTGACAATATCCACAAACACAGTTATAATGAATAGCAGAAAATCTGTTCATTATGTTGGGTTTTTCTCCAAAAAGGAGGAGTCACATGTCAAAAAAACCACCCACCAAAAAGAAGTGGCCGATCCCGGCTCTCTTGGCTGCGGTTCTGATCCCGGCCGTGCTGGCGCTGTGCCTGTGGGCCCATGTCCCCCGGTTCCCCCGGCTGGAGGCAGCGGGCTTCCGGATCACCGAGGAGGAGTACCTGCGGGCCATGTATCAGGCCCGCAATGATGTCCTCTCCGACCACGCAGCCGCCGGCATTTCCCTGAAGGACTGGAGCACAGAAACCGTGCTGGGCGACCCCTGCCGGCTGACCATGGAGCGCACCCTCGAGCTCCTGACCGAATATTACGCCGTGGGCACGCTGGCGGTGGAGCGGGGCTATCTGGCCGACGCAGGCTACGGGGCCATGCTGCAGGACATGGAGGAAGTCAACCGCAAGCGGCTCGAAGCGCTGGACACCGGCAGCATCGTCACCGGTCTCCCCCAGTTCACCCTGAACGACTACATCGACTACCGGGCCTCCGGCCTCCGCCTGCAGTTCTGCGAGGATCCCGACAATCCCGAAAACCGGATCACGCAGGAGGAGCTTCTTCAGCGATACGAAGCCGACCGGGACAACCTCTTCCGGCAGCCCGATTCTCTGGAGCTGGCCTTTCTGGTGCTCCGCCCCGCCCCGGAGGAGGCCGACACCCTGCGCTCCGCGCTGCAGACCCTCCGCGATCTGGCGCTGGAACGCGGAAGCCTTGCCGCCGCGTTGGAGGATATGCCCGGGCTGAAGGCCTATTATCAGCAGATCACCGTGGATCCCGCAACCTACGGCACCTACGCCCGCTCCCACGGCGACATTCTGGCCTATTCGGAGGGCCTGAGCACCGGCGATCTCTCCCAGATCATCGATCTGGGGGACTGGCTGTGTCTGATCCAGTGCTGCCAACGGATCGATCACGACTATGTCCCTCTGGAGGACGTTCAGTCCATCGTGGAGCAATCCATCCGGGAGAGCCGCTACGATGATCTCATCGTCCGGCGCATGGAAACCATGCAGATTCAGGGCGATCTGGAAGCCCTGTACCGCTTTACGGCGGAACAGCTCCCCTAGGTACCGCAGGCGGTATGAAAACCGCTTTGGTATAAATCACAATTGGAAGGAAGGAACGCAATGAGCAAAAGAATCCTCGCCGCAATGATGGCTTTCGTGATGATCTTCTCCTGCATGCCGGTTTTCGCCCATGCAGAGGATGACACCGCGACTGTCAGCGGCACCACCTACTATGTCAGCTCTCTGAACGGCGCCGAAGGCAACAACGGCACCAGCGAGAGCACCCCCTTCGCCAGCCTGCTGGAGATCAACGAGATCACCCTGCAGCCCGGCGACCGGGTCCTGCTGGAGCGGGGCTCCGTGTTTGTCGACGAGTACCTGCATGTCAAGGGCTCCGGCAGCGCTGAGGCTCCCATCATCATCGACGCTTACGGCGATGAGAACCAGCCCAAGCCCCTGATCCAGACCAACGGCAAGGGCATCTGGTATCAGGACTACGGCAAGCGTCTGGACAACACCCTGCACAAGTACCGGGGCAACGTGTCCTCCTGCATCCTGCTGTACGATGTGGAGTACATCGAGATCAGCAACATCGCCATGACCAACGAGGGCCACTACGCCCCCGGTGAGGTCTACAACTCCCTGTCCCGCTACGACCGCACCGGCGTGGCTGGCATCGCCGAGAACATCGGCACCGTGGACCACATCTATCTGCGGAATCTGGATGTCCGCAACATCGAGGGCCACGTCCGCAACAAGCACATGGCAAACGGCGGCATCTACCTGCTGTGCCATATGCCTGACGACATGGCTGCCACCGGCCCCGCCAAGTTTGACGATGTCCTCATTGAGGGCTGCCGCGTGGACGAGGCCAACCGCTGGGGCATCGCCGTGGGCTACACCGCCCACTGGGATCAGTTCACCTACGGTCCCACCATCGATCCCGAGGTCTGCAAGACCTACGGCTCCACCAATGTGGTCATCCGCAACAACTACCTGACCAACATCGGCGGCGACGGCATCACCACCATGTACTGCTATCAGCCCATCATGGAGTACAACGTCCTCGACGGCTACTGTCAGGATATGACCACCGAGATCTACGGTCCCAGTGACGGCCAGCTGGTGGCCGCCGGTATCTGGCCCTGGATGTGCAAGACCGCCATCCTCCAGTACAACGAGGCCTACAACTCCACCGCCAACCCCGACGGTCAGGCATGGGATGCAGACTGGGGCGACAATGCCATCTACCAGTACAACTATTCCTGCAACAACGCCGGCGGCGCCGTCATGTTCTGCGGCCAGTACGCCTGCAATACCGTCTTCCGCTACAACATCAGCCAGAACGATCTGGCCGGTGTCCTGAATCTGGCCAGCAGCCCCAACGGTGAGATCTACAACAACGTCTTCTACATCAAGGAGGGCGTCAAGGTCAACCGCACCGGTATGAGCGGCGGCCGGGGCAACACCATCTCCAACAACATCTTCTACTACGCCGGTTCCACTCCCGCCGATGCCACGCTGGGCAACTGGGGCGACATCACCGCCGAGTGGCAGAACAACATCTACTACAACTTCGAGACCATCCCCGCCGATGAGAACGCCATCACCGACGATCCCCTGTTCGTCGATCCCGGCAAGGGTCCCGCCGGCGCACAGGAGAATGGCCTTGTCCATGACCGCAGCGCCTTTGACGGCTACAAGGTCAGCCCCGACTCCCCCGCCGTCAACGCCGGTATCCCCATCGAGGACAACGGCGGTCTGGACTTCTTCGGAAACGAGCTGGATCTGTTCCCCGACATCGGTGTCCACGAGCACGGCACCTTCCATGGCGACGCTGACCGGGCCGTTGTGGTGGATGTGAAGCTGGGTCAGACCAAGACCATCACCGACCTGACCGGCAACTTCTCCGATGCCGAGCCCGTCATCGAGGACGAAAAGATCGCCTCCGTCTCCATCTCCGGCACCAGCTCCACCACCCGGACCCGGGGCAACGCCGTCTCCACCCTGACGGACGGCAAGTACATCCTGGTCAACAACCGTGCAAACAAGACCCTGACCAATCTGGATGCCGCCGCTCAGGAGGGCGAGGCCGGTACCATGGCCGGTCTGAGTCTGGAGGGCACCAAGGACAGCATCTCTGACAACGCCGTCTGGACCCTCACCGCCTCCGGCGAGGGCTGGACCGTTCAGGATGCCGAGGGCAAGTACCTGTCCATCGTCCAGAACGATGCAAATGTCGTTTCTGACGAGTCCGTCGTCAATGTCGTTTACAAGAACTCCAACTGGACTCTGAGTCAGGGCGATGCCTACCTGAATGACGCCGCCAACAAGGGCGTCTGTGCCTCCGGCTGGAACGGCGACGGCATCTATGACGCCTCCACCGACGCCGGTTCCCTGTGGACCATCTACCCCGTCACCGAGGAGACCGTCTCCTCCACCGAGCTGGTCTTCACCGGCCTGTACCCCGGCACCACCAACATCACCATCGGCGATACCCTGTACATCGTCCGTGTCCGGGGCGGTCTGGAGATGATCGAGCTGGCAGTCGGCGAGACCGCCGAGTTCACCGATCTGTCCGGCAATTACAAGGATACCGACACCAGCGCGCTGGATCCCGATGTCGCCACCGTGGAGCTGTCCGGCATCCTGTCCGAGACCTTCTCCACCGCCTCCAAGGTCACATCCATCCAGAGCGGCAGCAGATATATGCTGGTCAACACCCGGGCCGGTAAGCCCGTCACCAATGCCCCCGCAACGGCCAACACCGCAAAGGGCCTGAGCCTCGCCGGTTCCAAGGACAACGCCACCATTGCTGCGATCTGGACCGTCACCTCCACCGACGGCGGCTACACGGTTCAGGATCAGAACGGCAAGTACATGACCGTGGGCAGCGATTCCGCCGGACTCACCGACGATGCCGCCACCCTGACCCTGAGCTACCTGAGCGGCACCTGGACCATCTCCCAGAACAGCGCCTACCTCAACGACTTCGGCGGCAACCGCACCTGCGCCGCCGGCTGGGTGGACTGGTCCGCCGCCAGCGATTCCGGCAGCCAGTGGGACATCTACGAAGTGACCTCCTCCACCGAGGAGACCGGCACGAAGATCGTCTTCACCGCCGTCGGCAGCGGTGAGACCTATGTGGCGATCGGCGGTACCATGTATCACATCACCGTCACCGGCGAGCAGCCCCACGAGCACGAGTGGTCTGACTGGACTGTCACCACTCCCGCTACCTGCACTGAGGCCGGTGTCGAAACCCGCACCTGTGAGTGCGGCGAGACCGAGACCCGCGAGATCCCCGCTCTGGGCCATGAGTACGTCAACGGCAAGTGCACCCGCTGCGGCG